>JAFXIZ010000010.1 GCA_017532725.1 Bacteroidaceae bacterium
ACTGCTTATTAGTATAATAGAGTGTTGGTCGTGCAAGTGGTTGTATATAACAACTCTGTCGATATTGTCACGTCTTATCTCCTCAATGGCTTGCGCTACGGCCGATGCTGTGGCTGTAGGGTATTCGCCACATTGTTGTTTAAATTTTATATTGCGTGATTGTGTTGATTGATGTTCTTTTATAGTGGCGTATAGTGCATCGTGTTGGGCATTACCATTCTCGCCGGTAAGCCACAAGTCTATGCTTTGAGCCTCCCAACCCACCTGTTGCAGTGTGTTGAGCAGGAATTGTTGTGGCGATATAGGATTAACTTGGCAGGCAACGTGTTCTATCTTTGCGCAAGCATCCTCGCTGTTGCTATCGAGCATAAAGAATTGTGCGCCCTCACCGGCTGTTATATTGTCGAGCAGTCCAAGTCGTTTCTTTATCTGATAAGGTGTCTGATACATCTCATCTATTGCACCTGTAAGGATGTTGTGATAACCCTCCTCAAGTAGCATCATCGTATCGATTAAGGCATTCTCGAAACTATGCGCACGATGCACATAAGTAGTGTTATATACCTCCGAATGGCGCATCAAGGCCACTTGCGCACCGATGGTGTTGAATGTCGATTGTATAAATGCTGTAGGGTTGAGCAGTTGCTCATTGTTATCGAGCAATTGTCCCAAGAACTTTTCGGTATCGCCCAAGCAACCAAGTCCTGTGGCTGTAATGATAGCCTCGGGTTGCACATCTTCGGGCAGGCATTGCAGTGCTGCGGCAACACCCATTTTGATGATGTGGCTCATACGTCGGCGCATACCGGCATTGGTTATAATGGGCTTATAATCGGGCTCGGTAGCAGGCAAATAGGGCAACTCATCTACTTGCGAGGTAGGATGAATAGATGCGTAACGTTTTATGTAGCAGTGTGTTGTCATACTTCGACCGATGAGAATAGTAGTGATGAATCGTTCCCTCCAAAGCCAAATGCATTGCTCAATACGTGTCGTACATTATTACCTTCGCTATAACGGGTGACAGGTGTCAACATCGTTTCGGCAATAGGAGTTTGGTAGTTGATGTTGGGCAGGAATATGCCTCGTGCCACACACAATACCGAATATACTGCCTCTA
Organism: Bacteroidaceae bacterium; assembly: GCA_017532725.1. Lineage (GTDB taxonomy): Bacteria > Bacteroidota > Bacteroidia > Bacteroidales > Barnesiellaceae_A > Barnesiella_A. The sequence goes on from JAFXIZ010000010.1 coordinate 1,121, forward strand.
TACCTTCCGAGCCGGCCAATGCGTGTCCTATATATCCCTTGACCGATGCGAATGGGGGTACTTTCTCGCCGAAAAGACGCAACATCGCACGGCTCTCGGTCACATCGTTCGATGGCGTACCCGTACCGTGTACATTGATATACGACACCTCTTCGGGTCGTACATTGGCCACCTCCAATGCTCGGCGCATTGCGTTATACGCTCCGTTTCCCTCGGGCGACGAGCCTGTTTGGTGAAATGCGTCATTGGCATTGGCATACCCCGATAGCAGGCAATAGGGCGTGCAACGTACAGCGTGTTCGGCTTGTAGCACTATATATCCCGCACCTTCTCCCAAGTTGAGTCCGGCACGACTCTCATCGTAGGGGCGACAGTGTTCAGTATCAAGAATTTTCAACGAGTTAAATCCGTTGAGTGTAAAACGACACAAGGGGTCAACACCTCCTACAATGGCCGTATCGAGCCTGCCTGAACGAATAAGTCGCGCTCCCAGCAGTATGGCGTTGGCTGCCGACGAACAGGCTGTGCTTATAGTCGAGGTGTAACCTTGTATGCCTAAATATTGCGCTATTCGCAGTGTGCTGTCGGCACAGTCGTGCGAGGCTGTAAGGCGAATGTCGCCACCATCGGTGGGGTTTTGGCGATAGTCGTTATAGAACATTTCGCTACGATCCATACCTCCTACCGATGTACCCGATATAAATCCCACACGTTCATCGAGTCGGGTTAAGCCGGCATCGGCTATAGCCTCTTGTGCTGCCACCATACCCAATAATGCTGTGCGTGAATAAGGAAACTCCTTATCCAATCCCAGCGATTGTATGAGCATATCGTTGCTCTCTTTTACTTCGCATACAGGTACATCAAGGGCTGTAGGGAAGAGGCTTACTCTACCCATACCGTGCCGGCCATTGCGCAGTGAGGCAAGATTCTCTTCCACCCCACGACCAATGCCCGATATCACACCTATGCCGGTAACATATAGGCGCATAACTCCTTACTTACGGTTTGCGTCGATATAGCGTGCCAATGTACCTACCGAGTAGAAAATCTCTTTACCTTCAGCGGGATTTTCTATCTTAATGCCGTAGTTGCGTTCCAATATCAGGATAATCTCAAGAGCATCTATTGAGTCAAGACCCAAACCTTCATCGCCAAAGAGAGGTGCTTCGGTGTCAATCTCTTCGGGTGTAATCTCTTCGAGGTTCAATTCGCTGATAAGTTGTTCTTTCAGTTGTAATATCAATTCTTCCATTTTATATAGTTTTTATAAGTTTAAATTCTGCGTGATAATTCTCTTTCAAGAGTTCGCACCTGCCCACAATGCAATATTTCAAGTTATCGTGTGCCATTACCTTGCGAGCATAATTCTCCATCCAAGCAGCATCGTATTCCTCTTGAATAAAGAATGTATTTTCGCCTTGTATCTTATGGCGAATGGCTATCTCGCCGGCAACGACATTGGGTAGTGTATATACAAACACTGCCGGTGCTGCACACGATTCGCCGTCGCTGCTTATAATATCCTGATGCTTACGGTCAGTGTCGAGCGATGCACTGCGATTGGATAATATTATGCCCACCTCTTCGGGTGCAAAATTAATACAATTTTGTAGTAACGCCTCGGCTGCTACATAGCCCAATTTGCATAAATCGGACATTTTGTAAAATTTCTGATTTTTTCCGTCGAGGCTCTTGTATGCTCCTCGTATAAAGGTGGCAAAACTTTTATCCTCGTCGGTTGCTTCATAGCCGATGTTATTATCGACCTTCAGCGTGGCGTTATCTATCTCTACTACCGATACACACTCGGTTGTGGCAGGTAGGGTAGTGGGTTGGGGGTGTACGCTGCCCTTTTGTAGTATCAAGGCTGCATTGCAACCACCAAATCCCGATGCTGTCTTTACGCATACGCGCGATGTCGCTCCTTCTATATGTCTGTCCGAAACAACAAGTGGGCAGGGTACGCCACACTCCGAGTAGTTGAGCGTGCCGGGAATAAAATTCTCTTGCAGTGCGTGAGCGCATACAATGCTCTCGATAACTCCCGATGCGCCCAATGTATGGCCGAAATAGGACTTCATACTGTTCACAGGTTTCTCTTGCAGTTGCGCCCAATGTATAGCCTTCGACTCCATTTCATCGTTGTAGGCTGTAGCCGTACCGTGTGCGTTGACAAATGTTACATCCTCAACCGATACACCGGCCTCGTTCATAGCATTCCGTATGGCGTAATAGAGTCCGTCGCCGGTGCGCGAGGGTCCCGATATGTGGTTGGCGTCGTTGGTGATGGCACCACCCGTAATGGCTATATCGCTCTCATTGCCGTTGCCCGACAGCAGTACACTGCCACACGCCTCGCCCAAGTTTAGCCCGTCACGCAGGGCATCGTAGGGGCGACAAGGTTGTGTACTGATTGACTTGAACGACAAGAAGCCACTTGTTATAAATGGTGATAATACATCACCACCGGCTACTATAATATTGTCGTAACTGCCGTCTCCTATCAATCGCGATGCAATAACAAGAGCCGACACGCCCGATATGCAGGCATTCGACACGACAACGGTATCTTGCGCATCGATACCCCAATAGGCTGCCACACGCTGCGCTGTGTACGACAAGAATGCCTCCGATGGCACGTCTGCCGTATGGGCAAGTGCATCTACGTTACCTTTTGTGGTCGATAGGATAAGGGCTGTGTGGGCTGCCGGGTGTTCCATACCGGCTTGTGCCAATGTGTCGGCAATAGAGAGTATAAAGAGTTGCTCGAGCAGCGAATAATTGCTCAACTCCCTCTCCCTTGCCTTTGTTGCCAATTTATCGCGATCGATAAGGGCTGCTTGTATGGGAGTGGATGCTATATCATCACGCTTATGCAGGGCTATACCACTCTTGTATTGGTGCATCGCAGCCATATTCTCGGCTGTCGTAAAGCCCAATGCGCTGATGATATTGTCGCTCACTATGCGTGCTGTTGTTCTACTTGCCATTTCTCTTTCCATTCTTTGTAAAACAAGGGCGAGTTCAACTCCATTTCCCCATTCTTGTTAAGAAATACCTGTTCGCTGCTTCCTGTGGCTGCCACACTCATATCCTCGGCACGATAGATGATGTAGTCGAAGATAAGTTTGGCTGTGTCGCAGGCTATATAGCGTGTCTCTATTATAGCCTCCTCGCTGAAGGTTAGCGAACGTTTATACTGCACCTTCAGGTCAACAATGGGGGCAACATATCCGTACTTGATAAAGTCGCTGTAATCTATGCCATATTCACGACCGAAGGCTTGACGACCGTCTTCAAAGTAGCGTACATATTCGCCGTGCCACACCACATTCATCGAGTCAACCTCGCTGAATCTTACCCGTATGCGAGTACGATTAACCAATGCCGCAGGGCGTTGTTTATGCTTTTTCTTCATTGTTCAGTTCCAGGAATATCTTCATATTGCATTGTGCCACAGGCTCATTGTCGCACACTACTTCGGCGCGTATAAGGGTTATACCCATTACCTCTTGCACCACTGTAATAGTGGTGTGTAGTTGCTTCCCTACGGGGGGCAGTGTGTGTAGTTGCATCTTATCGACCGAGCCTATAAATCCCAATGGTACGGCTTCGCCCTTACGGGTGAAGATGTAACCTATTCTTGCAGCGGCACTTTGTGCTATATGCTCGATGATACCACTCTCTTGCAACTCTCCATCTTCTACAAATATATTGTCGGGAGTTACTGTCAGCCCCGACATCGATTGTTCGCCCTCTATGCCGTAGAACGTATCTACCATAACAATAGGGGGGCGTTGGGGTATTAATTGCAGTATTTCGTCGCCTTTGAGCATCGGGTTATCATCTTTTTAGTTTACATTGCATAATACTGTGACCCATACCCAGTCCGTCGTAAATCTTTTCAACCTCAAGACCGGCATTGGCTACACAGCGAGCCATATCGTCGCTGTGGTACATCTTGCTGTTTCCGTTGGCAAGTGCTGTAAAGTAAACGCTTGTTTGTGTGAGGCAGTAGGCTGCTGTTTCAAATTGCTGACGTTCCCAGAATGTTTCCATAATGTACAAGCGCGAGTCGTCGGTCATCGATGCTGCTGCGCGCGACAAGATGCTTGTAACCTCCTCCTCCGAGAAGCAGTCGAGGAATTGGCTCATCCATATAGCATCGAACGGTGTGGGGAATTTTACGGCCGGGTCGAGCAGATTGGCTCCGTGACCGTGTATGCGTTCAGCACCCGGAGTGCCGGCTACGGCTTTGCGCATCAGTTCGAGTTGTTGTGGCAGGTCCATAATGGTTACCTCCACATCTTGGTTGTACGCCACGCATTGTTGCGCCCATCTACCGGTATTGCCTCCTACGTCGAGCAGGGTGCGAGGCTTGTTTGAGAATACTATCTCAAGTGCTTGTGCAAATGAGCAGTCCGAATAGTAGTGGTCAAAACCGAACCAACTCTTTTGCGCATCGGCAGGCAGTTGCGACAGTCCCTCATATATAGTAGGCCACTCGCCAAATACTTTCAATCCCTCGGGCTTGCCATTGAGTAGTGCCTCCTCAAGATTGAACAGACCTAAATAGTTGACATCGTGATTGAAGTCCATATTGACGCGAGCCATCTTGTCGGTCAATAAGAACCAACCTGTCTTCGACAAGTGGAAACGCTCATCGCGATACAATACTGTTCCTATGGTCAACGACGACTCCAACAATACTTGTACGGCATAGTGCGACAATTTTGTCTCTTGCTCGATTTCTTGCATTGTCATACCGTCGCGACGCTCTCGCAACATATCTAATATGCCAAATTTTATCATCAATCGTGATATCTGAAACACAACAGGAGCAAAGGCTATCTCTTGTGCTGCTCTTTGTGCCTCTATGGCATTGAGCCTTTCGCGTGAATATCGCTCTTGTAATGAAGGAAACATTTTCATAATTTATTCATTATAGTGTTGTTGGCAGTTGACGTTATTTGTCGCACTCCCAGAATTTATAATAGTTGAACCACTGTTCGGGATATCTCTTTACAATGCGTTCAAGCGATTCTACATATCGGTTTAACAGTACCTCCTCGGCTTTTACCTCTTTGCTGCGTTTGATAGGCTCTATTACCTCAAAGTGGAAGGTGTATTTGCGACCTTTCTCGCGCATTGCGTAGTAGAATACAATGGGTGTTTTCATTCGTGTGGCAAGGAGGAACGGGCCGGCCGGGAAGGCTGCTCTATGTCCCAAGAAGTCGGCATAGAGTAGTTTATCCTCGTTTACATATCTGTCGCCTTGAAAGCACACATATTCGTTCTTCTGTATGGCGTCGTTGATAAGAAAAACGTGCGATAGCGAGTCGGCATTGACGGGTATCACCTTGTAGTCGCTCTCTAAGTTTTTGTTCTCTTCGAGTACCTCCTTTATCGAGCGATACTCGGCATCGAACATCACAACGTTTATTTTCTTACCATAACTGCCAAAGAACGGCGCTCCACACTCCCAATTGCCCACGTGCGCACCTATCATCACTACGCCACACTCGGCATTGAGTACGTTCAAAAACGGCTCATAGTTTTCAAACTCAAACTCATAACGGTCGTTCATACCGTTGAGGATAGCCATCTTGTCGATAAGTATCTGCCCCAAACTGTAGAAGTTGCGACAAGACAACTTCCACGCTTCCCAACGGTTGTAGCCCAACCCCTTACGGGCAAAATCTTTTATCGCACTCGATGCCTTGCGTGCAAAGAGTAGGAAATATGCCACGACAAAATATAAGAATGTGTAGGCTGCTCCTACTCCCAAATATCGTATCAGATATATGAAGAATAGGTAGCCAAACTTTCCTCCACGTGTCTTACCTTTCCACTGTGGCATACTCTTATCTTATTTCTCGGCCATTTTACGGTCTATTATCATATTGTAGAAGTCCTCAAATGTCTTGATTCCTACAAAGTCCTGACCGGTAACAACGAATCCGAAGTTTCTTTCGATAAGTACAACGATATCAACCATATCGAGGCTGTCGAGGTCGAGTGTTTGCATCAAAGGGGCGTCGGGTTGAATGGTTTCGATGTCCACTTCAAACTCTTCGGCAAGCACTGCGCGAATTTGTTCAATAATTTCTTCTCTTGTCATATTATTAGATTGTATTAATGTGTTATGCTTTAAAATTTTTGATAATCAGTGACGAATTGGTACCACCGAAACCAAATGAATTGGTAAGGAAGCGATCGTACGATACATCCACTCGTTGCGAAGGGATGTTCAGCAGCGATGTGGCTTCATCGCCTTCGTGGTAATTCAGGTTGGCTGCGATAAAGTTATTTTTCATCATCAGTATCGAGTATATTACCTCGCTGGCTCCTGCCATCCACATTTCGTGTCCGGTGTAGCATTTGGTCGAGGTGACGTAGGGCTTGTATGCTCCGAATACCTCGTCGATGGCTTTGGCTTCATTGGCATCGCCTACGGGTGTCGATGTGGCGTGTGCGTTGATGTAGGGTATCTCCGATGCTTCAAGGCCTGCATCGGCAAGTGCCATTCGCAATGAGCGGGCAGGGCCTTCGACATTGGGTACCGATATATGCTTGCCGTTCGATGAGAAGCCGTAGCCCTCAATCTCGGCTATAATCTCGGCACCTCGCGCTATGGCCGATTCGTAACTCTCGATGATTACCGTTGCTGCTCCACCTCCGGGCACAAGACCATCTCTATCTTTGTCGAATGGACGTGAGGCCTCGGTGGGTGCGTTGGCGCGTTTTGAGAATGCTCCAAGTCCATCGAACGAGCCTACTGCATAGGCGTTTACCTCCTGCGCTCCTCCACATACTATGCACTCTTGCAAGCCATCGCGTATGAGTATATAGCCAAGTCCTATGGCGTGCGAACTGCTGGCACAAGCACCCGATATGGTGAGGTTGATTCCTCGCAACCCGAATATGGTCGATAGGGCCATTGTTATGGTCGAGTTCATTGCTTTGAATACGGCATTGGCACCTACAAGTGCTGTCTTTTTCTTCTCGCGAACAATATCCACCGATTCTATTACGGCAGCAGCCGAACTGTCATTGCCGTACAATATGCCCACTTCCTTTTCCTCTATAAATTGTGCATCGATACCTGCTTGTTGCATTGCTGCCAATGTTGCTATGTAGGCATATTCGCCCTCTTCGGCAAGGTAATGGCGGCTGCGACGGTCGAGCAACGATTTCAAGTCGGGGCGTTCTATGATACCGGTCAATGGCGATGCAAAGCCCATATCGTAGCGCGACAAATCTACTCCGATACCCGATATGCTGTTGTACAGTGACTCTTTGACGGCCTCAAGGTTATATCCCAAGCACGAGTGTATGCCCATACCTGTTATTACTACTCTTCTCCTCATTCTTTCTTATGTATAGAGTCCACCATTTATTGATATCACTTCGCCTGTTATGTAGGCTGCGTCGGGCGATGCCAAGAAGGCTGCAAGGGCTGCTACCTCCTCGGGTTTGCCAAAGCGACCTGTGGGAATGAGTTTTTTCAATTCGCCTTCATCGAGGTCACCGGTAAGGTCGGTGGCTATAAATCCGGGCGCAATGGCATTCACTGTTACGCGCTTCTTGGCTACCTCTTGCGCCAATGCCTTGGTGGCGGCTATAATAGCACCCTTGGCTGCCGAGTAGTTGGTTTGGCCGGGCATACCTTTCAAGCCCGACAGGGATACGATGTTGATGATGCGTCCGTTTTTCTTCACAAGCATATCTTTAAGAACGGCTTGTGTGGCAGCGAAAAAGCCCTCCAAGTTGATGTCGAGCACGCTGCGCCACTCCTCGTGGCTCATCCACATCAGCAAGTTGTCCTTGCGAATACCGGCATTGTTTACCAATACTTCGATGTATTCGCCCGGGTGTGACGCCTGCCACTCTTCGATGTGTTGTGTGAGGGCTTCTCGGTCGCTCACATCGCAACGCATCAAACAGCCGTCGCTGCCGGCTTGGCGTACCTCCTCCAAGGCTGCCTCGGCTTCGCTGTCGTTCGAGCGATAGTTGATTATGATGTTGTAACCTTCGCGTGCAAGGCGTACGGCTATGGCACGACCTATACCACGACTTGCGCCTGTAACAAGTGCATATTTCATAGTGTCAAGTCTTCTAAATCTATTTTTTGTAAATAATCTATGGTGTTGGCAACGGCAGGGTAGAGGATGGGATCTTCCTTGAATGCAGGGAAGAAACTTCTTATCTCATCATATACCTTGCGAGTCTTTGCCGATAAATTCTCTTTTATGTTCAATATATCTACGGCCTGTACCATACCCATAAAGAGTACCGACAATACTTGATAACTGTTGTCAATAACACGACGGGCTATCAGTGCCGAGTTGGTACCCATACTTACGATGTCGTGGTTGTCGTTGTTGTTGGGGATGCTGTGTACATACATAGGATTGGACAATGTCTGACACTCGGCTGTTGTCGAGGTTGCCAAGAATTGCGATGCTTGCAAGCCGTAGTTGAGGCCCAATTCGCCCATATTTACAAACGGAGGCAGTATGCCATTAATGCGATCGTGGAAGAGGTAGTTGGCTTGTCGTTCGCACAGCATAGTGAGTTTCGTTATGGCTATTTTCATCTTGTCCATCTCGAACGAAACGTAGTCGCCGTGGAAGTTGCCACCGTGATATACCATACGGGTCTTGGCATCTACTATGGGGTTGTCGTTGGCACTGTTTATCTCGTTGATAAGTACCTCCTCGCAGTTCTTCAACGTGTCGTATATGGGACCCAATACTTGTGGAACGCAACGTAGCGAGTAGTAGGGTTGTACCTTATGCTCAAACACGCGTTCTTCGTGGTGTTGGTCGTATAACTCTTGAGTGCGATTGCGCAAGCATCTGCTGTCGCCGGCTATGTGTCGCATAGCCTGTGCCACATAGCGTTGTCCGTTGTGGAGTTTGGTGGCATTAAGTTCTTCCGACATAAAGTCATCGTACGATGAGGCTATTTCGTTCATCATTACTGAACCTACTGTAGCCCAATGCAACAGTTTCTTGGCATTGATAAGATTTATAACACCCAATCCTGTCATTACGCTTGTTCCGTTCGATACCGAAAGGCCTTCGCGAATGTGCATCGTGAAGGGCTTTAGGTTGAGTTCCTTCAGTACATCGGCTGTGCTGCGTTTCTCTCCACGATAGAATACCTCGCCTTCGCCTATCAGTGTCAGTGCCATATGCGCCAATTGTACGAGGTCGCCACTTGCACCTACGCTGCCGTGTTCGGGTATATAGGGGATGATGTCGTTATTGATAAAGGCTGCCAACAACTCTATCAGTTCGTGATGAACTCCCGATTTTCCTTGTAAGAAAGTGTATAATCGTGCTATCATAGCAGCCTTTACATATTGGGGCGCAAGAGGCTCTCCGGCACCGGTCGAGTGGCTGCGTATAATGTTGTATTGCAGAGCAGTGAGTTTGTCATCATCTATGCGATATTGCGCCATAGGGCCAAATCCTGTGTTGATGCCATAGATAACCTTGTCGTGTGAAAACTCTTTCAGAAACTCATAACTCTCTTTTACAGCACTCATTTGCTCGGCTGTGATGGTTATAGGGCTTGAATGATATATTATATCATTTAACTCTTTTAGTTCTATTTGTTTCATAATTTTTTATAGCACTTATAATGGTGTTATAGCATTTATTCTACACTCCCTTTATTTAGCAATATGCCACATAGGGGCGTTACCCCTATGTGGACAAATGTTGTATAGTTGTTTCTTTTACTGTAATACAACTGTATCTTGTATTATGATTGAGCCTATTGTATTGCAGTTGAGCCTAATATGTAATTATATTAGTTGCCTGTCTCTTATTTCTTGTTTATGTATTTGTTTTTGACAAGCCATTTGGCAGTTGTGTTACCCAACTTGTCGGCAATGAAATACTTGGTTGAGGCAACAACCCAATCAGTACCCGAGCGCATCTTTTCGTAGGTCATTACAGCCATTGTTTCGCCGGTTTCGGTATCGACAAAATGAATGGTTGACCAAGTTTTGGTGTATGTGCTGGGGTAAACAATACCAAACTCAATACGGTCGATGTTGAATATTACTTTGTAACGGGCTGTGTCGGTAACCGTAACTTCCGAACGTTTCTTCAACGAGCCGGTGAAGGCTTCCGTTAGGCGATTACGCATTACGGCTCGGTCCTCTTCATACCATTTCATTTTCCAAGTCTCGAAGCCCTCTTCTTTTGCCTCTTTACGGCTCGAGATATACTCCTCCTCGGTCTTGCCTTCGATAATGGTGCCGTCCCACGTTATTTCAACTTGCAACTCGGTTACGTCTTGCAAAAATGTCAAATCACCCTCTACGAGTTTTTGTGCTTGAGCAACACCTGCAAATGTGCAGATGGCTGCGATGATTAAAAATAATCTTTTCATATCAGTGTGTGTTATTAATTAGGTAAATGTGTATGCGTTAAAATTCAAAGCCCAATCGCAAGCCGATACCTACGTTTGTATAACCACCGGCATAGATGTCCATTTCGGGGGTGATATTTAAGGCAAAGTTGGGTGTAAATCCAAGACGCAAACCTACGCTGAGGTTTAAGTAGAAACTTGCTGTGACATCATAGTCGTAGCCATATTTGTAGTAGTCATAATCATAGTCTTCACATACTGCAAAACCCATTCTTGCTCCGTATGTAAATTGTGCTACGCGTTGTCCTACATTACCCTTGATGGCAGCGTAGAATGGGATCATATAGTCATAACTATAACTATCCTCATCTACTAACATATCGAAGCCAATACCACCACCCATAAAGAATTTTTTGTTGAATTGGCGACCTATTGTGGCACTCAATCCCCAACTGTAGCCATAACCGTAATCTTCGATTACAAAACCTTTGGCAGGAACAAAGTTGACAAAGGCCCTGAAACCTTCGGGTGCAACGTGGCGACTTTCATCTGCTGTTGCTCCACCCTTGCGTGTGTAGTTGCTTTGACTTGCGCCGGCATAGTTTTGTGTACGGTTGTATGATTGGTTTTGAGTATAGTTGCGACCTTGAGTGCGATTGTATGAATTACTTTGTTGTTGCGCTTGTGCCTTTACCTCGGTCTTGTCCATCTTCTTTACCTCGGTAATAGGATAGACAAAGAGGCTGCCGTCGGATGTTTCAAATGATACCTTGCCGGTCATTTTTATCTCCTTAAAGTAGCCTTTGATAATGCTGCCGTTGGTGAGATAGAGTACGTCTTTTTGTTGGCTGTCTTGCGACTCTTTTTCCAACATTGTTACATCCTTGGCTGGATATACAAAAACACTTCCGTCTGATGTCGTAAACTTAACATCGCCCGAAGGGATAAGTTCTACCAAATTTCCTTTAATAATGCTGCCATTTTTTAGATAGAGTACATCCTTGGCAAAAGCAGTACCGGCGCAGCAAGCCAATACAAGCATAAATGTTAAAATTCTCCTCATAAATTATGTTTATTAACGTGATGAAATCTATTTGCAAAGATAGGTAAAATGTATATATTTACATTATTACAAATGTTAATAAAAATTAATATCGTTGTGGCTTCTCGTTTGACTGTTTTAGTAGGCTTGTACAATATGTTTCAGCCTATTATAATCAAAATTCAAATCCAAGTCTTAAGCCGAATGTGAGGTTGATATAACTGCCCAAATAGGTACTCATTTCGGGGGTTATACGCAGTGCATATTGGGGCGTGAAGGCAAGGCGCAATCCTATGCTGTAGTTGCTGTAGAAGCCTCCACACCAATCGTATGTTTCGTTGGGCGCACCGTTGTCATCGAGGTCGCTCAGGTAGGCTTTGCCCCAAGCCCATCCGGCGCGAATACCGTAGGTGAATTGCGCCATACGTCGGCCTACATTACCTTTCAAGGCTACATACACAGGTATCATAAATTGGGCGTAGTCGTATTCTCCCGAGTTGCTTCTATAATCGAGCATAACACCTACACCACCTCCCACAAATAGGTAGGGGTTGAACTGCTTACCGTGTGTGGTGCTGACTTCGGCAAAAAGACCTCTTAATGTTACGCAAGTGGGGGTAACATTGACGTAACCTCTGTAGCCCTTGCGTGCCGAACGGTCTTTGATGACGGGTTGGTTTTCGGTGGGGGCGTCGGTGGGTTGCGTCGTGGCTTTTACATCGGTTTGTTCAATGGCATCTCCTATTACTACAGTGCCGTTTAGGCTCTCTGTGTTTTGAGCCTCTTGTGCTATGGCATTGCTACACAAAGTGATGAACAGTAGAGTTAATAACTTTTTCATATTTATGCAGTTTGGGTGATTATTCTCTCTCTCTGCTGCCAAAGGTAGTAATAAGAGTATGTAAAACAAAAATAATTATGTTAAAAGTTTTCGATACTGCGTTTTTATGTAGAGTATTCAGAATCTTACTCTTACATCGACAAAGAAGTTGCGAGGTGCGCTTATGAAATAGAGTGGGCCGGTTGCTCCCATCATACCATTGGCATAACTGCGCTCGTCGAAAACGTTGTTGATGTATATGCCGGCTGTTATGTTGCGATAGGTGTAGCCAAGAGACAGATTGAAACGCAATGAGTCGTCGATGCGATATTGATTGGCGAGGTCGAAGTACATACTGCTGCGATAGTTCATTACGATGCCTACATCAAATCCGGCTATGGTGTATCCTATCTCTTGGTTTACAATCCACGACGGGCTGAGGACGTGCGTGAGGGTTATGTCGTTGTGCTGCACTTGGTTGACCGAGTAACTGCTGTTGTTGACAAGTCGCAATCCTTTTATGGGATAGTATTGTGCCGATAACTCTACACCTGTGCGATAACTGTTGGCCGCGTTGGTGTGTATGGGCTGTCCGTTGCTGCCTATGGCTCCACTCAGTATCAATTCGTTACTGAAGTCCATATAGTATAGGTTAATGTTGGCTGTAAAGTTCTTAAGGTCAATGTTATATCCTACCTCGCAATCTATCACACTCTCGGCTTGTGTAGTGTACAGGGTGGTATAGTTCTCCTCGCCTCCAAACATATCGCTGCGTGTAGGCTCGCGATGTGTCTGTGTGGCACTTGCATACACCGAGTGGGCATCGTTCAATCGCCATCGTGCGTTGGCCGACCAGTTGAGGAAGTTCCAGCATACGGGCGTGAAGGGTAGGTCACCACGGTAGGTGAAGTCGGCATAACGATATTGCACATTGGCTCCCACGGTGAGGCTGCGATAACTGTATGTGCCTTTTACAAAGATGCTTACATCGTTCTTGTAGCCGGTGTTATCCCATAGGATATCTTCCTGCAAGTTGTTGCTGCCGATGTGTCGGCGATTGAATGTCGATGCGTTGATGCCTGTGGTAATGACAAACGGCTTGAGGCGAAATTTGGCTGCCACGTTGCCTCCTATGTAGTGAAAACGTTGGTCGTAACGCACTATCTCGCCTGTTGTTTGCCACGTCGGGTCATAAACAAGTCGCATATAATTGTCGGTGTCGAATGTGTAGTACCCGTCGGCATAGTTGTAGTACAATGAGGCCGTGAGCGAGGTTCTTTCGCCGTAGAATCCTTGATATTGCAATTTGTTTATGTTCTGTATATAGTGGTCGATTTCCTCCTTGCTGCAACCGTTGGCACGAGGGTTTGTGGCTATTGTCTCGGCAGTCGAGCCTATCCAAGCCATTCCGTTGCGCGACTGTCCCACGAAACTCAGCAGGTCTATCTTATGACGCTCGTTGATGTAATATCCCAACTTGATAAATACCGATTGTGAGTTGTTGTAGGCATTCTCGCGATAACCGTCGCTCTGCTGGTGAGTAACCTTGAAGTGTCCGGCAAACTTGCCTTTGCGGCCGGTGTTATATTCGGCACCTACCTTCAGCGTGTTGAAACTGCCATATCCGGCATACGCGCTCGATGTCGTGTCGCGAAGCAAGTCTATCGACTCGAAGTTTACACTGCCGGCATATCCTGCCGCACCGTTGTTGTCGATGTTAGCACCGTTCTCAACCTTTATCGAGTGCATACTCGACAGCAAATCGGGGAAGTTGGAGAAATATACCCCCATATCCTCGCCGTCATTGAGTGGCATACCGTCGAGGGTGATGTTGATGCGACTCTGGTCGATACCTCGCATCCTGAAGTAAGAGTAACCATACTCATTTCCTGTGTCGCTGTATGCAAAGACCGATGGCATACGCGCTATGATAAACGACGGCTCTTGTCCCTTGTTTTGCAGCGTAATATCTTTGCGTGATAGGGTAGTGCCTGTGTTGCGCAGATTGGTGCGATAGAAACTTACCACCGACACCTCGTCGAGTGCGTGGGCTATTGTGTCGCCATCGGTGGTGGGTGTTGCGTGCGTTGCGATGCTTACCACTATTGCTGCGATAAGTATCAAGGCTCTTTGTGTGATTCTATTGCTACAATTCATCATAATATAATTTGATGGCAAACTTATATAATTTTTCTGAAACACACCCCCTCTTTTGTCACTATATTTAGTGTTGAAAGTAGATAAAAATGAGTGGTAGATTTCGACGGTAAATGCAATATGCCGATAAAAATCGAGCGATGCTATACTCGCTGTTGAGTAGCATCGCTCGTTGTATGTGTGGAGTAACTCCTATTATTACATATTCATACCGCCACAGCAGTGGATAACTTGACCTGTTACATACGAAGAGAGGTCAGATGCCAAGAATGTGGCTACGTTCGCAACATCCTCGGGTGTGCCACCACGACGCAAAGGTATCTGTTTTGCCCAAGCCTCGCGCACCTCTTCGCTGAGTTGTGCAGTCATATCGGTAACGATGAAGCCCGGAGCAATAGCGTTGGCGCGTACACCACGCGAGCCGAGTTCTTTGGCAATAGACTTGGCAAGACCTATCATACCTGCCTTAGATGCCGAGTAGTTGGCTTGTCCGGCATTACCCGATACGCCCACTACCGATGCCATATTGATGATGCTGCCACCTTTTTGACGCATCATAATGGGTGTAACGGCGTGGATAAAGTTGAATGCCGACTTGAGGTTGACAGTGATAACTGCATCCCATTGTTTCTCATCCATACGCATCATCAAACCGTCGCGAGTGATACCTGCATTGTTTACGAGAATATCGATGCGACCAAAGTCTTTCATAATCTCGGCAACAACGTTATGAGTGTCGTCGTAGTTGGCGGCATTCGATGCATAACCTTTGGCACGAACACCAAGGGCTGCTATTTCAGCCTCTGTAGCCTTAGCGTTTTCGTCGATAACAAGGTCGGTAAATGCAACATCGGCACCTTCCGAAGCAAATTTCAGAGCAATGGCCTTGCCAATGCCTCGTGCTGCACCGGTAACGACAGCAACTTTTCCTTCAAGTAATTTCATATTCTTTCTATTTTATTTTTCCCTTTATCCACTCTCTTGCAAGTGGTGGGAGGGTTAATAATGTAATCTTATCGCATAATACCATATAGCATAAAGTCGGTAATGAGGCAACGAATACGGTTGCGTTCTACACCTACTTCGCTAAAGTTGTTGTTGATGTAGGGTACTTCAAGCCCCTTGAATGCACAGTGTAGTATGGTGGCTGTGGCAAGTGAGTTGTGGACAATAAATTTACCTTTGCTCACGCCTTCATCGAGAATACGACGCAATAAATCTATCTCGCCCGATGAAATCTTCTTGCGTGCGCGCTCAACCTCGGTGATGTCGCGAAAGAACTCGGCACGCAACGAGCCGTTTCTAAGTACTATCTCGCGAATACCTTCGAGGCGTGCGTCGATGTATGCCTCTAACTTTTCGTTGGGGGGGAGATCCTTATTTACGACGGCTTCCAACTTTTCATACAAACGATTCATCTCGGATGTAATTACTGCCCAATATATATCGTTTTTATTATTGAAATAAGTATATATGGTGCGACGACCCTTGTTGGCCTCTTGGGCTATGTCGTTCATAGTAGTGTTGGTCAATCCCTTGCGAGCAAAGAGTTGGCGTGCCACTTCTACAATGAGTTGATATGTTGCGTCGGACATCCTGTTAACTATTGAATTGCACAAATATTTTAAAACCGTGCAAAATTACAAAATTTATTGCTAAATGCAAGTATTTTTTAAAACAAAGTTATTTTGCATATTCTATTTGTTTGAATATGAGTTTGATATGATAAATATCGATATATTTAACATATTTTTCTATTTAAAAATTTGGTAGGAATGGTAAAATGCCGTATCTTTGCACTCGTAAACATCGCGGAGTGGAGCAGTGGTAGCTCGTTGGGCTCATAACCCAAAGGTCGTTGGTTCGAATCCGGCCTCCGCAACAAGTCATAAGGTAAGTAACGAAATATAAGTTGCTTACCTTTTTTTATGTTGATTTTCTGCCCTTCAGGTAGGTGAGTAGTGGCTATAAAGCCTACAAAGGGGTGAGGATGGAGTGTTAGATATTCTTATCTATGAAGTCAAACTCTATTGTGGGATAGGATGTTCCTTCGGAGTCGAAATAGTCGGTAAGGCATTGATATGCTACCTTCAAGTCGTTAATGGCTTCTTCGCGCGTGTTGCCCTTGCCGCTTATGCTATGCTGCAAGTCGCTGTCGGGTGTTGCAGTATATTGCCCGTTGTCCGAGCGTTCGATATATACTCTTACTCTTTTCATCTTATAGCGCAAGGTATATAAGGTACAAGTCGTTGGCGTTTATGATGCAATGGTCGGCTGTGGCTTCGTTAAGTGTGCCTTGCCACCAATTGTCGAAGGGGCGAATGGGGTATTTCAGGCCCTGTGCCGATAGTTCAGTGCAGCCAAAATTGAATATGGATATTTGCTGACCTACGCGCGTCTGTATCGTTGTGTTGCCTTGTGCCGGAATGAAAATGCCGTGGTCGGTATAGATGCGTGCCGTAATACCTTGCTTGAAGTATTCTATAAGCAGACTTATGTTGCCCAACGTGTGGTCGTCGCGCTTGCCGGTTGCGCCTACTATGGCTATGTCTTTAACGCCTTGCGATGCAAGGTGTTGTACGGCCTTGGTTTGGTCGTTGGTTTCCTGACACGACGATATGATGATGCGTGAGGCATACTCCTTGCGAATCTCGGGCAGCATCGAGTCGCCGTCGCCTATGATGATGTCGAATTTGCGACCCGTAGGGATGTAGTGGTTGGCTGCGCCATCGCACACAACAATGGTTTGGGCGTTGTCTATTATCTCAAGGGGCAATGATGCTTGAGGAAACTCGCCGTTGCCTACGACTACTGTTGTCGGGTATTTATATGGATTGATTGTTTTCATTCGACATTAGTTTTTTCCAATTGTAATAACCGAGTACGGCTATAACGGCATATAGCGCATATAGCCCTGCATAGAAGTATATACCTTTATATATATATAGCCCTGCCGATACAACATCTACCACAATCCACAACCACCATTGCTCGATGTATTTGCGAGCCAGCATCCACATTGCTATTACGCTGAGTGCTGTCGTGAAGGCATCCCACGACGGTACTGTGCTGTCGGTGAAATATTCCAATATATAGTATATTATGCTGTGTAGGCATATTGGAAGGGCTGTTGTGTAGATATAAGCCTTGCGAGGCATACGCGTAATGGGTAGTTCTACTTGCCTGCGCTGTTTGTTTCGGAATGTCCATACTACATACCCATATACTCCGGCAAGTATGTAGTAGATGTTAATACCCATATCGGCATAGAGTCCGGCGTTGTAATATACGCCAACCGATATTGTCGGCATAATGATACCCATTACCCATAGCAATCGGTGGGCTTTATATTCGTAGTAGAGGTATATAAGTCCAACTATGGTGCCAAATATTTCTAATGCCAAATCCCAATTCATACGTTATATGCCGAATAGTGTGCGTGTGTTGTGTGTTGTTGCGTTATCGACCTCCTCGATAGTCGTGTTCAATATTTGTGCTGTGCGAGCAGCCATATAGGGTATATAGGCAGGCTCGTTGCGCTTGCCTCGGTGGGGAGTGGGGGCGAGGTAGGGTGCATCGGTTTCGAGCAATATGCGTTCTATGCCGATGGCTGTTACCAACTCCTCAAGGTGCGCATTCTTGAACGTGACAATGCCGTTGATGCCAAAGTAGAAGTCGCCCACCTTTTCCCTGATTTCGGCTACTTGCAGGGCTGTGCCGGTGAAACTGTGAAATACGCCTCTGACGCTATCTTTGGGAAACTGTTGCAAAACCTCCAGCGTTGTGTCGAAAGCCTCGCGCGAGTGTATTATAATGGGCAGCCCAAGTTGGCGCGCCCATTCGATTTGTGTGGCAAAGGCTTCGCACTGCTCATTGCGAAATGTTTTGTCCCAATAGAGGTCGATACCTATCTCGCCTACGGCACAGTAGTGGTGCGAGTCAAACAGGGAGCGTATTGTCGATAATTGTGAGCGAAAGTCGGCCGTTACCGAGGTTGGGTGCAGCCCCATTGCAGCGTGGCATTGAGGGTATTGTGCAATGGCTTTGTGCAGAGGCTCTATGCTTTCGGCATCGACATTGGGCAGTATCATTTGATGCACACCGGCTTTGATGGCGCGTGTTATGACATCGTTGCGATCGGTGTCAAACTCTTCCATATAGATGTGCGTATGGCTGTCTATCATATAGGTCTCTTTTCGTTTTTACGATAGTAATATATGATACCGTATTTGCGACACTTTTCGATGCGTTCCTCGCCGGCTATGGTGTTATAGTGCGATTCTACCTCATCCCATATCTTGAGGATAAGGGCGTCTATCTCTTCGCGTAACGAGTTGAGTTGGTCGAGCGAGCGTTGCATCTGTTTCTTGTAACGGTCGCGCTCATAACGCGCCTCTATGAAGATGTCGTAGTGAACTCTTACCTTGGCTATGGTGGGGTTGTATATAGGTGTGCCACCTCGTTGAGCCAATCGCTTGTTCTCGCCATCGATTATGCGTTGTCCCCACTCGACAAGGGCTTTTTCGCTTGCGAGGTCGGGTAGGGTGTAGTCGTCGGGCGATAGTTGGTACAACTCTTTGTATTCGGCCTTTATCTCATTGCGCAGGATGGTCATATTGAGTACCTGAATGAAGTGCGATACATACAAACGGGCCATACGGCACAAGGGCTGGAAACGCTTGTTACATTTGGCCATTTCGTCGTAGTGAAAGCGAAATTGCTTTACGGCTGCTTCAAAACGGCTGCACAAAACCTTTGCCTCATTCAGTGTCTTGAACGAGGCCGGTTGGTTATCGGGCGTCTGTCGCATCTCCATATCTATAGCCTTGCGAAGTGCACCGATACGCGCTGTGTCGGTATTGGGAAGTCGGCGGTAAGGCATATCAATGGTCGCGATTCATCAATGACTGTGCCAATGCCAAGAGTGGCAATTTACGGTCTTCGGGAACGAGAATTTCATCCATACAGGCAAGTGCTGCGTTGTAGTATTCCTCCATCTTTTCGCGGCACAACTTGTCAATACCCAAGTTGTTGTAAACGGCTGTGATGGCTTCAACCTTCTCGCAAGGCTCTACATCGTTGTTACCCAAGTAATGTGCAAGGGTTTCTTTGTCCTTGCCTTCGGCCATTCGCATCGCCTCGATGAGCATAAATGTCTTTTTCTCGTTGAGGATGTCGCCACCTATATTCTTACCGAAAATAATAGGGTCGCCATATACGTCCAAGAAGTCATCTTGCAGTTGGAATGCCAATCCCAAGTTTTCGCCAAATCGGTACAGCGAATTGGCTTGTGCCACAGGTGCGCCTGCTATCAATGCGCCTATCTTCAATGCGCAGCCCAACAGTACGGCTGTTTTAAGGCGTATCATATTGATGTACTCATCGGTGGTTACGTCTTTGCGCAACTCAAACTCCATATCGAATTGCTGACCTTCGCATATTTCAAGTGCAGTTTTCAAGAATGTTTCCATTACCGATGGCAGCAAACGGGGAGCAACTTGTGCTATGTGTTGAGTGGCGATAATCTGCATCGCATCGCCCGATAGGATGGCGTGGTTTTCGTCCCATACCTTGTGTACGGTGGGTTTGCCACGACGCAACTCCGACTTGTCCATTACATCGTCGTGCAACAGTGTGAAGTTGTGGAATATCTCCAAGCCCATAGCCGGCGATATGGCTTGATTGATGTCGCCTCCAAAGAGTTCGCACGCCATAAGCATCAGTACAGGGCGTATGCGCTTACCACCCAATGATAGTTCGTAGCGAATGGGGGCATACAGTGTATCGGGTTCTTGAGGGTAGTTGATAGCGGCAAGGCTGTCGTTTACAATGTCGAGATATTCTGAAAGTTTCTGTTTCATATATATACTTGTTGTTAGTTGCTTGATAAAATAATTTTACCACAAACTCATTTGCGATGACTCCTCGTGAGCAGCGCGACGCTCCTTCTCGGCTATTCGCTCGCGCTCTTCCTCTTCGCGACGCTCGCGCTCTTGTTCTTCGCGACGGCGTGCCTCTTCTTCAAGGTCGTTGGGTAGTACGGGCATCATCCAATTGATGTCTATATCCGAAACTGTGTCGGCTGTTGCATCTTCGTTGTATGTGTTGTTGATATTATTGAGTTTGTTTTCGAGTGCGGCTATTTGGTTTTCGTAAGCCTTGTTTTGCGAACGAAGGGTAGCTGTTTGCGATACAAGTTCTTGTCGTTGTTTCTTCAAGGCTGCTATCATTGTGTTGGCTTTCTCCAACTCTTCGCTCTTGTCTTCGGTTGCTACGGGCTTGGGTTGGCTGGCTGTTTCTTGCAACTCTCGTTTGGTGTCGGCAAGTTCGCGCTCAGTCTTTTCATAGCGTTCGGCCCATTCCGATAGTTGCTTGCGAGCCTCGGCGAGTTGTGCCTCATACTCTTTGGAGGCATTGCCCGATTGAGCCGATTGCTCTTGGGCTTCACGCAATTGTTGCTCCGATTTTGCCAATGCCTCTTGCAACTCATCAATACGGTTGTGCAGATTGCTATTCTCCTCAATCTTGCTGTGGAGTGTTTCGCCTATCGATGCAGCCTCGTTGCGTGCTTGCTCGGCTTGTGCTTCGGCTTGTTGTAGCAATTGTGTGGCTTTCTCGGAGGTGTCGTCTTGCTCTTTTATCCTTGCTTGTGCTTCTTGCAACTCTGTTGCAAGTCGGTTGCTCTCTTGTTGTGCTTCCGATAATTTAAAGTTGATATTTTCAACCTCCGAGTTGTTTGCTTGTTGATTGGCTTTCAGTTCGGCAATGGTTTGCTCCAATTCGGCACAATGCTTGCGACTCTCTTCGAGTGATGATTGTAACATAGCCGATGCCTGCTCCGTAGCCTGCATAGCCGAGAGTTGTTGCGTGTTGGCTTCTTGTTGCTTGATAAGTGCTGCTACCTCATCGGTGAGTTGCGTTATTACATTCTCCTTCTCGTTGATGGCTGCTTGCATTTGTGCATTAGCACTGCTTATTGTATCAATCTTCTCGGCATACTCATCCTTTTGCGATGTGAGGTATTTGATGCGTTCTTGTAGCGCATCAATGGCGGCATTCTTGTCGGCAAGTTCTTGTTGAACTCCCTCCGAAGGAGTCTTGCTTAATTTCATCTCCTGTATGACACCCAGCAGGCGTTTAATCTCCTCGTTGGCATCATCCACTTCCTGTTGTTTTACGCCCGAAACCTTGAGTTTGTTTAGCAGACTCTTGTTTTCAAGATCGTATTGCTCCTTCTCGGCCTCCAATGTGGCAATGCGATTGTCGAGGTCGTGAACTTTGTCGTTGAGGGCACGTTTTTGTCGCTCGGCACTGAGTTGGGCATTCTTTATTTCGGCCTTTTGTTCCTCGAGTTCCGTTGTCTTGCGACGCATCGATGCAATCTCCTCTTCGAGTTTCTTGCGAATACTTGCTACGGCATTTTCCGACTGTTCGCGTGCTGTCTTGTTAAGATTTTCGATGTACTCCTTGAACGAATCGCCCAATTGTTCATAGATATATCTCTTTTCGCCTTCGATGTCGATATAGTTGCGTACAAAGTCGGGGAACGATGCGTTAACCAACTCTATCACTTTGTTAAGCAGGGCATCGGGTAATATCGTTTCGGTAGGTTGGCTCGGCGTGGTGTCGGTCGATTCTACAGCATTTTGTTTACTGCCATTATCGGTATCATTTCCTTGGCGTTGCTTGTTTTGACCGGTAACGTCGGTTATATCTTTGGCAGAATATATATGTTCTTCCTGCTCTTGCTCGTTGCCAAATCCAAGAGCCCTGAGTGATTTCTT
This sequence comes from Bacteroidaceae bacterium, assembly GCA_017532725.1. GTDB lineage: Bacteria > Bacteroidota > Bacteroidia > Bacteroidales > Barnesiellaceae_A > Barnesiella_A. Next base: position 23,316 of record JAFXIZ010000010.1, read on the forward strand.
AAAAAAAGACATATTACATTATATATATGTTGTTATAAAATCAATTTGTGGTTGGAAAATTGTTTTCCCAACTGTTGCGATTGCACCCAATTTATCGGTCGGTAAAGTTACGATTTATTTTTCTATTTTATTAGTAAATGACACATTATTTATACTATCGTGTTTATTTGTGCTCATATAAGCAGTGTATCACGTCTTTATGTATGGCGTCTTGGATATATTGTCTGCTATTTATGGGCAGTTTTTAACGAGATAAAAGAGTGCTAAATTTTTTATTGGTCAAAATTACTAAAAAAATTTGTTTTTCCCATAATGTCGTTGTACATTTGTGGAACGATTTGTAGCGAGGTTTATTCGTAGCACAAACCTAAATATTAATCTTATAAAACTAATACAATGGACATTAAAAAAATCCTTGCCAATCTTGAGGCAAAACACCCTGGTGAAAACGAGTACATCCAGGCAGTAACAGAAGTTCTTCACTCTATCGAAGAAGTTTACAATCAACATCCTGAATTTGAAAAAGCTCGTATCATCGAACGTATGGTTGAGCCCGATCGTATCTTCACATTCCGTGTAACTTGGGTTGACGACAATGGTGAAGTTCAAACTAACCTCGGTTATCGTGTACAATTTAACGGTGCAATCGGTCCGTACAAAGGCGGTCTCCGTTTCCA
>JAFXIZ010000076.1 GCA_017532725.1 Bacteroidaceae bacterium
ATCAGGCTTATATGAGCAATCCCGACAACAACGACGAGGACGACTGCGAGTTCTGGCGTATTGTTTTCAAGAATATCATCGCCCCCTCCGACGAACTTACCGACGTTATCGAGAGCCTGTCACTCTATTGGAACGAAGAACTCAATATCGAAGCAACATTTGTCTTAAAGACCATCAAGCACTTCAAGAGCATCAACGCCGATGAAGTAAAGATGTTGCCTATGTACAAGGATGACGAAGACCCCGAGTATGCCCTCGACCTCCTGCACAACACACTCGCCAACGCCAAGTTATACCGCAGTTACATCGACCGTTTCACAAGCAATTGGGACATCGAGCGCATCGCATTTATGGATGTTGTCATTATGATGGTTGCCATCAGCGAGTTGATTAAAGCACCCTCGATACCCACCGTTGTCACACTCAACGAATACATCGAGTTGGCCAAGACCTTCAGCACCGAGCAAAGTGGTACTTTTGTCAACGGCGTACTCGACGCAATAGTTAAGGAGCTTAAAAAAGAAAACATTATAACCAAAAATTAAATTTTTTGTTATATATTTGAACGTCATTTGAGCCACTCACCGAGTGGCTGCGACAAGTAACCTATAAAAACAACATAAACAATTATGACACTTACAACAATTTTACTTCAAGCACAAGCCGGTCAAGGCTCAGGTTGGACAAGCATCATTATGATGGTAGCCCTCATCGCTATTTTCTATTTCTTTATGATACGTCCCCAACAAAAACGTCAAAAAGAGATTCAAAAAGCACGCGAAGCCCTCACAAGTGGCGACAAAGTAATCACTGCCGGCGGTATATATGGCAAGGTAAAAGAGGTCAACGAAAAATACTTCGTTATCGAAATTGCCGAGAACACTCGTATTCGTGTAGCCAAAGATTCAATATATCCCGCTGCCGACGAGACTCCCAAACAAGCCTGATAATTTTTTCATCCACATAAAGGGTGTGTCAAAAGATATAACACTACTATATATTTTTTTTGACACACCCTTTTCGCACTAATCACTATGAGCAAAACACCTTTACGCAGTCGCATCAACATTTTCATACGCAACGCCAAGAGCGCGTGGTACTCTCCCCAAGGTAAAGAGATTTTCACTTTCTTCTGCTTTGTCGTTTTAGCGGCAGGAATTTGGCTCATACTCTCTATCAGCGACAACCGCGAACGCACCATACAAATACCCATCGAACTCACCGACATCCCCGAGGAGACTGTCCTGCTGCAAGATATGCCCTCGCATATCGAGGCGCGCATTCGCGACAAAGGCCCCGTCATATTGGGGTACAACCTCAAGAACACGCCTCCTATCAAGATCGACTTCGACCGTCACGACAACAACAAAGATGCTATTATAATAAGTAATAACAGCCTTGTCGAGTACGCTCGCAAGCAACTCAAGGCCACCACGTCGATACTCGCATTTACACCCGACTCTATTCGCATCAACTACACCAACGACCACGGAAAGCGAGTACCCGTAATACCACACGGACACATCACCACATCGCCTCACAGCACCATCAGCGACAGCACATACGCTATCCCCGACAGCGTAGTTATATATGGTAAGGCTACAACGCTCAAGGATATCGATTGCATCTACACCGAGGAGTTTGTGTTCAACGACATCACCGAAACGGTGCGCACAACAGTTGCCGTTAAGCCCGTTGCCGGAACTCGCATCATTCCCGACTCGGTTGCCATCACAATTCCGGTCGAGGAATACACAACCAAGACACTATCCATACCCATCGCCATCGGCGAGATACCCGACGGATACTCTGTTATGACATTCCCCTCGCACGTCACCGTTACCTGCTTGGTACCGGTCAGCAAGTATGCCAATACCGTAAGTGAAGACTTCCTCATTGGCAACACTTTCGACGGTTTGCAAAACACGCTCGGCTCCTACGGTGCAATCGAGGTTACCCACGCCCCCGACTATGCTCGCAACATAATGCTATCGCAAGACAGCATCGAGTATATCATTAACGAAAACACAACACCCATCGCTGTGCAACAATGAGCAAAATTCAAATAGGCATCACAGGTGGCATCGGCAGTGGCAAAAGCATCGTATCGCGCATAATGCGGGCTATGCAATATCCCGTTTACGACACCGACGCTCAAGCCAAGGCCTTAATGCAATCGCCCCTCATCAAGCAACAACTTGCACACACTTGGGGTAACGACATATTTACCGAAAAGGGCGACATCGACCGTGCTAAACTCGCCGCTATCGTTTTCAACGACAGCACACAACTCACCACGCTCAACAACATCGTACATCCTGCCGTACGACAACACTACGCTCAATGGGTCGAGCAACAGCAATCGCACATTGTCTTTGTCGAAAGCGCAATACTGCACCAAGCACAGATGCACAAATCACTGCAACACATCTGGATAGTGCAGGCCGACAACGAAACGCGCATCAGGCGCGTTATGCAACGCAACAACATCAGTCGCAGCGAAGTAGAGGCACGCATCGCTTCTCAAAGTGAGCCTCCTATCGACCATCGCACACACCTCATCGACAACAACGACGGATCGGCTATCATCCCTCAAATCTTAAAATTAATAAATATAGCACTTAATAAATAAAATTTCTCACCTTTATGTTTGGCTTGTTCAATTCATAATGTTATCTTTGCAGTCGTTAAGACTAAAACAACATAGTTAATAGATATATGTTAAAGACCATACTCGCCATTGCAGGCAAACCCGGATTATACAAATTAATCTCGCAAGGCAAAAATATGCTTGTTGTCGAGGCATTGCAAACAGGTAAACGTACACCTGCTTACAATCACGAAAAGATTATTTCGCTCGGCGATATTGCTATGTTTACCGACAGCGACGAGGTGCCTCTGAACGAAGTATTCCAAAGCATCCAAAAACTTGAAAACGGTGCTAAAGCATCGGTTTCGACTAAAGACGACGATGCTACCCTGCGCGAGTATTTGGCCAAAGTCCTCCCCGACTTCGATCGTGAGCGTGTTTACACCAGCGACATCAAGAAACTTATCAGTTGGTACAACATCCTTATCGAAAACGGTTACACCGACTTTACCGAAGTAGAAGAGGAGCAACCCACCGAAGAAGAATAAAAAAGAAATAAACTAAAACAATAGTTTTGTTAGTCATACAAAACAGATTGCTGTGCTTCAGATGTGAATCTATAGGCACAGTTTTTTTATTGTCATAATACAAGGTGTTATAAACACCTATGGTCACTTATAATCTTTCAGCATTATTTGCAAGCGTTGTCGCGCAAAGAATATGCGACTTTTCACCGTTCCCAGCGGCAACTGCATACGCTCGGCTATCTCGTGGTATTTATAGCCCGATATATGCATCGAAAACGGAATACGATACTCATCCGAGAAACTGTTGATGGCCTTCATTATCTCCTTTACGGTATACGACCCCTCGGGGGTATCAAAGCCCGACTCCTGTGGCAAATTCAAGTGATACAGATCCTCCGTCTGGTCAACGATGGTCTGGTTACGCACCACGCGCCGATAATTATTGATAAATATATTGCGCATAATCGTAAAGACCCAGCCCTTAAAGTTCACATTATCTATATACTTATCTTCATTGTCAAGTGCCTTCAGCGTCGTGTCTTGCAGCAAGTCCTGCGCTTCATCCCTATCGGAAGTGAGCATATAGGCAAAATTCAACAGATTACTCTGCAAACTGAGGAGCCGTTCTTGAAATTGAGGCGTATTCATAATTACTCTTAATTATAGTTAGATGCTACACAATTGGGAGGAAACAGCAATACTACACTATAACAAAACTCTCCTGCAAAAGTTCCTCACGCCGGCACTTCTTTAACACATTATCTTTATCATTCACCTCACGCTACAATCTTTTAGCCAAAATAGATTGAATCACAAGCATAATCAAAAAAAATACACTACATTTGTAATATCATAAATTTCAACAACTATGAAGCATCTGCAACTCTTTATCATAACGCTTATATGCAGTGTCATCTCGGCCGTTGCAAGCGACACTACGCACATTTACCGTATCGACATTCACAAGGACATCAGTTCCACCACTTGGCGATACCTGAAAGCAGGCATCGATGAGGCGCAGCAAAACAATGCGCAAGCCATCATCTTACACCTCAACACCTACGGTGGTACAGTATTGCACGCCGATTCTATGCGCACACTGCTACTCAACACCAACATCCCCACTTACGCCTACATCGAGAATAATGCTGCATCGGCAGGCGCACTCATTGCCATTGCCTGCGACAGCATATATATGCAACAAGGCTCACGCATCGGCGCTGCTACAGTCGTTAACGAAACAGGCGAGGCTATGCCCGACAAGTACCAGTCGTATATGCGTGCCACAATGCGTGCCACTGCCGAGGCGCAAGGTCGCGACACTACCGTAAATGCCTCAGGCGATACCACTATCACTTGGCGACGCGACCCCATCATTGCCGAGGCTATGGTCGATCAGTGCATTGTCATTCCTCAACTATCCGACTCGGGACAGGTACTCACTTTCACGGCCAACGAAGCACTCGAAAACAACTATTGCGAGGCTGTGGTGAGCAATCTTGAGGAGGCCATAACACAGCACATCGGTGCCAAGCAATACACCATTACACAATACACGCCGTCACTATACGACGATATAGCAGGTTTCCTCACCAACCCTGCCCTGCAAGCCCTTATGGTTACGCTCATTATCGGTGGTATATTCTTTGAATTAAAGACACCGGGCATCGGGTTGCCTTCGGCTATCGCCCTTATTGCCACTGTATTATATTTTGTCCCTCTATTTATCGGTGGCACTGCCGAGAGTTGGGAGGTATTGGCGTTTGTCGTGGGTATCATACTGCTCATTATCGAACTGTTTGTCATCCCGGGATTTGGCGTGGCTGGCGTTTCGGGCATTATATTCATTCTCGGTGCGCTCATATTGGCCGCTCTCAACAACATTGTTTTCGACTTCACTTTTGTTGCCGGCGACGACGTTACACGCAGCATCCTCACCGTATTGGCAGGACTCGTGGTGGCTATTGTCTTACTCATATACCTGTCGCATCGCATTGGCAGTCGTGGTATGCTATACAAGTTTGCCCTGCACACCGAGCAGCAAAATGAGCAAGGCTACATCGGTGTTGACACCACACCGGCTTCGCTCGTCGGGGGCAACGCCACAACGCTCACGCGTATGGCTCCCTCGGGCAAGGTTATTGTCAACAACGAGGTATATGACGCCGTTTCGCTACACGGAACTTTTATCGACACCGACACAACGGTGCGCATACACGACTATCGCAACAACCAACTATATGTAACCCCTATCGACAACACTTCTAAACAATAAACGAATATGAAATTTATTGGCATTATACCTGCGCGATACGCCTCGACGCGCTTCCCCGGCAAGCCGCTTGCCGATATGAAAGGCAAACCGATGATACAACGGGTGTACGAACAAGTGAGCCGCGTGCTCGACAACGTATGCGTGGCAACCGACCACCCCGACATCGAGGCGGCTGTTAAGGCTTTCGGTGACAATGTTATCCGTTCACTGAAGGAGCATCCGAGTGGTACCGACCGTTGCCACGAAGCATATCACCTGCTCGGTGGTAAGGAAGATATTATCATCAACATCCAAGGCGACGAGCCGTTCATCAAGCCCGAGCAAATCGAGGCTATTATATCTTGTTTCGACGACCCCGACACCAACATTGCTACGCTTGTGCGCCCATTCGAGCCTCACGAAGGATGGGAGGCGCTTGCCAACCCCAACTCGCCCAAGGTCATTCTCGACAAGAACAACTACGCCATTACATTCAGTCGCTCGGTCATCCCCTATCTCCGTGGCGTTGACACCGACCAATGGCTGTCGCGACACACTTTCTACAAGCACATAGGTATGTATGCCTTCAAGGCGCAAACACTCGACAAACTCACTGCCTTGCCTCAATCATCGCTCGAGTTGGCCGAGAGCCTCGAACAGATGCGCTGGATTGAAAACGGCTACAAAATAAAAACTGCCATCACTACTCAAGAAACTATCGGTATCGACACTCCCGACGATATGGCGCGCGCCATCCTAATGATTCCCTGAAAATGACTCTCAATCGCACTGCACAGCCCCCTATCAAGCCGTTTGGCGAACTCTCTATGCCTATGCCTGTCATCGACAGGCTGCCCAACGGCGCACAACTGTATATAGTGGATAAAGGCGACCAAGATGTGTGTCGCATCGACTTCCTCTTCGACGGTGGACGTTACGACACGCCCAACCCTGCCATTGCCGACCTCGCCGGTGCTATGCTGCGCAAGGGTACGCCCAATATGGATAGCGACGATATTGCCGAGCATTTAGACTATCACGGGGCGTGGCTGCAAACGGCTACAACACAGCACTTCAGCACCCTATCGCTATTCTCGCTCAATCGCAATCTCGATAAGATACTGCCTGTAGTGGTCGATATGATTACGGCTCCTACGATGCCTCAAAAGCACCTCGACATTCTGCGCCGACAACGCATTCAACAACTGCAAATCAATCGCGAGAAGGTGCGCAACTTGGCAGGCGAGGCGTTCAACAAACTCATCTTCGGTGCGCAACACCCCTACGCTCGCATCGTTACCGAGAGTAACCTCGAAGATATCAAGGTGGAACACCTACGTCAGTATCACACCAACAACATACTCAACACAGGCACGCACATCCTACTATCGGGACACATCACCTCGCAAGTGGCTCATTTAGTGACCGACAGCCTGTCGCAGCTCCCTGCGAAGCCCTCCACAAACAATATCACCATAGAGCCATTCGCTCCCGACTCGCAACGCAAAGCCTTCATTCACAAGGCCGGTGCCTTACAGTCGGGCATACGCATCGGTATGCCGGTCATTGGCTCTCGACACCCCGATTACCCCTACCTATCGATGCTCAACCTCATTCTGGGTGGATACTTCGGCAGCCGTCTGATGAGCAATATACGAGAAGAAAAAGGCTACACCTACGGCATATCTTCGCACATCGTTTCTACTCGCAACGACGCCTATTTCACCATCATTACCGAGACTGGCACCGAATATACGCAACCTCTCATCGACGAGGTTTACAAGGAGATGCAACGTCTGTGCGACGAGCCTATACCCGACGACGAACTCGAAACGGCTCGCAACTACCTGCAAGGACAACGCGCAAGGGCGCTCGACAGCCCTTTCTCTATGAGCGACTATTTCCTATCTTCTATCGTTGCCGACAACCCCATCGACTTCTTCAATAGCGAGAATCGCACCATTCGCAACGCTACGGCTCACGACTTGCTGCGCGTGGCTCGTACCTATCTGCAACCACACAATCTCTACATTGCCGTTGCCGGCGACAAAACAGTGGAATAATCAGGCCTGCATCTTACGACACAAGTAGCCTACCTTATATATATTAAAAAGGAACAACGACGGCTTGCGACTCGTAAGGTTGGCCACCAACAGAGGCTCTACAAGGCCATATATCGCCGACACTGCACCACACAGGTGCATACGCTCCAAGTGGGCATAGAACGATAGCAAACGAACGTGCGACTGCAACACCTCGCGATGCTCGCACAGATTTTCTATGCTGCGACGCGTCTTGGCAAGAAATGCCTCGTTGCTATCGGGTACATCGTGATAGATAGGATTGTCGATGTGTACAAGCCTAAAGCCTCGCTCCTGCAACTCCTTGCCAAACAACGTATCTTCGTGACCATAACGCACAAAGTCTTCGTTGAAGCGCGTACCCATAAACGCCTTGCGCGATATGAAGAAATTGAGTGTCTTAAACTCGCCGTAGGGCTGCTGCATACGCCTCTCTACAGGTTGCGACTCTACTCGGCTGCCATACTTATAACGCAACGTGCAATCTTTGTGTGGTGGCTCGGCTCGAAACATCAACCCTCCACACACCACATCGGCACTACTCCTTGCTGCAACATATCGCTGCACAAAGTCGCCATAAACAGGATACACATCCGAGTCAAGAAACAGCATATAATCATACTGCGCAACATCGGCAAGCATATTACGAATACGAGCGATACCCACATTCTCGGGCAACTCTATCAGCCTGCAATTCTTCAACGAATCGATAGCCTTATTTGCCTCACGCACAGACACATCGGGCGAAGCATCATCCATCACTATCACCTCGGCCTCAACACCACAAGCATCTATCTGACGCTGCAACTCGGTGGCAAGTGCTGTGCAATCATAATTATATGTAGGTATCAATATTGACAACATAACGATAACAAAGTTACCATTTACAACCCACTCACAGCAACATCACAACAAAAATCGCCACGCGTTAACACAATTTATTTTAGCCTGTACAATATTTTGCACACATAGCGTATTATCTTTGCAATGTCAAAGAAAACAAACAAGATATTATTGCTGTTTTCTCACAAAATAAATGTATTTTTGTAAACACTAAAAACAACCTAAGATGAAAATTGGAGACAAAGCCCCCGAAGTATTAGGCATAGATGCCAACGGTCGCGAGATTAAACTCTCCGACTACGCAGGTCGCAAAGTAGTGTTGTACTTCTACCCCAAAGACAACACCCCGGGGTGCACAGCGCAAGCCTGTAGTCTGCGCGACAACTACAACCAACTACGCGACGCAGGATACGAAGTAATAGGTGTAAGCAAAGATAGCACAGCCTCGCACACTCGGTTTGCCGAGAAGCACAACCTGCCCTTCACTCTCATTGCCGACACCGACTTGCAACTCAATCAAGCATTCGGCGTGTGGCGCGAGAAGAAAATGTGTGGGCGCACAAGTATGGGTACTGTTCGCACCACATTCATCATCGATGAGAACGGCATCATTGCCGATATCATCGAAAAAGTAGATACCAAAGACCACAGCAACCAGATTTTAAACAAATAAATACCACATAACAATGAGCGAAGAAAACAAAACTACACAAGGTCGCGTACCTGTTTCAAGCGAAAAACTCAAAGCATTGCAAGCAGCAATGGACAAGATAGAGAAAAACTACGGTCGTGGTGCCATTATGAAAATGGGCGACGACCAAGTCGAAGAGATTGCCGTCATTCCCACAGGCTCGATAGGACTTAACGCTGCTCTCGGCGTGGGTGGATACCCCCGAGGTCGTGTCATCGAGATATATGGCCCCGAATCTTCGGGTAAAACCACACTCGCCATTCACGCCATTGCCGAGGCTCAAAAGGCCGGTGGTATAGCAGCCATTATCGATGCCGAACACGCTTTCGACCGTTTCTATGCCGAGAAATTGGGCGTCGATGTCGAAAACCTACTCATCTCGCAACCCGACAACGGCGAGCAAGCACTCGAAATTGCCGACCAACTCATACGCTCGTCGGCTGTAGATATCGTAGTAATCGACTCCGTAGCCGCTCTTACACCAAAAGCCGAAATCGAAGGCGATATGGGCGACTCGAAGATGGGTTTGCAAGCACGACTGATGTCGCAAGCACTGCGCAAACTCACTGCCACCATCAGCAAGACCAACACCACCTGCATATTCATCAACCAATTGCGCGACAAACTCGGCGTAATGTTTGGCAACCCCGAAACAACCACCGGTGGTAACGCACTCAAGTTCTACGCATCGGTACGCCTCGACATCCGTCGCATATCGCAAATTAAAGACGGCGACGAAGTCATTGGTAACCAAACTCGCGTCAAGGTAGTGAAGAACAAAGTAGCACCCCCATTCCGTCGTGCCGAGTTCGACATAATGTTTGGCGTAGGTATCTCCAAAGCAGGCGAAATCATCGACCTCGGTGTGGACAAAGGCATCATCAAGAAGAGTGGATCGTGGTTCAGTTATGGCGAAACAAAACTCGGTCAAGGACGCGATATGGCAAAAAAATGCATCGCCGACAACCCCGAGTTGGCCGAAGAATTAGAGGCTCTCATTATGCAAGCCATCGCCCACCCCGAAGCATAATAAAAGAATCAACATACCACCCTCGCCGTAAATAACCCTATAGCACCAACCCACCCACTGCACCGGCGAGAGTAATATCAGAACAAACAACCCCCAACGTGCCATCGCAACACCCGGCACGTTGGGGGCTTTTAGCCCCTATCCCCCCTTTATGCACCATTGCCTTGTCGCCTTTTCGCCCTTTTCACCATCCCTCACCATCCCCTCACCACCACAATTTGTAACACAAATGTAAAATCATTGTAACCTACAAGCAACAGAATAACAATAAATTTGCATCGGTAAAGTAGCAATCGACCAAACGTCGCTACAATAATAACAATAGAAAATGGTATATATACAACAAGAACTCGAGCGACTCAAATCGGAAGTCCTTGAAATGTGGGACTTGGTAAACTCACAACTCAATCGTGCAGGCGAGGCTTTGTTATCGCTCGACAAGGAGATGGCACGCGAGGTAATGTATCGCGAGAAACGTGTTAATGCTTTCGAATTGAAAATCGACAGCGACTGCGAAGACATTATTGGTCTTTACAACCCCGTGGCTCTCGACCTCCGATTTACACTCTCAACAATGAAGATAGGCACCAACCTCGAACGCATAGGCGACTTCTGCGAAGGAATAGCCCGTTTTGTACTCGACTATCCCGAAGTCAACATCGAGGCCGACCTCTTCGAGCGCACAGGCATCAAAGAGATGATTACAATTGTAAAAGAGATGCTACGTCGCACACGCGATGCCTACGAGCAAGAATCATCATCGTTGGCTACAAGCATATTCGCTATGGACACTCGCGTCGATGAGTTAAATCGCGCAGCCATACCCATCATAGCCGAACATCTGCAACAAGTGCCCGAGCGCGCCATCGAATGCCTCAACCTCATAAGCATCATTCGTCGCCTCGAGCGTATGGGCGACCACTGCAACAACATTGCCGAAGACGTAGTTTTCTACATCGACGCCAAAGTCCTCAAACACGCCGACAACACCTCTAAATAAACAAAACTACTACTCTTAAACTACAAAAGGTGTGCCGGAGGCTCAACGCTCGGCACACCTTTTTGTTATTATTTTATTGTTATCGGCGTGTGACGCAATGTGTCACTGCTCGGGTAGCGAGTGGGGCTGTATCGATATACCACCCACGCCCACTTCGTGGCTTTTTACAAGCGCACCTTATAGGTACGCACCACGCCCTCTTGCTCAACTGTCACCATATACACACCGGCTGCATCTACGCGCACTTGTGCAGTACCTACGGCTTGGCAAGTACCAACGAGCGCACCCGATACATTGTACACGCTCACGCGAGCCTCGGCATTCGATGCCAACTCTACACGCACCTCGCCACGGGTAGCATAGCACACTGCCAACTCATCGGCCGCAAGTTCATCCACACCGGCTGTAGCACTCATTTTGGCAGCATTCATCACCTCGCCGGTGGTCATATCCACCACCATTACCACGACCTCTACCTCGTTGATATCAAGTATATTATCGGGCATAGCAAAGGTTTTCGCCGACTTATACACCTCGCCACATTGCAAGCCGTCGGGCAAACTACCCGATACGCCTTGATAGCCGTCATACATATAACGCACAACGTGTTGGCAGGGATGGTCGGTAACACTGCCGGGTAACGATTCCCAGCCACCTATGGTAGCATCTTTTCCGGCATAGCCGTTGGCTTGGCTATACCCTTCGATGTTATTTTCTATGATAACATACAAGAGTTGGTATTGAGTAAGGTTGATATCCATAGCAGTACGCACCGAGGTTTCCACCGTCATATTGCCATCCTTCACAGCAATACCCTCTATCGACACCTCTACAGGAGTAACCTCCTCCATAGCGCGTACAAAATATGTTTCCAAGCCACCATCGGTTGTAACATACTTCTTCTCATCCTCGATGAGTACCATAGGATACTCAACATAATAACTACGATTGACAAACGCCGTAGGGAAGCCGTCGAAACCGAGGTCATACACATAATTATCCACACCCAACGCATCGTTAAAGTGCAATGCAGCACCTATAAAACTATCGGGGTACTTCTCCTCAAGTATCTCCATTGCCACAATTCCGGCAGGACAGTAAGTACACCACAAGCCTGTACCCTCCTCTACCACAATCTTGCGAGTAGGCTTAAACAAGTACATCATAGTAGCGCACACTATCTCATCCTGCGCCACGCCATTTACCACAGCACCCACTGCATAGCGCACCGTATCGGCATAAGCAGCGGCTATAGGAGTGGCAAAAGTAAAGTCGTACGACTCATACTTCGCTATCGACAAGCCTGTAAGCACCTCGGTAAACGTTTCATCATTATGACGGTAATAGAGAGTCATATCGGTAAGAGGCTCATCGCTATACGATGTAATACGCACATTCACGTCGAGGCTCTCCGTACCATACGAATATTCGCCCGTAGTAACAGCAAAGTCGCACACACCCTTATGACCACTCACCACAACATCATCGATAGCCAACATCTCACCTTGCGCACTATTGTTGTGGAAAGCAATATAAATGTGCTGTCCCTGATAAGCCGACAAATCAACCGAATGCTCGCTCCACTGCGACAACGACTCCTCTGTGATGCTGAAGATAGCCGGCTCGGTAAAGTCGGCAGGAGTATTACCCGTAGTCGATACAAGTATCTCATATCCGGCACCGACATCCAAGCGATTCAGCACCGACATACCACGCCACGACAAGGCAGCATCACGACCTCGCACCCACACAGCAGGCAGCACCATCCAGTCGTCCGAGGGCTTCAGCGTTACACCCTCTTCCTCCTTATAACGGCAAGCCGACACTGCATAATAGTTGTTAGCCCCCGACTCCTTCTTACGAGCCCAAGCCTCACCCTGCTTGATACCACCCTGCACCATTGTATAGTGCAATGTCTGACCATCGACATCATACAACGCATAGTCGGCAGGAATACCTTCGGTAAAATCACAACTATGATAGTTCATATAATCTTGCTCCTGTGCCAAGGCAACAGGAGCAAGTGTTACAGCAGACCAAAGTCCTACTAATATCCCAACGGATAAAGAATATCTCATATTATTTAGCAAACTTACCGGTGATGCGATTACCATCCATTACAGCCTCGTAAACATACACACCATCAGCAAGGCCACTCAAGTCAACACGCTCGCAACCCTCCTCGGCACATACCTTCACACCACTTACCGTATAGATAGTAACATCAGCAACGCCATTAATATATAATGTATTATCAAAGACATAACCTACTACAGCATCGGCCTTAACCTTATCCACAGCAGCAACAGGCAGTTCGCTCTTAGCCAAGCGATACACACCACTTACGTCACTTTGCAACCAAGGCTCCTTATATACAGCCATATACACATAATCGGCATCCGAAGTAATAATCATAGGAATCTCATACGCACCTTCATCATTCATAGTAGGCATACCTTTCGATATAAAAGACCAAGACTCTCCGAAATTATCGGTAAAATACAAGCCTCCATTTTGCAGACCTACATACAAACCCTTCTCATCGCTATGAATAGCACGCACGTTATTATCAATCATACCCTCGGGACGAGCCACAACACCCCAAGTCTTACCACCATCGGCAGTATATTCAAGGAAAGGAACCTGATCGGTATAATTAGTAATAGCACGACCACACACAAGTTTGCCATCATACAGAGTATTTACACCCATAAAGTTGCTATCCGAACGCAACAACTCCCAAGTATTATCCGACTCATTATAGCGATAGATAAAATAAACACCAAACAGTAACAAATTACCATCACTCTCAGCAAGACTATAGTAACTATCAAGTGCATAAGCATCCTTGGCAGTTGACTTCACACCACCCACATCATACTTCAACGATTCACGATCGGTAAGTGTCCAAGTCTCACCAAAGTCCTCACTATATATTACTCCACCACCACTAAAATCGGCAACAAAAAGTTTACCCTTAAAATAAGTCATCGCATAAGCAACGTCCCATTCAACACCTTCCTCTCCAATATAATCGAGGAACATATAACCATAGTTAAGCACCTCCCACGTTACACCATTATCCTTCGAACGAGCCAAGTTACAACCCTCGCCCGCAGCAATAATATAATCGCCGGCTTGCACCATCACACCATAGGCATAATCATCCACATCACACTTGGTCCACGTAGTACCCTTATCCTGCGAACACCATATACCACCGGTATGTTCAAAAATAAAATCCGATGAAATAAGATTACCATTAGGCGCAACAAATACACACTGAGTTGCAGGCAACTTCTGTATCTGCTCCCAAGCCGCCGAAACATTAAGCGCACTAACAAGGCCCACCAATAAAACTCCGAGCCTCAACAAACTTTTGTAATTTCTCATCATAACTTCAAATGTTCCATAGAATTATACCGACAATGAGTATGGAACAGTTAACCTCATAATCGGACTGGTAAAAAATCAATTGTTATTATCACTCATACTTGTCATTATATGCCAAAAGCATTTTTGCAAATATATATAGTAATTTAAACATAAGCAACCATCATTCGTTAAAGAAAGTGAACAACAAGCACAAAACACAACCACAATAACAGCAATATTAATATTTTTTTACAAAACCAATCCACCATATCGCACCAATAACAACTATCTTTGCACAAACAAATGACACACAAACAACCCAACCCCACAAAGGAGTGATGCTCGAGTGGTTGAAGAGGCACGCCTGGAAAGCGTGTAGTCGTCACAAGCGGCTCGGGGGTTCGAATCCCCCTCACTCCGCTGTTCCATACAGTTTTCTCAACAGCATAAATTTTAGTTAACAGAGCATCCTTTTTATCTCTTTTCCCCTTTTCCCTAACTCACAAGTCAGCCCCCTGACATCAAGTCATCAAACACCTTATCCCCCAAATCTCAACGTGCCAACGGCACATTCCTTCACTCGCAAATAAACAAAATATAAGGCTGTGTCAAAATTTTAATATCCCTCCGTCGCTATGCGACAGTCTTTGACCCTCCGTCGCAAGTTCCCCAATTCCTCTATCGGAATTGCCCTTAATCTAAAGGAGGAAAAATCAGCGTAAAACGCTGAATTAAAACCGTAGGCTTCTGCTCCTCTAAATTAGTGGAGCAGAAGCCCTGCTGACTGAGGAGTATTACCAAAATTTCGACACAGCCTCACTTACCGACACCTCTACCGATGTCGCTCATCACATTACCCTACTTCTCCTCCATTTCGTACAGGGTGGGCATCGGTTTGCCTCTACGGTCGTTATTTTTGCGCAGTTCGTTGATAGTGGTCGAACGGATGTTCTCCTCACTCTTGCGCAGCATTTCGTACATCTTGTTGTATTGATTCTGCTCGTCGGTAGGTTGCATATACTCGCGCGTTTCGGCTTTACGCGAGGCACGCTCCTCAAGTCGTTGCAGCCACGCTGCATACCCCTTGCTGTGAGGCGAAGGTATTTTATCCTGCTGTTCGATCGGTATCAAGGGTTTGCCGGCTTCGTTCAGGTCTTTTTCATACTTGCCTTGGGTTTCGTAAGTTTTATTCATTCCGTAGTGACCCACAGCCTCGTGACGTATAATCGAGGCCAAATTATCGGCACTCAAGCCTTCGCATTGGTCCAGCACAACGTTTATCGTATTATCTTCTACGGTTACGGCATACGACTTTTTCACCTCGGGATGGTTGCGCAACTCGGGTGGCAAATCTTTCGTCTTGGCATACACGTTTATAGGCACACCCATCTCGGCTGCTATATTCTGCAACACTTTGTTCTGCACCTCATACGACTTTTCGGGGTTTTTCTCTTTCATATCTTTGGCATCATCCCATTGCTTACGGTATTGAGCCATCTGCTGTTGCGAGATGTCCCAACTGTCGCGCTTATCGGTTGTAGCACCACTCCGGTGTGCCTTATCGTACGATCCCACACTGATATTTTCGATGGGCAATTGTACCGTACCACCCGACCTGCCCGTAGCATCTACCGTATGACCCTCTACACTGATTATATTGCCATTGGCATCGCGCTCGACCCTCGTAGGGCGAAACTCGGTAATGGGCAAGCGTTCTTCGCCACTCTTGTGGGTCGTATTACTACCATAGAATATATCATCTTGTTGCATACGCTGTTGGTGCATATTGACACCTCTTGTCACCGATGCGCCGGCTCCCTGTCCGGCACCTGCCAAGAATCCACCCAACACTGCGCCGGCAATGTTGTTCAACTCGGGTGTCTCCTCGGTGTATATACCCTTGGCTGCCTCCATCGCTCCCGATGCTGCACCTCCTTCAACAGCCGACGATATGGTATTTTTCATAGCCTCTTGCGCCCACTTTCCACGTTCTTGTTTCATCACGTTACGCGTCATTGTGTTAAACTCGCTCTGCGCTATGGGGTTACGCATTATAGCATCTTTCAACTTGTCTTTCAGCGTTTTCTCAACTGTTTCGGGCAACTTTTTCATCAACTTACCACCCAACACTGCATTCATCATAGCATCGGCTGCAACCGATACTGCCGAGTAGGTTGCACGCTGTTCGGCCGATATCTTTTTGCCTGTTGCCTTTTCATAAGAATCCATCTCCATATTGGCCTTCGATGCCGACTTGGCAGCATCCAACGCCATAAGGCCTCCACCTAAGAGAGTTGCCGCACCGGGGCCTCCCAGCATACCGGCCAACACTGTCGGCAGTCCTGTTGTCGCCAAATTGGTGGAATACTCTCCCACCTTGCCCCACCCTTTGGTTTCGGGCATTTGGTTTCGTTTGTCAACAATCTGCTGTTGTTCCTTATCGAGTTTGGCACGTTTCTCGGGGTCTTGGGTTATATTTTTCTGCACCTCTTTTCCCAGATATTTCCACGCCTGCTCCGACTCTTTGATGGCCGACTTCACGCCATCCATAAAGCGACTACCCTCTCTATTCTCGGCACGACCTATAGGCTTGGGAGCGACATAAGTATTGTCATTCTCGGCCGTATGAGGTCGGGTTGTTACATTGTCCGACAAATATTCTAACTTCACATCGGGTTTTTCATTGATATCCTTGAATGCAACGTCGGGCAACAAACGCCTTTGGTGTTCATTCCTACCCCACATATTACGGGACAAAAAATCAAAATAAGGACTTCTGCTATATCCATACAAAGGCACTTTTTCGGGGAGTAATTCTATGGATGACTCTGCTCCACCGTAAGCCTCCGGAAAAGGCTCATCTTCAAATCTCTTGAAAATTGTTATGGCCGGAACTGCTTTCCCGTAAAACTTCGACTTGGGCTTACGTTTATCACCATCGGAAGGGCCTTCAACAACGATACTGTCTTGTGCTTTCAATTCGGGGTCTTCTTCTACATTCAATATGGCTCTCATCTCAATCGAATTAAATAGTTCAACAATTCATCTACATACTCCGACAACACTGCAAGCATCCTGCATCGCACTGCATAATACACTGCATCATCCTCATTGCGAGGCATATACCACGAATACAGCAACCTATGCAATCGGCTGCGATATTGTCGGGGTTTCTCTCGGCGCACACATTGGCACATATCTTGCAGCACGCTGCACACATCGCCATTATCCACACAATCGCCATCCTGCGTGGCACGCCATTCGGGTAGGTGTTCCAACACCGATTTATACTCTTTATTTCTCATCTCTTTCACAATTTTTACTGTTCTAATACAGGTATATCTTCACGAATATCATTGGGTACAAAATCGTAAAACGCCTTTATAAATTGCGACAATCCGGCATAACGTTCACTCTCCAAGTTCATCTTTTGTTTATAATAATTCATTGCGCCACCCTGCAGATAATCATTCAGTTGATTACGTCTTTTCTCGTAATTGTCGAGGATATGTTGTTTGTTTTGCGCATCGGCCGTTGCCAATGTACCCACAGCACTATCCAATGCCTTATTGTCAACACGCTGCCGGGCTGCCATTGCTTGGGGAGTAGCACCCGTTACCACTGCACTGTTACGCATAGCACGATTTTGCTCACCCAACTGCTCACGCACACGCTTCAGCATATTCTGTGCCGAGGGCGTATCCAGATAGTTCTTGTAATACTCCCTGTTAAACATCGACGTGGCATTGTTCAGTTGATTTTTCACATAATTATTCTGCAACATCAACTGTTTATCGAGCATTTGATTCTTCTTCCACAACGACACGCCCTGATTAGCCACATTCGACGCTGCATTAAAAAAAGTTTTCCACATAATTTTTTTCACATTTTCATTTTATAGCATCACAACGCAAAGGTCGCACCCTAATTTTGCAACGTGATGCGATAGAATGAAAAACCCTCTACACATAACTAAAACAACATTTATAACTATGAACGAAAATAATATCAAAGCCGACACTTCTATTATAGCCAAGCAACAAGAGGCTATGCACATTTGCTACGACCGACTGCTCGATATGCTGCGCGAAACGACCAACGAAACTACCATTATGAAATGTATCGAAACCATTCGCAAGGATATGAGCGCAGTCATTGCACCCACTACAAGCAAGCAGAATGCTATTACCGACACTTGCAGTCGTGTAGCCGAAATAGAAAAACAACTCAAAAAACTCTGACCCTATGCACACTGTGACAACATCCCTACAAACCATCATCGACGAGAACAGGCAACGACACAACGCTGCCTCGGCTCGCTACAACCCTGCCACCGGTGAGGGTTGCCTGCACAAGCGCACAACGGTATATCTGCCCGATGCGCCCATCCCCACGCAACACGTTCCACAACGTATGTTGCAACAATGCAATTGGACTCGCTTGCTGGCTCAGGCCGGCAGTATCGATGCCTTTATCATCGACACACTGCAACGCAAGGTTACCACACAACTCCGCAGCGACATCTGGTCGCTGTGGATAAAGGAGCGCATCCGATACGACTTTGAATTTTGGGCAGCGATGTTTATCAAAATCAAAGACAAACTCGGACAAGAGGATATCCCCTTCATCCTCAATCGCCCTCAACGACGCTACCTGTCGCTGCTCGAGGAGCAACGCATCGCCCTCAAGCCCATACGCATCATTATGCTCAAGGCACGCCAATGGGGTGGCTCTACGCTCACACAGGTATATATGGCGTGGATACAACTTGTGCATCTGCGCAATTGGAACAGTATTATATGCGCACACCTCAAGGATGCTGCCGCCAACATCAAGGGTATGTACACCAAGTTGCTCGACAACTACCCGGCGTGGCTGCTCAACAGCAACGAACAGCCTCACTTCCAGCCCTTCGAACGCTCGGCCAACACATCACTCATCGCAGCACGAGGCTGCAAGGTCACCATCTGCTCATCCGAGTCGCCCGAGGCCACGCGTGGCAGCGACACAGCAATGGCACACCTCAGCGAGGCTGCCTTCTGGAACGACACTCCGGCTCACACACCCGAGAGCCTCATCCGATCGATTTACGGCAGTGTTGCTATGCTGCCTCACTCGCTGGTCATCATCGAGAGTACGGCCAACGGTACAGGTGGATACTTTCATCGCGAATACCTGCGTGCCAAGCGCAACGAGAGCGATAAGCAAGCCATATTCGTGCCTTGGTACGAAATAGAAATGTATAGTCGCCCCATCGACGACCCTGCCGCATTTGCATCTACTCTCGATACATACGAGAAGTGGCTGTGGCAGAAAGGGGCTACACTCGAAGCCATCGCGTGGTATCGTGCCAAACGTCGCGAATATGCCCAACACGCCGATATGATGGCAGAATATCCGTCGGACGAAACAGAGGCTTTTGCCCACTCGGGCGAGCGCATTTTCGACGCTATGGCTGTTGACCGTTTGCGCAGCAACTGTCGCGCACCCATTGCCACAGGCGACATTGCCGGTCTGCAACTTACAGGGCATAAGGCACTCAACGATATCTCTTTCATAGCCGAACAGAAAGGATTGTTGCATATATGGCAAATGCCCTCGCACGACACCGAGATGCGCAACAGATACATCGTGGCTGTCGATGTGGGTGGTCGCTCGCACAAGGCCGACTACTCGGTCATTGCCGTATTCGACCGTAAGGGATTGCTTACCAACGACACCGTCGAACTTGTGGCGCAGTGGCGAGGTCACATCGACCACGACCTGCTGGCGTGGAAAGCGGCTCAAATAGCCACATTCTACAACAAAGCACTACTTGTCATCGAGAGCAACACGCTCGAAACATCGTGCGATGACACTCGCTCGACCTACATCCTCGACACCATTGCCGGACACTACAACAACCTGTATGCCCGTCAGGCTTCGGGCGATGAGATAAACCCGTCGGCTCCTACACGTTGGGGATTTCATATGAATCGCAGCACCAAATCGACACTTGTCAACACGATGATAAATGCCCTGCGCAACAACCTATACATCGAACACGATGAGGGTGCGTGCCACGAATTTGACGTATTCGAGCGCAAGCCCAACGGCAGTTTCGGTGCACAAGACGGCGAACACGACGACATACTCATAACTCGTTGCATCGGATACTACATCGCACAGCAAGAGCCGGTCAATATCATACGCTACAATCGCAATCGCAACATACCCATCAGCGAAGCATCATTCTGACATCGACCGAACAAAATCGAGCGAGAAAACGTTTCAACAGCGATATATATAGTAATAACATCAATATACCGAGAGTTATGGCAAAAGAAAGCGTAGCAATCATCAAAGAAAGAATCAATGTCGATACAGTACTGCAACAACTCAATATGGCTCTTGCCGAGGAGTGGCTGGCTTTTTACCAATATTGGATAGGTGCCAAGGTGGTAAAAGGGGCTATGCGCAGCGATGTACAAGGCGAATTTGAACAACACGCCTTGGAGGAGTTTCAGCACGCCAAACTCATTGCCGAGCGCATCATACAACTCGAAGGTACGCCCTTGCTCAACCCCATACAATGGTTTGAACAGGCTGCCTGCCAATACGACGAGCCGGATGGCGACTTCGAGGTGACACGACTGCTCGAACAGAACATTACATCGGAACGATGCGCCATCACGCGCTATCAAGCCATTGCACGGCTCACCGATGGCAAGGACTTCACTACCTGCGACTTGGCCAAACGCATTCTGGCCGATGAGGAGGCGCACGAACAGGAGTTGCAAGACTTTCTTGAGGATATCAAAGTATTGTGCCGTGAAACTTGCTACCACGAACAATAACCCTTAGGCGCTATCCTACCCTTGCACGCAAAAAAATCAAGCACTCACAGTTGTGTGTTCGGCGCAAAAACACTACCTTTGTTTTTCACTTTAAAACCTAAATTTTATGTCGATAAACAAAGTTATATTGGTGGGTCACGTCGGAGCCGACCCCGAAGTAAGATACCTCGAAAAAGGTGTATGTGTAGCACGATTGCGTATGGCAACAACCGAACGTGGATACACGGCTACCAATGGCTCGGAAGTACCCGAACGTACCGAATGGCACAGCGTGGTGCTGTGGCGTGGATTGGCCGAAATAGCCGAAAAATATGTTCGCAAAGGCACTCAAATTTACATCGAGGGCAAGTTGCGCACAAGTCAATGGAACGACCAGAATGGCGTGGCTCATTCGCGCACCGAGATTGTAGCCGACAGTATGGAGTTGCTCGGTACTCGTCGCACCGACACTCCGGCTCAACAGTAAACTATACATTTGTAACACAACCCTACACACCTCTACTCGCTTGAAATATCGCATTACAGCACCACACACGCACTCGTGCAACATTCACTTGCCTGCATCGAAAAGCATCAGCAACCGTGCATTGATTATCAATGCTCTGGCCGGTGGCTCTCGCAATGATGTCAGGCCGGCTTTGTGCGACGATACTGCTGTAATGCTGGAGGCTCTATCGACCGACAACCCTCTGATTGATGTGCGCAATGCCGGTACGGCAATGCGTTTTCTTACGGCCTACTTTTGCTGCGTGCCGGGCGTGCGTGTCATTACAGGCTCTCCTCGTATGCAGCAACGACCCATAGGCATACTTGTCGATGCCTTGCGCGCTGTGGGTGCAAAGATAACCTATGAGGGCAAGGAGGGCTATCCTCCACTGCGCATCGAGGGTGGTACTCTGCGTGGTGGCAAGATTACGATGCAGGGCGATGTCAGTTCGCAATTCATTTCAGCCATACTGATGGTGGCACCTTATATGACACAAGGGTTGCAATTGACTATCACCGGCGAGATTCTGTCGCAACCTTACATCGATATGACTATCGATATGATGCAAAACTACGGAATTAGGACAGATTGTAAAGATAGAACTATTATAATAGTTCCGAGTCGTTATCGCAAGATGCGTTGCGAGGTGTGTGGCGACTGGAGTGCAGCATCGTATTGGTATGAAATTTCCTATTTAAATGGTTTAGCATACTATTTAAATGGTTTGTCGTATATCAATACAAACCAAGAAAATAGGTCGAGCGACACAAATGTGCAACGGGACATATCGGCAGACTATTTTATTAGTCCCTCTAACAACCCCATACAGGGCGATCAAAAGGTTGCCGATTACTACAAACTATTGGGTATAAAAACCACATACGACGCACAAGGAGCAACTATCACACTCGATATCAAACACTTACCACCACAATGCTTAAGACTCGATATGCGCGATACCCCCGACCTTGCACAGACTATTATAATAGGATGCTTACTAAAAGGGCAACACTTCCTCATCGAAGGGTTGAACAACCTGCGAATCAAGGAGTGCGATCGCATAGATGCCTTGCAGCGTGAGGCTCGCAAGTTGGGTTTCATCCTATCGCAACCCCACGAAGGTTGCTTGGCGTGGACAGGCGAGCGTTGCGAGATAGAGTACCCCATTACGATAGAAACCTACAACGATCACCGTATGGCAATGGCATTTGCTCCCGCAGCACTCGTATATGATGAGATATTTATAAACGACCCTCAAGTTGTGGATAAATCTTATCCGGGCTATTGGAACGACCTCGCTGATGCCGGATTTGTAATAACGCGCTACCCTGACGGAAAGGAGACATCAATATGATATTCGTTATAGTCATACTTATATCGATACTCGTACTCACCGGCATCATACTATATGCTGCCCATAAATACAGGCAACGACGTGCCGAAGCATTGGGACTGCCCCCCGAGCCCGAAGGCCCCGACATTCCCGAAGAGTGCTGTGGACAACACGAAGTGTGCGAACGCGACAGCCTGCTGGCAGCCGTTAGTCGCGACATAGAATACTACGATGATGAGGAGTTGGACGCTTGGCGTGGCACACCGTCCGATGCCTACAGCGATGAACAGTGCGCCCACTTTCGCGACATACTATACACTATGCGCAGCGATGAAGTGGCAGGTTGGGTACGCAGCCTGCAACTGCGAGGCATAGCCCTGCCCGATGACGTAAAGGATGAAGTAATACTCATTGTCGGCGAGCGTCGCAACCACCCGTAAAACGAGTTATATGGATATACTGCAATATACATTCTTTCAAAACGCCTTGATAGGCATCATACTGCTATCGACCGTAGCGGCAATCATAGGTACATACATCGTAACACGACGTATGGTATTCATAGCCGGTGGCATTACGCACGCCTCATTCGGTGGTATGGGCATCGGCTACTACGCCGGCATATCGCCCACGTTGGCTGCTATGGCCTTTGCCATCCTGTCGGCTCTGGGCATCGAGCAGTTGTCACGAGGCAACAAGTTGCGTGAGGACTCGGCCATTGCCATATTCTGGGCTTTGGGTATGGCTGTAGGCATCATATTCATATTCCTCACACCGGGCTACACGCCGGGGCTTACCGAATTCCTCTTTGGCAACATACTCACCATAACGCACACCGATATTACCCTGTTTGCCACCTACACCGTTGCATTGGTTATATGGGCTACGGTCAATTACCGTCGCATACTATACACCATATTCGACCGCGACTTTGCCTCAACGCAAGGCATCAATGTGAAATACATAAGCACCATAATGACGCTCTTTATTGCCATAGGCGTTGTATTATCGATTCGCCTCGTGGGTATTATGCTGCTCATATCTATTCTTACACTGCCTCAAAGCATAGCCGAGATGCACACAGCCGAGTTTAAGAAAATCATACTCCTATCGGGTGTTATATGCCTGATATGCAATCTTATAGGACTTACCATATCGGCAATAGTATCCATCCCTACGGGAGCGTGCATAGTGGTAACACTCGTTATTACATATATGGCAAGCAAACTGTCACACCTCATCAACCTCAAGATACAACAAAACAAGACCTTGCGATGCAAACAATAAACAGCCCTTTGCGCCGTTATATTTATAATGAATAATAAGAGAAAACATACACACATATACCTCCTTGCACTGTTACTATCAATGGTGCTGCTGCCGGCTTGTACAACAACCAAGAACACCGGCTGGACACGATTTTACCAATCGCTCACCACGCGATACAACATATATTTCAACGCTGAGCAGAACTACATAGAGCAACTCAAGTTGCAACAAGACAAGTATGAGGACAACTTTACCGACCTGATATATGTACTCCCTGCCGAGGCATACGCCAACGAGAAAGATCCTCAACCTCAAGGCTCGTTCGATCGCACCATAGAGAAGTGCGAAACAGCCATTCAGAAGCACAGCATCAAGAGCAAGCCCAAGCGCAAGCAAGGCCGTCGCAACGACCCCAAGTACAAGGAGTATATGCGACGCGAGGAGTACAACCCCTTCATCCACAAGGCGTGGTTGCTGATGGGTAAAGCACAATTTAACAAGGGCGATTTCCTCGGTGCTTCATCGACATTTATGTACATAGCGCAGCACTTCTCTTGGCTACCCGAAACGGTAGCCGAAGCCCGTATATGGCAGGCTCGCAGTTACTTGGCTATGGGCTGGACATACGAGGCCGAGGATGTGTTGTACAAGGCCAACAACGACAGTCTGCCCCCCTCACTCACCGATGAATTTGCTTCGGTAAATGCAGCATATCTCATCAAGAGCAAGGACTACAGCAAGGCCATTCCCTACCTACAGACAGCCATTAAGGGCGAGTCGAACCGTTCGCAGAAGGCGCGTCTGAATTTCCTTTTGGGACAACTCTATGCACGCGACGGCAAGCCTCAAGAGGCTTACGATGCCTACAAGAGAGTTATCAACCTCAACCCTCTCTATCGCACACAATTCAACGCTCGCATCAAGATGAGCGAGGTATATGCCGGCAACGATATCGAGAAGGAGGTAAAATCGCTGCGCCGAATGGCAAGCAAGGGGGCTAACAAAGACTATCAAGACCAGATTTACTATGCCATAGGTAATTTATACCTTGCACACAAGGATACCTTGACGGCCATCGACAACTACAAGAAGGCCGTTGCCAAGAGTACGCGCAACGGTGTGGATAAAGCCGTATGCCAAATTACATTGGGAGGGTTACACTTCGGGCGACGTGAATATGTCGATGCTCAACCCTGTTACTCGGAGGCACTGCCCCAACTCAAGGAAGACTTCCCCGACTACAAACTGTTGACACGTCGCTCGGCTGTACTCGACAAGTTGGTGGTATATGCCCAGAATGTTGAGTTACAAGACAGCCTACAGACCCTGTCGCGTATGAGCGAGGAGGAACGTACTGCCGTGTTGCAGAAGATGATAGATGACCTCATCAAGAAAGAGAAAGAGGAGGCCGAGGCGCAAGCACGCGAAGAATACCTTGCCAAGAACGAAGGCTTGGGACAGGATATGATGCAAGGAGGAGCCAACCGACCCACCACCAACGTAATGAACAGCGACGGGTCGTGGTACTTCTATAACCAAACCCTGATGAATGCCGGTAAGACCGAGTTCCAAAAGAAATGGGGCTCGCGCAAACTTGAGGATGATTGGCGACGTCGCAACAAGTCGGGCTTCTCGGCCGGCGACTTTGCTATGGATGGTGCCGAGGCCAACCTCGACAGCGATGCCGGCGATGTGGCCGATACCACAACCGACGACTCGACAACACAACCCGAGGACAGTGTGGCTCTTGCCAATGCCGACGACCCTCACAAGATAGAGTATTACCTCAAGCAGATACCCTTCAGCCCCGAGGAGATAGCCGTATCGAACGAAATCATTGCCGAGGGACTATACAATATGGGTATCATCTTGAAGAACGACTTGGAAGATTATGCCGCGGCATCTGCAACCTTCGATGAGTTGGAGGAACGATTCCCCGACAATAAATATCGCCTCGACACATACTACAATCGCTATATGATGCACATTCGCAACGATGAGCGCGAGCAAGCCGAGGTGTATCGAAACAAGATTATCACCTCGTTTGGCGACAGCGAGTATGCCACAGCCTTGAGCGACCCCGACTTTATAGAGAAACGTCGCACAGCCGGAGCCAAGCAAGACTCGATATACCGTCACACCTACGCTGCCTACCTCGACAACGACAACTCGACGGTACACAGCAACGTAGCATATATCAAGCAAGAGTACCCCTTGTCGGAGATTATGCACAAGTTTATGTTCCTCGATGCAATGGCTTATATAGGCGACAAGGATTATGACAAGTTCAAGAGCCAAGTCGAAGAGTTGCTCGGCAAGTACCCACAAGCCGACGTAAGCGAGTATGCCGGCAATATACTCAAGGGCATAGTCAAGGGGCGCACCGTAGCCGGTGATAATGTGCGAGGAATGTTGTGGGATACCCGATTGGGCAACGACTCGACAGCCGTAGCCGACAGCACCAAGCAGTTTGTACACGAGCCTAACAGCGAGCATTACTTTATAATAGCCTACAACAACCGCGAGGTATCGGGCAATCAGTTGTTGTTTGAGGTGGCTCGTATGAACTTCTCGCACTTCCTTGTAAGAGATTTTGACCTCGAAATAAACACATTTAACGAAATATCGCTCCTTATTGTCAAAGGATTTAATAACTTTGACGAACTTATCCATTACCGTTCTGTTATGACTCGCGAGAGTGACTTTGTCATCCCCGAGGGCGCACGTCCCGTAATGATAAGCACAGCCAACTACGACCTGCTGTTGCAAGGTCGCTCGTTGGAAGAGTATTTTGAATTTTTCAACAACCACTACAACCCCGATAGCGATGAAGAACCCGACGATACTATGGGCCGATGATGAGATAGACTTGCTCAAGCCCCACATTATGTTTCTTACCCAAAAGGGGTACGACCTTACCACCGTATCTAACGGATTGGATGCCCTCGATATGTGCGAGTCGCAACAGTTCGACCTGATTATTCTCGATGAGAATATGCCCGGATTGAGTGGATTGGAAACATTGACTCGCATCAAGGAACGCCACCCCGAAATACCGGTCATAATGATTACCAAGAGCGAGGAGGAGGACATAATGAATCAGGCTATCGGCAACAAGATAGCCGACTACCTCATCAAGCCGGTAAACCCCAACCAAATATTCCTCTCGATTAAGAAAAACCTACACAGTCGCGAGATAATATCGGATGAAACGACCAACAATTACCAACAAGAGTTCAACCGAATAGGCTCGCTCATCAACGACTCGTCGTCGTGGCAAGATTGGGAGGAGGTATATCGCAAGTTGGTATATTGGGATATGGAACTTGCACACGCCGAGACGACCAATATGGACGACTTGTTGCGTATGCAGAAGATAGAGGCCAATGCAGCCTTTGCCAAGTTTGTGAAGAAAAACTACGAACGCTGGATAACCACCGACGAACACCCGATGATGAGCCACGAGTTGTTCAAGAAGCGCGTATTCCCGATGCTCGACAACGGCGAGAAACTCTTTTTTATCCTTATCGATAACTTCCGTCTTGACCAATGGCGTGTCATACAACCCCTTATCAGCAATTACTTTACAGCCGAGGAGGAGTTGTATTGCAGCATCCTGCCCACAGCCACACAATATGCGCGTAATGCCATCTTCTCGGGCTTGATGCCCAACAAGATAGCCGAGATGTTCCCCGAACTGTGGGTGGATGAGGAGGAAGAAGAGGGTAAGAATCTTAACGAAGCCCCTCTGATACAGACACAACTCGACCGTTTTCGCAAGAAATATGAGTTTACCTACAACAAAATAAACGAGAATGCCTACGGCGAAAAGTTGTTGCAAAACTTCTCACGATTCAGCGACAAGCCGTTGAATGTGTGCGTACTCAACTTTATCGATATGCTGTCGCACGCACGCACCGAGTCGAAGATGATACGCGAACTCGCCTCGACCGAGGCTGCCTATCGCTCGCTCACCGAGTCGTGGTTCCGTCACTCATCGGCCATCGAGTTGTTTAAGAAGATAGCCGACAGTGGGTACAAGATAATACTTACCACCGACCACGGTACGGTACACGTCGATAACCCCATCAAGGTAATAGGCGACAAGAATACCAATACCAACTTGCGCTACAAGGTAGGCAAGTCGCTCAGTTACAACCCCAAGCAGGTGTATGAGATAAAGAATCCGCGCTTGTATGGGCTACCCTCGCCCAACATCAGTTCGACCTACATCTTTGCCACCAATCGCGACTTCTTTGCCTACCCCAACAACTACAACTACTATGTAAGTTATTATAAGAGTACATTCCAACACGGAGGCATATCGCTCGAAGAGATGATGATACCTCTAATAACACTCACCAGCAAATAGCCCCCCGATATGCAACATATAGAGATAAAAGATATAGACCACATAAACGAGGCTGCCCGATGCTTTATCGAACAGATAGGCAACGACAAGGTATTTGCCTTCTACGGCAATATGGGCGCCGGCAAGACAACATTCATCAAGGCCGTATGCCAAGAGTTGGGCGTAACCGACGTTATCAACAGCCCCACGTTTGCCATTGTCAACGAGTACGAAGCAGGCAACGGCGACACGATATACCACTTCGACTGCTATCGCATCAACAAGATAGTCGAGGCCATAGATATGGGCTGTACCGACTACTTCGACAGTGGAAACTTGTGCTTGATAGAGTGGCCCGAAAATATAGACTCGTTGCTACCCGATGACACCGTAAGTGTACACATCACCGTAAACGATGATGAGAGTCGCAGCATCGCGATAACACGATAACACCCAACCCTACAACGACCCAACGATGACCACGAAGAAGATACATAAGTCGCCACACATACTTGCCAAGATTATAATAGGTGTCTTGGCAGTGGCCGTAGTATCGGCAGGCGTCATCTTGTTGTTTAGTGCCGACAGCGTAGGCGACTGTGGCGACGACACGAAACAAGGAATAGACGTATCGCACCACCAAGGGGTTATAGATTGGGCGTCGGTGGCACATAGTGGTATGATAAAGTTTGCCTACATCAAGGCCAGCGAAGGGTCGCGACACCAAGATACCAAGTACCTATACAACACCGAGCAAGCCCGAGCAGCCGGCATAGCCGTAGGCAGTTACCACTACTTTCATCCCAATGTGCCGGTACAGGAGCAGTACGACAACTTTATGCAGATGGTATCCATTGCCACACAAGACCTTATCCCTGTGATAGACGTCGAGGAGCGTGGTCGCAAGCCCAGCAAGCAGATATGCGACAGCCTCAAGAAGTTTACGCACTTGGTGGAGTCGCAATGGGGAGTGCGTCCCATCATCTATACCCACCAGCACTACTACAACACCCTGTTGCAACAGTCGTTCGATAAGCACCTGTTGTGGATAGCCCGATATGGCATATATAAGTATAAACCCCACCCCACACTCGAGGATAACCACCCCTGTAGCGTGTGGCAATACAGCAACCGAGGCCGCATCGATGGCATCAACGGCGATGTTGACCTCAATACCCTGTGCAACGATGTAGAGTTGCAGGATATACTACTCGACAAATCATTAACAAACACTATAACAGACCGACTATGAAAAAAATCCTCCTTATGCTCGCCTTTGTGCTTGTGAGCCTTACAGTGAGCGCAGCCAAGAACTACAACATCATCGGTGTATATCACGATGCTAAAGCCAACCACCCTGCCACTTGGCGCGTCGTAACAACCGACAATCACGTTGGTGTGCATAAATTGACACTGCTACCTGCCCAGATACGCGAAAAACGCTATGAGGTAAAAGCAACCAAGGTTGCCGATAACCTATATATGATTGAGGGCAAGACATTCCACGCCAAGGTGTATATCGAAATGGAAAAATGTTCGGTAAAAGCCAAGCAACGTGATGTGATTATGGTTATAGAGAATATCAGAGGCAAGATAAAAGGCCGACTTATTTTTGACTGATAATTACGCCAAAGATAACCCATACACCCCTCTCGGAGACAGCGCAAGTCTATCCGAGAGGGGTGTGGGTTTTGTGGAGGGTTGAGAGGTTAGAGATTAGTGGTTAGAGAAGGCCGAAAAGGGCAACGAGGATGAGAGAAGGTAAAAAGGGCAAAAAGGGCGAAAAGTGTGGCAGGAGACGCGAGCGTCGCGTCTCTACGGGGAAAGGGTGACAAGGGCTAAAAAAGGGCGGCAAGGCAACGAGGATGAGAGAAGGCGAAAAGGGCGGCAAGGAGGTGGGTCGACAAGAAGAACAAAAAGAGAAAAAGGGTTGAGCGATTGACGTTAAACACTAAACTCTAATCTCTAAACATTTTCTCTAAACACTAAACTCTACACTTTTTTGTGGGGTGTGGATGTATTGTGGTAAAAAAGTTTTACCTTTGCGATATAAGTTAGGATAATACCATAAAACACACAGCAATGAAGGATAAGAAATTTTTTGCATTTATCAGTTATCAGCGTCAGGATGAGGAGTATGCCGAGTGGTTGC
>JAFXIZ010000077.1 GCA_017532725.1 Bacteroidaceae bacterium
AAGGTGTCCTGCCCGATGTGCTGTGCAGTCGTATTATCCGACAATACATCACTCCTGCATTTCGCAATGGCGACTATGACAAGGGTATGACCGATGCCGTGCAGCAAACCCTGCGCATCGTTATGACTCCCGAGGCGAGTGCCGAGTTGATGTCCGACAGTGCCGATGAACCTATCTTCGATGAGGTCGATAAGCAATTGCTTATGAATATATTGTATGGTTATATCATTATATCGGTACTCATTTCATTGCTTATTACCATACGTCTTAATCGCACTATACGCCGGTATCGTAGCGAGTCGTACGAGTGCTATAAGGAGTTGAATAGTTCCTTGACTATGTTGCAATTAATGGCAGTATTTGTGCCATTGTGGGGTATCTTCAATCTTATTCATTGCACAAGTACGATGAAAAAGATGCGTAACAAGGCGCGCCGTTGCAGCGAATGTGGCACGTTGATGCATCGCCTGTCGGAGCAAGAAGATAACTATTTCCTTACACCTCAAGAGGATGCCGAGGAGCGTATAGGCTCGGTCGATTACGATGTGTGGATGTGCGATATGTGTCGCAATACCGAGGTGTTGCGTTTTGATAATAAGCACACAGGGTATAGTGAGTGCCCTTGTTGTCACGCCAAGACATACAGCCTCTCGCTCGACCATATTGTTATGCCGGCTACTACGCTTACTGCCGGTCGAGGCGAGAAGGTATATACCTGTTCTTATTGTAAGACTCGTAAAGTGTTACCCTATATCATTCCCAAGATAGTTGTTTCCAGCAGCAGAGGTAGTGGAGGCGGCTTCGGTGGTGGTGGCTTCGGTGGAGGTATGACCGGAGGTGGTGGCGCACGAGGTGGCTGGTAACCCATTGGATGATAGAGATATGATAGATAGAGATGCAAAACACCGATTTTCGCTTATGGAGCGTTTTCGCAGTTTCGTTTATGCAGGGCGAGGGTTGCGATGGCTCTTTCGTGAGCATAATACTTGGATACATCTTACTGCAACATTTTGTGTCGTTGTGGTAGGCTTGTGGGTATCGCTGTCGTTCATCGAGTGGGCTATTGCCTTTATATTATTGGGTGGAGTGTGGGTTACCGAGGCTGTCAATACGGCCATCGAACGGTTGTGCGACCACGTTACCCCCGAGCAACACCCCGAAATAGGACGCATCAAAGACCTATCGGCGGCAGCAGTCCTGCTATCGGCCATTACTGCCGTTGCTGCCGGATTGTGTATCTTTATACCCCCTATTATCGATAAGATTGCCCAACTTATATAAACTTGCCAATATGATACTCAAGCAGTTATCTATACTTAACTTCAAGAATATTGTTCAAGCCGACCTTGACTTTTCCGATAATATCAACTGTTTTATCGGGAACAACGGTATGGGCAAGAGTAACTTGTTGGATGCCATCTACTATCTCTCGTTCTGCAAGAGCTTTACGCACGTTGTCGATTCGCAAAATATACGTCACGGCGAGGATTTCTTTATGTTGCAGGGAATGTACGAGCGTAACGGCTCGCCCGAAACACTCTCTTGTGGCATAAGACGCCGTCAAAAAAAGTCTTTCAAGCGCAATAAAAAGGAGTATGAGCGATTGTCCGACCATATAGGTTTCGCCCCGTTGGTAATGGTGTCACCCTCCGATACATCGTTGATACAAGGTGGTAGCGAGGAGCGTCGCCGTTTCATCGACATTGTTATATCGCAGTGGGATAAGCCCTACCTCGAAACACTCATTCGCTATAACAAGGCACTTGAGCAGCGCAATACACTATTGCGGCAAGAGGTTTCCGACCCTATGCTCTATGAGATATGGGAGGAACAGATGGCTCACGCTGCAAGGATAGTGTATGATACACGTCGTCGATTCTTGGAGGCATTTATTCCGGTATTTGACCGATTCTATAACCTCATAGCCGGTGGCAATGAGCGCGTGACACTTGCCTATCGCTCACACTTGTCGGAGGGCGATTTATTGCAGCAACTTGCAGCATCGCGCAGTCGTGACCTGATACTTGGTTATACAACCAAGGGTATTCATCGTGATGATATGGAGATGAGTCTTGGCGAATATCCGATGAAGCGCATAGGCTCGCAAGGGCAGTGCAAGACCTATCTGATAGCCCTCAAGTTGGCGCAATACGACTTCTTGTCGCACAACGGAAATACCACTCCCATTTTGTTGCTCGACGACCTATTCGACAAACTCGACTCGGAGCGTGTCGAGCGTATTATGCAACTCGTATCGAGCGATATTTTCGGGCAGATTTTTATTACCGATACCAATCGAGAGTATCTCGACAGTATTGTAAAACGTACAACATCCGACCATCGCCTGTACCAAGTTGCAAACGGTGAGTTTACCATACATAGTGTGATATGAAGAAAAGAGAGGCGTTACCACTAAACGAAATACTCGACGAGATACTGCGACAAAATAATCTCGATATAGGGCTTGATGGCGCACGCGCCCGTCAGGCTTGGAAGGAGTCGATGGGCGAGGCTGTCGATAAGTGTACCACAGCGTTATATTTCGACAAGGGCGCGCTGCACGTCAAGTTATCATCATCGGTGTTGCGCAACGAGTTATTTATGAATCGCAGCAGGCTTATAGAGCGACTCAATGCGTATATAGGTCGCCCTGTTATAAAGAACATATATTTCAAATAACATAAAAATGGAACAAAACATACAATTTCCTACCTTTCACCACAGTTATCCTCTACAGATACGTTTTAATGATATCGACTCGTTGGGTCACGTCAATAATTCGGTCTATTTTACTTTCTACGACTTGGGCAAAAGCCGATACTTTGAGGCTGTGAAAATACCTCTATCGATTGGCGCAAAGCCGATGTTGTGATAGCCAATGTAAATGCCGATTTCTTGTCGCCCATATACTCGTATGAGCAAATATCGGTTGAAACCTGTTGCACCGAGATAGGAAATCGCAGTTTTCGTATTATGCAACGCATCATCAATACCGAAACAGGCGAAATCAAGGGCGTTTGTCGCACCATTATGGTAGGTTTTGATGTGGCAGCCGGTGTGAGCGCACCCATCAGCGATGAATGGAAAGAGGCTATATGCCGATTTGAAAATGCCGACTTGTGCAAAAAATAAAAAATAGAGCAATATATTTTTTTCTTGTATCTAAAATCGTACCTTTGTACATACACACAATCATCTTATTGCTATGAATACAACAGACACCATTCGCGAAATACTCCGACGTGAGGCTGATGCGATATTGAATATTCCCGTAGGTGACCATTTTGAACGTGCTGTTTCGCTCATTGTCGAGCAAGTTCACAACCAAGGTGCCAAACTCGTGGCTTCGGGTATGGGTAAGGCCGGCCAGATTGCTATGAATATAGCCACTACCTTCTGTTCAACAGGTATTCCCGCAGTGTTCTTGCATCCGAGTGAGGCACAACACGGCGACTTGGGCATCCTGCAAGAGGGCGATGTTATGTTGTTGGTATCTAATTCAGGTCGCACACGCGAGATATTGGAGTTGCTCGACCTTACGGCTCGCTTCCGTCCCAACACTCGCACCATAGTCATTACAGGCAATAAAGATAGTGAGTTGGCTCGTCGTGCCGATATATGCCTCTACACAGGAGGCGCACCCGAGGTGTGTCCCTTGGGGCTTACCCCCACGACATCCACCACATTGATGACTGTCATTGGTGATATCTTGGTGGTAAACACAATGAAGGCCACACAATTCGATTCACAACAGTATGCCCTGCGTCATCACGGAGGTTATCTCGGACAGCGCTCAAGGGAGCAGAGCGAAAAGAAATAGGTTATTAATATAAGTGCTATATGAGAAAGATTATAGGAATAGGAGAAACAATACTCGACATTATATTTCGTAAGGATGTAAATGGCAATTGGCAACCCGAAAAGTCGGTACCCGGTGGCTCTACATTCAATTCGCTTATATCTCTGGGTCGATTGGGTATGGATGCTGCCCTTGTCACCGAGTTGGGCGATGATAGGGTAGGTAATGATATAAAGGACTTTATGCGTTGCAATGGCGTATCTACCGATTATATCGATGTCTATAATGCCGAGGATGGTCAGACACCTATTTCATTGGCCTATATGGATGTGGATAATAAGGCCGAATACACTTTCTATCATCGTTTCCCCGAGGATAGGCTCAACGTTGCTATGCCTCACATCAACGAAGGCGATATTGTGCTGTTTGGCTCGTATTTCTCGGTCAATCCCATATTGCGTGCGCGTATTGTT
This sequence comes from Bacteroidaceae bacterium, assembly GCA_017532725.1. GTDB lineage: Bacteria > Bacteroidota > Bacteroidia > Bacteroidales > Barnesiellaceae_A > Barnesiella_A. The sequence goes on from JAFXIZ010000077.1 coordinate 4,273, forward strand.
GAGATACTCGAGTTTGCCAAGAGTCGCAAGGCAATAATATATTATGACCCCAACTTTCGCAAGGCTCACAGCCACGAGGCTATTAAACTGATGCCTTCGATTATCGAAAATCTTGAGTATGCCGATATTGTGAGAGGCTCGGATGAAGACTTTGAAACCCTCTATAAGATGACCGATGTCGAGAAGGTGTATGTCGATAAGATTAAATTCTATTGCCCCAATTTTATCTACACACAAGGCGCACAAGGTGTCAAGTTCTTCTGTGGCGACGGTAGCCGTCATTTCGATACACCTCAAGTGAAGAGTGTGAGCACCATAGGTGCCGGCGACACGTTCAATGCCGGTATCATATTTGGTCTTATACGTCACAATGTCACGCTTGCCAATCTCAATATGCTCACGCTTGAGCAATGGGCTCCTATAGTGAACTATGCACTTGAGTTTTCATCGCAAGTGTGTATGAGTTATGAGAACTACCTGCCCAAGGAGGTTGCTTGCCGTTATAAGTAACAAATTAGCCTATATAACTAATTTTTATTACCTTTGCACCCGCAATGCGCACAGCAGCGGGTGCATTGTTTTTTTTATTCATATATAATCATCGATGAAAACATTTCAAGAATTGGGTATTCAACCCAACATCCTGCAAGCCATAGAGGATATGGGTTATGAAAGCCCTATGCCTGTGCAAGAACAAGTAATACCCCTGTTGCTGGGTGAAGAAACCGACCTTATTGCCTTGGCACAAACCGGTACGGGTAAGACTGCCGCTTTCGGTTTACCCTTGTTGCAACGCATAGATGTCAATAAAGTATATCCTCAAGCCCTTATTATGGCTCCTACGCGCGAGTTGTGCTTGCAAATAGCAGGCGACCTTGCCGATTATGCCAAGTATATCCCCAACTTGCACATCACTCCCGTATATGGTGGTGCTAATATCGAGGTGCAGATACGCGCTCTGCGTAAAGGCAGCCACGTTGTTGTGGCTACCCCCGGTCGCCTGCTCGACCTTATCAATCGCAAGTGTATATCGCTCAATGACATCTCTACCGTCATTATGGATGAGGCCGATGAGATGCTTAATATGGGTTTTCAAGAGAGTATCAATGAGATACTTACCTTCGTTCCCGACGACCGTAAGATGTTGCTTTTCTCGGCTACAATGCCATCGGGTATCGAGCAGATAGCACGCACCTATATGAACAACCCCAAAGAGATTGTTGTGGGTAGTCGTAACGAAGGTGCCGAGAATGTGCGACACCTATACTATATGGTGAAGGCCAACGATAAATACTTGGCACTCAAGCGCATTGCCGACTATTGCCCCGACATATATGGTATTGTGTTCTGCCGTACTCGTCGTGAAACACAGGAGATAGCCGATGCTCTTATTGCCGACGGCTACAATGCCGAGTCGCTGCACGGCGACTTGTCGCAGATGCAACGCGACCTTGTGATGCAAAAGTTTCGCGTAAGAAACATTCAGTTGCTTGTGGCTACCGATGTGGCTGCTCGTGGTCTTGATGTGAACGACCTTACACACGTTATCAACTACGGATTGCCCGATGATATAGAGACATATACACACCGTAGTGGCCGTACAGGTCGTGCCGGCAAGTCGGGTGTATCGGTTTCTATCGTACACAGCCGCGAGAAGAGCAAAATACGCGCTATCGAAAAGATAATAGGAAAGCAGTTTGAGCGTGAGCATATCCCCTCGGGCAAGCAGATATGCGAAAAACAACTCTTTAACCTTGTCGATCGCATCGAGAAGGTCGAGGTAAACGAATCGGAGATAGAGCCACTGCTGCCCCCCATTTTCCGTCGCCTGTCGTGGCTTGATGACCAAGACTTGATACGTCGCTTTATTTCGCTCGAATTTAACCGTCTGCTCGAGTATTATCGCGATGCACCTGATATAGACCTCCCCGATGAAAAACCCCGTGAACGCAAAGCAAAAGGGCAAAACGACTCGCGCGAGAAGGGCGCGCTTACTGCCGAGCCGGGTTTTGTGCGCATATATATCAATCAAGGTAAAGCCACAGGCTGCACTCCCTACAACTTGCTCGACCTCATCAACGAGTATGTACCCGGGCGTGTAAGCGTAGGACGTATCGACCTCTTTGCCGGTTATTCGCTTCTCGATGTTGAGGAGAAGGCTGCTCGTCGCGTTGTGGCAGGGCTTAAACGTGCCGACTTTTATGGCAATCGCATCTATGCCGAGATAGCCAACCCCGACAAGAAGTATGGAGGAGATGAACGACGTGGCAAGCGCAAGGATAAAGCGCAAGAAGAGTCGAACAAAAATGGAAAGGAGCGTCGTGCCGGCAAGGCGTCGCGTCGTGAAGAGGCTCCTCGCCGAGAGCGCGAAGAACGCAATAATCGCAGTCGTCGTGGCGAAGCGCGTCATCAGCGCGATAACAATCGCCGATACAACGATATGCTCGATAATACTGCATTCAACTACGAAATATCGACGGGCAAGCCCAAGGCGCGTAAGCGTCGTAAATAAGTAGTTATCGACCGTATATATATAACGAGGGGCGCATCCAACTAAGGTGCGCCCCTCATATTATCTATGTTCTATACTATTATTTGTTGAACATTGCTTTCTTAACGCCGGCTTGTTTCACAGCGATAGGTTGGTCGAAGAGGGTTAGTTTGGCTGCCGATTTGCGAGCCTTAGCACTCTCTTCACGATTGATAGTTACATTATCAAATTGACCCAACAAGTAGCCTTTATTATCTAATACAAACCAAAGTACCAAACCTGTGCCACCGTATATTACTTTATCATCATCCACAACGAAGTTCATATTGTAGTAAATAGAACCGGTTTGTGAATCATAATCGCCCAAATACAAGTCAACAACAAAATCGGTTTGTCCGTCGTTAAGTGTAGTAGAACCTATTGTAACAGGTTGCATTTTGGGGTCAAGGAGGTCAAGGAACTCAAATTCTTCGCTTTCGGGAGCAAATTTATAACTGTAACCTTTGAAAGAAGCAGGAGTACCGGCTGCGAAGATATTAGTATCGGCCAAGAAACCGTTAATATCCCATTCTTGAGCCATAACACCTGCAGCACCTTCACCATAGAAATCGCCAAGGTCTATTACATTGCCTGTGTTTGTATGTTGGGTTATAGTATAGAGGGGGTTCGATCCACTATTATCGGTAAATGTGAAAGACCATTTGTATGTGCCTTCGTTAAAGTAACTATCTACTTCGGGGATTTCCACCTCGCGTGAGATAGTACCAATTTCCGAGATAGGTGCGATAAGAGGCTCAACGCCTGTCAATGTGGTATAGCCTAATGCTTGATACCACCAACCGTTGTCACCTTCTTCTACACAACCGACACCAATCAGATAAGGAATTTCAATGAATTTCTCACCATCATTTACTACTGTTACTGTGAGGTTCCCTTCAGTTACAGTATTGTAATTGTTGTCAACGCTACCCATTATAAAAGTATATCCGGGTTGCGAAAATAATGTTTGTCCGAGAGGTATGGTTATAGTACTTGCGCTCTCGTCGAATGTACCGTATATAGGATTAATATCTTCGGGATACAAGCCACCAAATATCATAATGGGGTGAATCCACACTTTGTTCTTGTCGGCTTCATCGCGAGTGATGGTTATAGTCCATTCTTCATCGGGTTCGTTTTGGAATGCACTCTGTGCATATGCTTCGTATGTTCCGGCAACGGCATCGGGAGTGTATTCGGGAGTGGTCGATACGTATATTTCGTTTTCGTATTCAACGAAATAGAGTTGTTCGGCTTTAACTTTTGCGGCAAGAGATTCGTTGTCTTTTGCAGTGATGTAAACTGTGGGTACGGGGGCTGCCTTGGTGAAGGTTGTATAAGCCAATGCTTGATACCACCAACCCTTTTCGTTAAGGATATCGCCACAACCAAGAAGTATCTCGGCTGTGATTACGATGTTTTTAACAGTTCCTGATACGGGCAAAGTAATCTCACCGGTTGTTACAGGATTGTAATTTTCATCGGAACTTGCCAATACAATATTCATATTGTTGCCTTCAGCATATAAAGATTGACCCAAAGGAATGGTTATTGTACTGTTCTCTTGACTGTAGGTAGCGTATATAGGACTGATTTCAGAAAGATTAAAACCATAAATTTGCATAATAGGTTGTATCCAAATTTTGTTGGCCTCAGTTTCATCGAGAGTAACTGTTACTTTCCATTGCTCATCGGGTTCGTCTTGGAATGCACTCACTGCGTATGCCTCGAAAGTACCAACAAGGTCGTTGATGGTAATATCGCTGGCAGCAACGGTTTTTTTCTTGAAGTTGCGCTCTACGACATCTTTCTTAATCTCTTTTGTAATAGGCTTGATTTGTGCTTGCATAGGCAACATCATACCCAATGCAATAGCTATAACGGTAAATATTCTTTTCATATCTGTTACTTTTTAATGAATTTAACTGTAGTTTCGTTCACTTGCAACAAATATACACCGGCAGCAAGAGAAGAAACGTTTACACTGTTGTTGTTGGGACCTACTACTGTATCGATGAGTGTTGCACCATCCAACGAAAGAACTTTCAAAGTAGTGTTGGCGCGCAAGCCTTGCAATGTCAATTGTGATACTACAGGGTTGGGGAACACTGAAAGGTCGATTTTTTCCGATTCAACACCTTCTACAGCGAGAGGAACATTACGGAAATAGACGTGACGAACGTCTGTAACAATTTCACCGTTTGTTTTTACGATTGAGAACAATACGTCATCATCGACAAACAACAAGTACGACACTTCATTCATAGGAATGTATTGGTAGGTGTCGGTTGCAATGTGCCATACATTCTCTTCACTTTGTGCCGATATGCGACCTACGCACATCACAAATAAAGCACATAATAAAAGTAGTTTTTTGGTCATAATAAATTAAAAATTGGGGTTAATATTATGTTTATTGTTTTATCGCACTCGTGGAGTGTTACTGTTGGTTACAAATGTAGAAAAAAAATAATGAACGAAACAGACTCTATACTATTTTTCAGTTTTTTTTGATAAATGCAAATAGAGGTTGAAAAAACAAAGCCTCCACAGGGAGGCTTTGTTTCGTATTATTTCAATTTCCATTCGGTACCCTCTTTGGTATCCTTCAGTTCAAAGCCTATTTCATCCAAACGGTCGCGAATGAGGTCGCTTGTAGCCCAATCTTTACGGGCCTTGGCCTCACGACGCATTTCGAGCAATAGTTCTACGGCTTGGGCGTACGCCTCATTGCCGTTGTTGTCGGCTTGCTTGCTTTCAACAAGACCCAATATGTCGAACATAAACATACGCATCGTTTCGCGCAACTCATCAAGGTCGGCTTGCGACAGTGTTGCATTGCCTGCCAAGACGGTGTTGATAATGCGCACTCCCTCAAAGAGATGCGAAATGACAATGGGTGTCGATAGGTCATCGTTCATAGCCTCATAACACTTGGCTCTCAACTCTTTAACATCGATTGTCGATGTTGTTGAGGGGGTGATTTTGGCAAGGTTGTTCCAGCCCTCCATAAGTCGCAAATATGCCTTTTCCGATGCTTGCAGTGCCTCGTTGCTGAAATCGACAGTGCTGCGATAGTGGGCTTGCAAGATAAAGAAACGGATGGTCATAGGCGAGTAGGCTTGTTGTAGCAATTGATGCTTGCCTGTGAAGAACTCATCGAGTGTGATGAAGTTGCCGAGCGACTTGCCCATCTTCTGTCCGTTGATGGTTATCATATTGTTGTGCATCCAATAGCGCACTGTTTCGTGACCTTGTGCTGCTACCGATTGGGCTATCTCGCACTCGTGGTGAGGGAACAGCAAGTCCATACCACCACCGTGGATGTCAAACTCTTCGCCCAAGTATTTTGTACCCATAGCCGAGCATTCCAAGTGCCAACCCGGGAAACCGTCACTCCAAGGTGATGGCCAGCGCATAATGTGTTCGGGTGATGCTTTTTTCCACAAGGCAAAGTCGAATGAGCGACGTTTCTCGCTCTGTCCGTCAAGGTCGCGAGTGGTATTGAGTAACTCTTCGATGTTACGACCCGACAACTTGCCATAGTGGTGTTGTGCGTTGTATTTCTCTACATCGAAATATACCGAGCCTTCACTTTCGTAGGCATATCCGGCATCGAATATCTTTTTGATATACTCTATTTGTTCTATTATATGACCCGATGCGTGTGGCTCGATGCTGGGGGGCAATACGTTGAGTGCTTCCATTGCTTTGTGGTAGCGATTGAGGTAGTGTTGCACTACTTCCATAGGCTCAAGTTGCTCCAAGCGTGCTTTCTTTGCAATCTTGTCCTCGCCCTCATCGGCATCGTGCTCAAGGTGACCCACATCGGTAATGTTGCGTACATAGCGTACCTTGTAGCCAAGGTGCGATAGGTAGCGGAACAAAATGTCGAATGTAATGGCAGGGCGTGCGTGTCCCAAGTGTCCGTCGCCATACACCGTAGGACCACACACATACATACCAACGTGGGGTGCGTTGAGGGGTACAAACAGTTCTTTGCGACGCTTGAGGGTATTGTATATAAACAATGAATTTTCCATCTCTATTTATTATTTTATAGCGGCTTTTACAGTGTTAAGAAGTTCATCGCCGGGCAATCCACGAGTTACGATGGTGCCGTCGGGGGCAAAGAGTATGAGGTGGGGTATGCCGGTAATACCATAAAGGTCGGTAGGTACGCTCTCGGCATTGAGTATTTGAGGCCAAGGCATTCCCTCTTCTTGGATGGCTTTCAATGAATTTTCAGTTTTATCCCATACGGCAACACCCAAGATTTCAAGACCTTTGGGGTTGTACTCGTTGTACAACTCGATAAGTGTGGGGATAGAGCGACGGCAAGGGCCACACCACGATGCCCAGAAATCGACCAAGACATACTTGCCTTTGCCTACATAGTCGCTCAACGATACGGTTGTGCCGTCTTCTTGCTTAACGCTGAAGTCAACAAACATACTACCTTCGGATGTAGAGGCCGATACCTTGAGTGCTTTGAGGGTCTTTTCTATCGAGGGTGATTGGAGGATTATGTCGCCCAATGTGGCTACTACCGAGTCAAGTTCGCTTGCTTCGGGTTCCATATTGAGGTAATTCTCAAACACGAATGTACCAAGTACGTCATTGTTATGCTCGGCCAATGTTTGCATAATGTTGCCTCTCATCTCGTTGGTGATGAAGGCCTCTTCCTCGGCCATCATTTGTATGGCTACCTCCTCGGTTATTTCTTTGTTTTCCAGCATTTTGTCGATGCTGTCGGCTGTAGTCATATAGTCGATATTGAGAACTTGAAGGCACTCGGAGAATGCTTTGAAGTCATCGTTCAATGGCGAACTTGCCACAAGGCCGTCTTCGTTGAAGTCGATAATAAGATCGCAGCCCGGTTCCACTATAACGGGGTATTGAAGACCTATTTCCGATGTAATCAAGCCCAAGAAGGCAGTGTCAACCTTGCCCTCGAATGAGAAAGCACCGGTCAATACCTCGGTACTGTCAACGGCTGTTCTTTGATAGTAGTTGTAGAGGTAGATGGTGTTTCCGTCCATATCGGGTGTTAATACGCCTTCGATTTTGAATGTCTTGCCACCACCACAGGCTGTCAACAACAGACCTGCCAATAATGTAAATAATAAATGCTTGGTTTTCATAGTTATTTCAGTTTTATTGTCTTACTATAATTACATACGCTCGGGTACCTCGATACCCAACAGGCTCATTCCCGATGCGATAACTTTGGCAACATTGGCCGAGAGCATCAGACGGAATGCGCGAACAGCCTCGTTCTCCTCACGCAATATCGAGAAGTCGTGGTAGAATTGGTTATACTCCTTCACAAGGTCATATACATAGTTGGCTATTTGTGCAGGGCTGTATGTGCGACCTGCCTCGGCTACTGTTGCCGGATAACTTGCCAATCGTTGTATCAGTTCTATCTCCTTCTCCGATGGTACTACGCTGCTCATATCGGCTGTTGCATAGTTGATGCCGGCTTCGGCTGCTTTACGCATTACCGAGCAGATGCGAGCGTGAGTATATTGGATGAAAGGTCCTGTGTTACCGTTGAAATCGATACTCTCTTTGGGGTTGAAAGTCATATTTTTGCGAGGATCGACCTTGAGGATGAAGTACTTGAGCGCACCCATACCTACCATACGCGATATTTCGTTGGCCTCCTCGGGGGTGCAACCATCCAATTTGCCCAATTCGGCCGATGTTTCGCGTGCTGTATGTTCCATCTCGTCCATCAAGTCGTCGGCATCTACTACGGTGCCTTCACGGCTCTTCATCTTGCCCTCGGGTAGTTCTACCATACCGTATGAGAAGTGAACGAGGTCTTTACCCCACTTGAAGCCGAGTTTGTCGAGTAGGATAGACAATACTTGGAAGTGGTAGTTTTGCTCATTACCCACAACGTATATCATCTGGTCGATGGGATAGTCGATAAAACGCAACTTGGCAGTACCTATATCTTGTGTCATATATACCGAAGTACCGTCGCTACGGAGCAGCAATTTGTGGTCGAGGCCTTCTCCGGTAAGGTCGGCCCACACCGAGCCATCTTCTTTGCGATACATAATACCTTTTTCAAGGCCTTCGAGAACTTTCTCTTTGCCCTCGAGATATGTTTCGCTTTCGTAATATATCTTGTCGAAATCGACGCCCATACGACGGTATGTTTCATCAAATCCGTCGTATACCCAACCGTTCATCATACGCCACACGCTGCGCACCTCCTCATCGCCGGCCTCCCAGCGACGCAACATCTCGCGAGCCTCGGTCATCAAGGACGATGCAGCCTCGGCCTCCTCCTTGCTCTTGCCTTGCTCCATAAGAGCGGCAACCTCGGCCTTGTAGTGCTTGTCAAAGAGTACATAGAAGTCGCCAATAAGGTGGTCGCCTTTCTTGCCGGCTGTTTCGGGAGTAATGTTGTTACCCCACTTTTGCCAAGCAAGCATCGACTTGCAGATGTGGATACCACGGTCGTTTACAATATTGGTCTTTACAACTTTGTTACCATTTGCCTCCATAATGCGCGAGAGGCTGTATCCCAACAAGTTGTTGCGAACGTGTCCCAAGTGTAGGGGCTTATTGGTGTTGGGCGATGAATACTCTATCATTACCAAAGGCGATTGCTCGGTAACGGGGGTAAATCCGTATTGAGTATCTTTATCTATCTCGTGCAACAGCCCTGCCCAATATGCGGGAGCGATAACGAGATTCAAAAATCCCTTTATCACATTAAATCCTGCTACCGAAGGTTCATTGGCTGCCAAAAATTCGCCTATCTCTTGTGCTGTTGCTTCGGGGGCTTTCTTCGAAGCGCGCAAGAAGGGGAATACAACTACTGTGAGGTTACCCTCAAACTCTTTCTTTGTCTTTTGTGGCATACAGTTGTTTTCGTCAACCTCCACACCATAGAGAGCGTTGACGGCTCGCGCTGTTGCCGATGCTATAATTTGTTCTATTTTCATAATTCTCTATATAATAAGTGTGCAAAGATAAATAATTTATGCCGATATAACTGCGATGAACACTGCGAAAAGGTATTTTTCGTGCTATTTTTCGATATTTTTTATAAAATAATAAAAAAACCGAGGCTCAAATTATAATAAAACATACTATCGCGCGAGTGGTTGCAATTATTCATTAACTTTGCACTCCCGAATTATAGTACTGTGTACTATGCGAAACTAAACAATTTACTATGCGTTCATTTTTCAATTCTATCCCACCGGTTACCAAGAATCTGCTTATCATCAATGTACTTATGTGGTTTGCTACCATTGCCATAGGTACCAACCCTGCTACGGGCGATTATAAATTGGTAGAGTGGATGGGACTTCATTTGTTTGAAGCAGAGCAATTTAATGTAGCACAACTCATAACATATATGTTCCTGCACGATCCCTCATCGTTCGGTCACGTATTCTTCAATATGTTCTCGGTGTATATGTTTGGTCGTACACTTGAGATGGTGTGGGGTGGGCAACGTTTCTTGTTCTATTACATCACCACCGGTATAGGCGCAGGACTTGTGCAAGAGGCTGCGTGGTACATCGAGTTTGGCGATGCTATATCGCAGATTATGCAGGTGTATGGGCCCGAGCAGGCTTCTATGGCACTCAACAATCTTGTTACAATAGGTGCTTCGGGTGCTGTATTCGGTATCTTGTTGGCATTCGGTATGTTGTTTCCCAATACCCCGTTGTATCTGATGTTTGTGCCTGTTCCCATCAAGGCCAAATGGTTTGTGCTTGGTTACGGACTTATCGAGTTGTTCTTGGGTGTAAGTGCATCGAGCGACGGTATAGCCCACTTTGCTCACTTGGGTGGTATGTTGGTAGGTGTTATTATGATTCTTTATTGGCGTAAAAAAGGTGTAGGTAATGGCAACTATTTTTGACAATATTAAATACAGATTTGGCAATGCTCCTATACTGAAACAACTCATCTACATTAATGTAGGTGTGTTTATAGCACTGCACCTTGTTATGGTGGTGCTGATGTTGTTTAATGTTGTTTCTCAATCGTGGTTGTCCTATCTTGAAGTGCCGTCGCAGTTGAATGTCTTGCCATATCGTTTCTGGACTCTGTTTACTTATATGTTTGTGCATTACGATATATGGCATCTGTTGTTCAATATGTTGTGGCTCTATTGGTTTGGCTCTATTTTCATACAATACTTCTCGCAGAAGCATCTGAGTGTGCTGTATGTAATGGGTGGACTTGCCGGTGCTTTATTATATCTTTTTTCCTACAATGTATTCCCCTATTTTGCCGACAAGCAGGGTATGATGTGTGGAGCATCGGCCGCTATTATGGCAATTGTTTTTGCCACAACGATACGAGTACCCGATTATAAGGTAAATATGATGTTCATAGGCTCTGTGTCGCTCAAATACATTGCCGGTGTTGTCATTATAATCGATTTGTTGAGTATGACTTCGCCCAATGCCGGTGGGCACTTTGCTCATATAGGTGGTGCTGTGATGGGTATTATCTTCGCATTGTGTTGGAATAGAGGAAAAGATATTCTTGCTCCCATCAACAATGCGATAGACCGTATTGTAGGAGGATGGCGCAAGCCTCATATAAAGTTTCGCCGTAAGGATTTGCGAAAGAAGCAACGTCCTACACCCGATACACGCCAAGAGCCTCGCAAACGCCCTGAAACCGATGGCGAGTATCGAATGAGGAAGAAACAAGAGTCGGAGGAGATAGATCGTATATTGGATAAAATAAAGAAATCGGGATACAGCGCACTTACCCCCGAGGAGAAGCAACGACTGTTTGATGCCCGTAAGAATTAATAACCCCTACAATAAATGCCAATGCGAGGTATTAGTAAATTTTTTGCTGTCGTACTGCTTATTATTGCAGTTGTAGTTTCGGCACTGCTTGTTGCTGCGGCATATATCGAGTATTTGTCGCCTGCCCACGTTGCCCTGCCTGCCTTGCTGGGGTTGGTGTTCCCTATATTGGCTGTGTGTGCCATAATACTCTTTATAGGTTTGTTATTACTCTGTCCAAAGTATGCGCTTGTGCCGTTGGGAGCATTGTTGCTGTCGATACCGGCTTTGTGGCAATATTTCCCTATCAACTTCAATAAAGAGCATATCGATACCAACAGGGGTACTTTCACACTGCTCAGTTATAATGTCTATTATTTTAAAGATACCGAGAAAGAGCCCGGTGCCGATGAGGTTGCATATAATCGCACCTTGCAGAATATCATAGACTATAATGCCGATATAGTGGTGCTGCAAGAGATTGGGGGCTATTTCGGTGTTCATAAACGTAACAAAATCACCCAATCGCAAATCGACATTATCAACAAACGCTATCCCCATAGAATTTTGAAAAATTCACTCTTGCTTCTCTCTAAATATCCGGCACAGACGGTTTACGATACACGCTATACCGAAACAGCAAGTACGGTGGTGTACAAGGTGAATATAGAAGGCCGTGAGGTGTCGATATTCAATAACCACTTGGAGTCGATAGGACTAAATTCGGAGGATAAAAAACTCTATGTGGCATTGGCTACGCATCCCGACAGCGTATCGGAAAAGGTGAGCGAAATAAAAGGATTTACCAAGAAGTTCCTGCACGCTTTTGAGGCCCGAGCAGCGCAAGTTGAGGCTGTAGATGCTGTAGCCGATAGTATAGGTGGCAACATTATTATGTGTGGCGATATCAACGACACGCCCAATTCATACGCCTATCACACGCTCAAGACCGGTCGTGAGGATGCCTTCCTGCAGTTGGGTACAGGCCCCGGTTTTACCTATCGTGCCGACGGTATGTGGGTGCGCATCGACCATATCTTCTACGAAGGTGATTTCACAGCCCGAGCATTGAAAAAGGGCAATAAACGCTATTCCGACCACTATCCGATATGGGTGGAGTTTGAATGGGATGAATAAGCAATGGCTTAATATACAGTGTGTTGGTATATAAAATCTTATAAAATATTGTATTTTTGCAAAAAAGCCTTATTTTTGCACTTGAAAACCTAACCCCGAAAAACACACAGGTGATGATAATACAAATCTATTAATACCTATAACCAATGAAACGTTTATTTTTTATTCCTGCAATCATCTGCCTTATGATGACAGCCTGCCAACAAAACAACAACCCGTTCCTTGGTGAGTACAACACTCCGTTTGATGTACCTCCCTTCGAACAAATCGAAAACGAGCATTATATGCCTGCTTTTGAAGAGGGTATCAAACAACAAAAAGCCGAAATTGAGGCTATCGTAAACAACCCCGAAGCCCCCACTTTCGACAACACAATCAAGGCTCTCGACTTGAGTGGTATGCTTTTGCGTCGTGTTGAACTCACATTCTTCTCGTTTACCGAGGCTATGTCGAACGACACTCTTCAAGAGATTGCAGCCGAGGTATCTCCTATGCTTTCGGCTCACAGCGATGATATTATGCTAAATGAGGCTCTATTTGAGCGTATCAAAACTGTTTATGACAATCGCGCCAACGAAAACCTCGATCGCGCTCAAGAGCGTCTTTTGGAGCAATATTACAACAACTTTGTTCGCGCCGGCGCACTCCTCTCGGCCGAGGACAAAGAGACTCTTCGCACTATCAATAGCGAGTTATCGACTCTCTCTCTGCAATTTGGTAACAACTCATTGGCCGAAAACAACGCCTTTGAATTGCTTATCGAAAACGAAGCCGACCTTGCCGGCCTTCCCGCAGGTGTTGTAGCCGCTGCTAAAGAAGAGGCTGCCGCTAAAGGTAAAGAGGGTTGGCTCTTCAATCTCTCTGCTCCCAGCCGCATACCTTTCTTGCAATATGCTGACAACCGCGACTTGCGTGAGAAACTCTAC
>JAFXIZ010000078.1 GCA_017532725.1 Bacteroidaceae bacterium
GACACCGAGATGGAGCGTGCAATGAGTATTTTGAGCCTTGATGCTCCTATTGTCAAAAATCACCTTCGCGTCAACGCTTTAGGATTTTATTTATACTATCGCACTGCCCCGGGACAATACAGCCACTTGCTACGCTACCACGCCGGATTAAGTGGTGCGACCCCACTCTTCAAGACAGCCCAAGGTGGTGGCATTACATTTACTTGGGCCGAACGATTTGAATCGACTTACGTTGTAGGCAACGAAGTGCCAACCAACAAACTTCGCACAAGAATACGTATAGTTGGTAATATACCGCAATCCAAGTTTCAACCCTTCATAGGAAGTGAGTTCTTCCTAATACTCAACAAAGCCAACGCCGGTCGTGGCGAGCGTCTGTGGTATGATATAGGTGTTACCTATGTCATCGATAAGAATAACAAGATTGAGTTTCTTGTACGCGAAGAACAACTGATGCTTACTACACCCAAGCAATGGAATACCAACATAGGATTTGCCTATAAGGTTACATTATAACAAGCTTATAAACGACCATATAAAAAACGATGCAAACTCACACGGCTTGCATCGTTTTTTTCTTTCTATAAGGTTCTACACTATTCTATTGAATAGGGTTGTGGGTCGTAAAGACCTTCACCGGTCTTATTATACACATACTTGGGTTGCTGCAACTCATCATTATAAAAGACCTCGGCAGCCGTGGCAAATTGAGTCATTGCGTGTTCGCGATTATTCTTGACTGTTCCTGCAGGATTGAAGGCAAACCACATACACCAGCCGTAACCTTTTTCAACTATTCGCTGCGCTGTACCTTTATAGAGTTTTTGTGCCATATTTAATTCGATTGATGCGCCACTGCAATGCGCATAGGTAAGGTCGCCATAAGGATAAACATCGCAACCATAGTTGGCCAATACCATATCGATATATTGGCTCTGCGTATATTTTACACCGTCGATTGTTACAGCAGGCAATCTGTACAACATTCCGTACTCAAAGATTGACACCTCGGTGTGCCAACGGCACTTTTGCGCCAATGCCAACTTCAACTCGCAGGCAAGTCGAGCACCGGCCTTTGCCGAGCGAGTAGTAAACCACTTGTTGTCGAGAATAGGCTCTTTCGAGTATTCATCATCAAGATTTACACCATCTAATTTATACTTATGGCACACCTCGGCCACTTCTTGCGCCCACTGCCTTGCACCCCAATCGGATAGTTGAGCCAAACCCGACGCATCGTGATTACCCAAAAGTCCTAAATAGACTTTAATGCCACGCTCTCGCAAGGGTTGCAGATATGTTTCACTCTCATCGAGCAACGCTTGTACGTTGGCATTGCAATGCAGATATACTTTATCGTTGGCACTATCATAATTGATATTAGCAGCAAATAGTATCACAGCATCGAAAAACGGCGTACCATCGGTAAGATTATATTCAAGAATATTCAGAGGATTACAATCATTAACCTCTAAATAAACAATCTGCCGAATACTGCGATAAGCCTTCTGACACACATCTATTTCAACAGATTGAGCATTACCGCCAGTGATGGCTAATACACCACGGCGTGTTTCGCCACTATTATCATCGACATTAACCATAAGTTTACCATCCTCTTTCGATGCACTTACCCACTCGGGAGCAGTGTAACTCCAATCATCGACATTTGTGCTGATAATCAACGTATCGGGCAGATTATTGTGAGCATTAAAAAATATAGGCGTGATAGGCGTAACACTTAACATATCGGAAGGAGGTTGTTGTGGCTGAGGCTTCTCACACGATATAAGTAAGAGTAAACCGATAACTGCTATTATAGATGCAGTGTATCGCAACAGATGTATTTTCATAATGGTATTAGAGTTTGTTTATAGTTGCAAATATAACAAATGTAATAGAGAAAACTAAATGATACTATATAAAAAACGTGAGCAATGCACGCAGGCACATTGCTCACATATAAATATATACTACCCTATTATTTCTTCCAAGAATCTCGTGGGTCGAGTATTTCGCCTGTCCAAGATGCTGTTACGGTATGCTTAGGATCGGCATCATCTTTCAGTGTAAAGTTGATATTAAATGTGCCGTCGGCATTTTCGGTAATCTCAATAGTTCCGTCGGTGGCAGGTGCTTGACCAACAGGGTCATTGGCTCCATCGACATATTGCAACCAACACCAAGTACCCAACATCACAGCATAATTGTAATAACCGGGAATGAATGTATAGGCTTGAGGATTCTCTAAACTACCTACTGTATATGTACCAACAGGCGATTTAACGTCATCGGGTACAATGAAGTCGAGAATAAACGACTCATCCGACTCGTGGTCATTTACAATGATTTCAAACTCGTTGAATCCGGCAACAGGATAGTTGGGATACATAAGAGCATAAGAATAAATATCATCGGAGAATGCAAATTGCTTGTCGCCTTTGAGAGTGCTTATCCAATCACCTTCGGGTACTTCGGGGCGTTCATCAAAGATTGATACTTTACCCATAGGATATTGTCCTGTCACCTTAACGCCATTGCGCATTGTCAAATCAACAACAACCGAGTATTGCTCGCCGTCGCGCTTAAACTCAATTGTACCGGCATTGGCATATCCGTGGCGAATAAAGCCATCGACTTCGGCATTACGCAAATCCTGTACATAAGTACCTACTTGCACGGGGTAGCCCATAAGCGTGTAGCAATCACCGGCCATAAATGTAAATGGCACAAATTCTTCAACCTCTTGATAATCGGCTGTGGCACGATATATACCATCGGGTATTACTATCTCGTTATCTACGGGTGCTGTTGCAAAAAGGTCTATATTAAGAACAATTCCACTTGTTATAACACCATCTTCGGTGCAATCGCCATCAAACAGTTGCAATGAGAAACGATGATAATCGGCATCGCCACCGTGCGCTGTGATGGCACACTCCTTAAATGTTGTATTCTCTACATCAAGATTCATAAGTGTATCTTCGGCACTTTCGCTTTGATTTTCAAATACGATATTACCTACAAAAGATACTTCAAACTTCTCACCACTTACAGCAGTGAATGAGCCTGTAATAGTGTAAGTACCATCTTGGTTGTGAGCCACAGTTACTGTTCCGGCTTGCAATATTTTATACACTATTTCGCCATCTTCTTTAAGTATACGAGCAAATGTATAGTCAACACCTGCCGTTCCTGCTATGAACTCTTGATTAACAGGATAAACACCTTCGGGTATAACTGCATTATCAGCATCGGCACTATTATTGGCATAGAGGTCGAATCACATCAACATACCCGGCTCAACAGGCATTAATTGACCTGTTTCGTCGTATGATGTAGTTACATCCGAGAGGCAGAAGTAATAGTTGGCACTGCCGTCGAAACTTGTACTCTTAATACCTTCGTAGTATTGTGCCATTGCTTGTTGATTGAGAGCAACCGGCAACATTGCACGCTCAATAGAAAGTACATTTTGTATCTCAATATTTCCTATTTTCCAACCGTTATCATCGGTAGGAGTAAACTTGGCATTGCCATCGATATGTGTTACTTGTTCGTCATTAGTTGTAACAATAAATTGTGCTTGAGTAGCAAGCATCGTAAATACAGCAATAATGATTGTGTAAACTATTTTTCGTATCATAATTATCGGTATTTATAGTGTGACTACTTCTTAATAAATTTCACTACAGAATTTTGCGATTTCAAGAGATAATATCCCGAAGGCAATGCAGCAACATCTATAGTTACTGTATTGTCGTTCATAATAGTAGATATTACCTGCTTGCCGTCGAGCGACAATACTTGCACTTCACTGCCTGCTGTTGCACCTGTTATGGTAAGCGTACGGCTGACAGGATTGGGGAAGAGCGAAAGACCTTCATCGGCAACTACCAACGTTACAGCAGTTACGTCAGAAAATGTCACTTTACTTACATTGTCAATAGTAGTACCACCTTTCATTACTACCGAAAACTGATTACAGTCATCAGCCGCAAGTAAATAATCGACATCGACCATCTTGACAGTTTCACCCGTATTGGTCAACATAAACCACTCCTTCGCCTCTTCTTGGGCAAATGCAAATGACATTAATGCCATCATAAAGATAAGAATAGAAATCCTTTTCATAAGTATAATTTATTAAATCAAACAATTCTTTCGCAAATATATTTTCAATCAACGCAAAGTACAAATTTTTGACACAATTTATTGAAAAAATTTGACAAATGTCATAATATTGCGATAAATATAAAAAATAAGGCGTACCAATGAATGATACGCCTTAACATATAGTAAGTAATAGTAATTACTTGGTAGGTTTCACTGTGGGTTTGGCAATGCTTTCGCGCATAGAGGTATCGGCCTCAATATTTTTCATCTTATAGTAATCCATTATACCAAGATTGCCACTACGGAAAGCCTCGGCCATCGCTTTAGGAACTTCGGCTTCGGCCTCGATAACCTTGGCGCGAGCCTCTTGAGCCTTAGCCTTCATCTCTTGCTCCAAAGCAATAGCCATAGCACGACGCTCTTCGGCCTTGGCTTGTGCAATATTCTTATCGGCTTGTGCTTGGTCAATTTGCAATGTAGCACCAATGTTCTTACCTATATCAATATCAGCGATGTCGATAGAGAGAATTTCAAATGCAGTGCCTGAATCAAGACCTTTGCGCAATACAAGTTTCGATATAGAGTCGGGATTTTCAAGCACCTCTTTATGCGACTCACTCGAACCGATTGATGATACAATACCCTCACCAACACGAGCCAAGATAGTATCCTCACCGGCACCACCTACCAATTGACGGATATTGGCACGCACAGTAACGCGAGCCTTGGCAATAAGTTGGATACCATCCTTTGCAACGGCAGTTACAGGAGGTGTATCAATCACTTTGGGATTAACCGACATTTGTACGGCTTCGTAAACATTACGACCGGCAAGGTCGATGGCCGATGCCATTTTGAAACCCAAATCGATATTGGCTTTGGCAGCCGAAACGAGTGCGTGAACAACACGCTCAACGTGACCACCGGCAAGGTAGTGAGCCTCTAACTCATCACGGGTTATAGAGTTAAGTCCGGCCTTGTGAGCCTCAATCATTGCTCTTACGATAACTTGTGGTGGAACTTTACGAATGCGCATCAAGAAGAGTTGCAACAAAGAAATATTCACACCCGATACGCGTGCCGATAACCACAATAGGAATGGCACAAAGTAGAAAAACAGGGCTGTCAATACGACAACTACTGCCAATAACAAAATAGTTACTACTTCCATAATTTTAGTTTTATCAGGTTATTATTATTGATTATTATTTTCATTAACAGGCTCTACAACAATAGTTGTTCGCTCTACCTTCACAACACGCACGCTGACGGCTTCTTCTATAAAGTCGTAAGCGCGTGCTTCTACCGTTTCATCACCTATAAGAACTTTGCCCATAGGATTGAGTCGCGACAAAGTTACACCACAATCGCCTACTTTAACAGAATCGGCAACTTCAGTAGGTGCTGTAGATTCGATATTGGTATGTAACGACATTTTATCGAGTGTACGCGAACGCATAAAGTACCATATAAAAAATATAGTAGCCAACACTGCCACAACAAGTGTTATCACACCGGCAACAGTGCCTATATGCACAAATGAATAGTAAATAGCCACTCCATAAAAGAGTAACGATACAAAACCTGCTATAGAAAGCCCGGGCAAGAAAAACAATTCAAGAATAATCAATAGAATTGCCAAGGCCAACAGCACTACTACAATAATAGAATCGATAATCATATCTTTGTGTATTAATTATTCGCATTAATAAATGACAACTCGGCATTACGGGCGCGATTTTCGTAAACAACTGGTTGTTCGGTTACATTCAGCAACTCCTCCTCAAGAGTAAGTATTTGTTCGGTAATAACAGCCTTATCCGATTGGGTGGCAGCAACATAACGTTTACGCAAGTCGGACAAAGCAGCCTGCTTGTCATCCAATTTGCGTTGTGCCGAACGTGCCTGATTATAATACTTTAGTGCAACCTCGTTCTTGAAATCGGATGAGTTGGTGTAAACAATACCGTTGCATAGGACAAAGAAGAATTCGGGTTGCTTAAAGTTGGCGGCATCAGTTTTTATGGCATTCACAGCAGCAAGCAAGTCGGTGTAATCACTACCCTCCTGCCAAGTATCGGCAATAGAGGTCAACATAGCAAGGTTGCGTAAACTATCTTCATCGATATCGGTATATACCTTTTTATTAGCATTGGGAATAAACAAGTATATAGTCAACTGCCCGGGTATATGATTACGATCGGTAACAAACCACCCTACTCCGGTTGTTTCATCTATCGCCATCATATAGTCGTTATATAGCGAATTGAATGGCATACCGATGTTTTGTGGTAACATATAGTCGCCACGTTCCGAATTGAACATTGTTACATATATATCAAGGCCACCTAACGAACTTTCGCCATCTTGTGCAAAATAGAGAGTCTGACCATCATTGAGCAAATAAGGGAATCGTTGGTTATCGTCATTGTTAAGCACTTCCGACATCGATTGTAACGTACTCCACTCTCCACCCAGCAACCTGCCTGATTGTTGCAAGTCGTAGTTTCCCGATTGCGACTTTATGGCTGTATATATCATATCGCCACGTTGTGGCATAAAGGCAACCATAGAACTGTCAACCTGCAAATCCTTGGGCAAATCATCACAACCTACCAGCCTACCTGCTTCTTGCGATAATTTGTAGTGATTGATAAATGATAATGAATCGACCGAAATACTATCGATAATCTGCACTTGCTCAACACCGCGTAGCATACGCTTGCCAAGTTTGGCACTCGACAACAATCGGTTATTTTCATCAGTGGGTTCTTTATCATCATCTTCAAGGATGTCGAAGTATGCAGTAAAAGCATTGATGGCATCATCAAATTTATATAACGACAAGTAGGCCTTACCCAAATAGTAATTAGATAGTTTAACCTTGCGCGAAGCCCCCTTTATAAGATACGGTATAGCCTCTTCGCAACGGCCTATTTCGTACAAACATACTCCATACCAATGATTTAACGAGCCATTATTTGATTTACGTTTAAGTTCGTGAGCAAATGTAGGTGCAGCCTCGGCATACTTACCTGCTTTGTACATTTCACGAGCCTCATCAAGCGAATAAATTTCGCAACGAGCCTGTGTAGCACATTGCAACATTGCTAATAATACGCCTAATGTAAGTAACCAATTACGCATAACGAACAATTTTAAAACTTGAAATAGTATGAATTATATATGTGGCTTAGTTAAACATACAATGACTATACCAAGCATAATTATCATACAACTTTTACAAAGATAATAAGTTTTTTTCAAAACATTATATGATATAACGTATTTTACGATATGACGCTATATATAAATGTTTGCTCAAATATATCGATGGTATCCTTATCGGCAAATGCGTCGCGAGGAATGTAAAAGTAAGTATAATTTCCTGTAAATAGTTGGTAGCCTTCAGGAGTCACTACAATGCGTTTCACATCGTTCCAATGCAGCACATTGCGCTGTTTACTGTCATAAATGCAATCAATACCCTCTTTATTGATATGGACAGCCTTCTCGGTAACCGAATAGAATGCTTCGGGGCGAAGGGCATAATTATAATAGACAAAAAACAATATCAATGGGAGTATAATAAAGAGGAACATCAATATTACGATGCCGAAACGCACATCGAAGCAAGTAGCCGCTATCATTAAGGTTAATAACAACAAAGCAACGCTCCACCATTGTCGCAACAGCATACGAACTATTACGCCAAAGTATCGCACCGAAGATATACGAAAAGGGAGTGTTTCTATTGAGATATTGCTATTACTCATCGCGTAGAGCAAATCCATATTCCGGCAAATTGCGATTGCTGTTGCGCTACTATAGAGTCAAGTTGTTCTTGTGCTTGCTGCATTGTATTGCCACCACCTATATACAATCTGTATTTGCCACTACTTTCATATATGTTTATATCTTCATTCACGCCCATTTGCTTAAACTCTGCTATTTGCTTCTCGGCAAGTGCTCGTGAAGGCAACGAGCCTACAACAAGTATGTAGCGAGGGAGTTGTTGTGTCATTGCTATGGGTTGAACTTGGGTAGTTTCATCTACTGTATTAGCGGGCGTTGGTTTTACCGAACTTGTGCCAACTTCGGGCATTATATCGGTGGGTAATTCATCACTTTCGCACACCTCTTGTGGCTCAACACTTACAGGTGTCGATACAACATTGACATCGTCAATAGATTGCAAATCGGTAGTGTACCCCAACAACTCTACAGCAACAAGGCTTGCATAATTGTTTGATGACTCATAACTATCAACCGGTGTAGAGATACACAACATAAGGACTACAATTGCAGCAATCGATGCAGCAGCCTGCCATATATGTCGGTGCCAAGTTAAGGCAACAGGAGTATCAAGCGACTCAACAACCTCTCTATCATCATTTATTGAGGGCAATACCTCATTGATTTGTGGCAATGCGATAGGTTGCAAGATGCTTAATGAGGTATTAACTTCGACATCGGCATCCTCGTTAAATATCATTGTGCCGTTATCTTGATTCTTAAATGTTCCTACTCTGTCCCATTCAACGATGTTGCCACCTTTCAATTCGTTATGCCAAGTCGCAACTTGCTCCGTGATGGCAACCATTGCTTCATCATAGCGACAACCTTCGGCACGCATAACAGAGTGCGCCAACATTCCGTCGTTGTGCGACAACAATGAATTGAAACTCAACCAACGGCGAGGAGGCAATAATTTATTATCGGAGCCAAACTCGGCACTTGTGTTCTGCACTACCAATGCACCCCACCCCGGCACGATAACACAATCGTGTTGGGTAAGCAGATAACGGATATGTAGTACAAGATTTTTCACATTACAAAGATATAATTTATCAAACAACTTTGCAAATAAAGAGTCCTTATTTTCTTCGATAATATTGCGTAAAAATAACTTCAGTGGTGATGAAAGAGATTGCGAATGCGTTATTACTTCTTTATCTCCTCAATAAGATTGTCGCAAGTTGTTGAATTATAACCCAATTCCCTCGCTCGTTCTATATCGAGTATAGCATCGGCATATTCATATTTGGCTATTTTACTGTATGCACGCAGTATATACACAAAAGCATCATCGGGAGTCAACTCCATAGCACGCTCTATATCCTTATCGGCAAGCGTAATTCTATTCCATAATATATATGTTTCGGCTCGACCAACGTATAGATATGCTTGATCGGGATTTTCGCGAATTACTTGATTATACATCTCAACAGCCTCATAATAGTAACCTTGCGACTTGAAGAAGGTAGCAAACCCAACACGAGCCTTACTGCTTGTGGGATTATTCTTTAGCATATATTCCAAGTCATTACGACAGGCTGTTGTATCGCCCATCTGCATATATATCAACGCTCTATTATATAGCGCATCTTCATCGCTGTCATCGAGAAGGACCAAATGGCTATAATCGGCACAAGCCAACTCAAGGCTATCCATCTCGGCATATAGTGCGGCACGATTACGCAACAATGTGGTAGATCGTGGCGTCATAAAGAGTGCCATCGTATAGGTCTGCAATGCCTCTTCATACTTGCCACAATAACGCTGAACAGTTCCCAAGTTCGACAGCAATAATGAATTTTGAGCATTGGCAGGCTCGCAACGTAAGGCTTGGAGCAAAGCCTCCTCGGCCTTTGCCCACTCTTGTTGTTCAATATGCTTATCGGCAATATCAACCCACTCATAGTACGTTTCGGCAACAGCACTATAAGCAATAAAGATAAATGCAAGAATCCCTAACAGTCGTTTCATACTGCGAAGATACTATAAAGCATAGTTACTATGCCAAGTTTTACATTATTTAATTATGAAGTAAACACTCATTAAGAGGGCAAGCCGTCACATCCTCCTATACGCTCCATTTTATAGCCCAAGCGTTTCAATTCCATAGCAGCACCTATGCGATACATAGCACGCGAGGCACGAACAAAAATATGATAAGCCATAGGACTTTGAGGCTCAACTTGCTCGTGACGGATAAGATCTACCGTAAGTTCTCCACAACGACGCACAATATCCTCTATAGCGCGAGCATCGGGGGTGTCGAGTGATATTCCCAAGATGTGGGCAACTATATTCTCATCCATATCATCAAAACCTCGTTGACCATACAGCGACTTATACTCCATTTGCGATGTCGATGCCCAATCCTTGTCCCAGCCATTGGCCACTGCCATTCCCATATATGCAGCCCAAGCCACCGACACCGTGGGGTAATCGCGTACCTGCTCTACAGCATCGGCCAAATATTCAGGTGCTAATTGTAGCCATAACGTATCTATATCATCGGTCGAAGGCAGTACGCCATCCAAGTAGCCATACGAACGGCACAACTGAACAAGTTTATTCATCAAACTAAACTCAAAATTGTCGAGATATTCTTTATTATCCATACCTGTATTTATATCTATTACTGTGCAAATGTAACAATTTATATCGGTATAAACAATGTCACGTCGATATATGCAACTTGTTTATTAATGATATTTTTAGTAATTTTGTAGTCACAAAAAGCACAAACGCCGAGATGTTCAAAAGGTTATACCATATAATATTGATGCTATGCACAGCACTTTTTGTCTTTACCTCTTGTAAGGATAAGTATGATGCGCCACAAATAGAAAGCGTCAATAACAGAACAGTCTTGGTATATATGCTTGCCGACAATAACCTCGGTTATTTTTACGACTACGACAAGAGTAATATAGCCGCTATGTGCCAATCGTTTGCCGATAAGGATATCAATGGCCGATTATTGGTATTTCACGCCGGAAGCGATATGCAACCGTGCTTGAAAGAGATATACAAGACCGATACCGAGCAAATGTGCAAAGTTAAGGTGCTAAAAAATTATCCTAACGCAATAAGCACTGATTCGACAACCATACAACAGGTGCTGAATGATGTGAAAAGCCTTGCACCTTCGAGCAATTATGGTCTTGTTTTATGGTCGCACGCTACAGGTTGGCTGCCACAAAACAGGTTATACACAAGAGGGCGACAATATGCCACGACTTCCTTCGGTCGTGAAGGAGACAACGAACGTACCATCAACATCGACATCTTGGCTCGGTCACTTCGTGATACACATTTCGACTTCATCCTATTCGATGCCTGCTTAATGGGCAATGTCGAAACAGCCTACGAACTGCGTAATGTATGTGATTACATCATAGCCACACCAACCGAAACTGTAGGCGAAGGCTTCCCATACTACGACATCACCCATTTACTATATAACAAAGAAATCGACTACACCTCGATATGTAAGCATTACTTCGACCAAGTATCGAGCGATGCAATGGGTGGAACAGTAACTTTAATATCCACACACGCTCTGGAACAACTTGCCGAGGCGTGTCACAAGATAGCGTGTGAAAAAGCCGATGAAATAAAGTCACTTAACCCACTACGCATACAACACTATGACAGAACATCAACACACATCTTTTACGATTTAGGGCATTATATGCAGGCGATAGGAGGCAGTGAATTATACCCATCAGTAGAGGAAGCACTATCGCAAGCTGTAGTTTATAAAGCAAATACCAATAGTTTCATCAATAACAAAATAAGCCATTATAGTGGTATTAGTTGCTACATACCATACAGCAGCAATGATGATGTAATAGAGGAGTATTATCAACAATTACAATGGTATAAACGAGTTTATGACACACATTAACAACAAATAAATTATTAACTAACTATGAGTAAAATGTTATTAAGTATCAATCCGGATGTGGCTACTGCTGTTGCCGATACAACAGCAACAACACCCACACTGAAAGAAACGGCTGAACAAATCTCAAAAATGGACTTTAACGAGATTTGGTCACAACTATTATCAAGTGCCGTGGATTTAGGTCTTAAAATCATCCTTGCGATAGTCGTATATTGGATAGGAAAATTCCTTATTGACCTACTCTACAAGGTTGTGAAACGCACACTCGAGCATCGCAAAATCGATATGTCGGTAAACTCGTTCTTGTTGAGCCTTATTCGCATAGTAATGATGTTTGTACTCATCATCACTATAATAGGTATTCTTGGCATCAACACAAGTTCGTTTGTAGCACTCTTTGCATCGGCAGGTGTTGCTATTGGTATGGCTTTGAGTGGAACACTGCAAAACTTTGCCGGTGGTGTTATGATACTGCTCTTCAAGCCCTATAAAGTAGGCGATTGGATTGAGGCAGCCGGTGTATCGGGTGGTGTAAAAGAGATTCAAATCTTCAACACAATTCTTGCTACTGCCGATAACAAAATCATTATCATCCCCAACGGCAAGTTGTCGAACGATATGATTATCAATTATAGCAAAGGTGGCATACGCCGTGTTGATTGGTTGTTCAACATTACATACGGCGACAATTACGACAAGGCTCGCGAAATCCTTACACAATTTATCAATGAAGACAAACGCATTATGAAAGATCCTGCACCTGCGATTGTATTAGACAAGTTGGCCGACAGTTCGGTACAAGTGGCTATGCGTGTGTGGGTAGATGGTGCCGACTATTGGAACGTGCTGTATGATATGAACGAGCGTGTTTACAAAGAGTTTGGCAAGTATGGTCTTTCATTCCCCGTACCCAAAATGAACGTAAACATTACACAACGATAAGATTATACAACAATATAATCAAACAATGAGAGGGCGACTCAATCGGGTCGCCCTCTCCTATTATAATCAAATCTTATTATCTTACAGTATAATAGCAGCACACACATATAATAGCACAATCAGCAGAAACACCATAATAATCTTGGAGGCTCTAAAAAAAAGTTTCCAAGGAGAGTAATCAGCACTATTAGCCTTATTACGTTTTCTACTGTTTCTACTCTTTGACATAATCAAAATCACATATACAGTGTACTTACTTTATTGAATAATTGACATAAATATGACATTTATCAAATATACAACAAGCAAAGTTACATATTTATTTTATCTATGAGCAACAAAATTTAAAAAAATACTGATAAAAAAATTTTGCCACTATTTCTTTTATTCTACCCTGTCTTTCAATCATCACGCAACATATAGAAGAAATATATCAACATAACTATAGAAAAAGGGCATCAAACAATATTTGACGCCCCTTTTTTCATAAAACCGATTGGTTTTATTTTACTTTAGCAACCACAGCCTTAAATGCCTCAGGGTGGTTCATTGCCAAATCGGCCAAAACTTTACGGTTGATTTCGATACCTGCTTTGTGAAGCGCACCCATCAACTTCGAATAAGACATACCCTCAAGACGGGCAGCAGCGTTGATACGTTGAATCCACAATGCACGGAAGTTACCTTTTTTGTCTTTACGGTCGCGATAAGCGTAAGTAAGACCTTTTTCCCAAGTGTTTTTGGCTACGGTCCAAACGTTTTTACGACAACCGAAGTAACCGCGTGTAAGTTTCAGAATTTTTTTTCTTTTAGCTCTTGAAGCTAC
>JAFXIZ010000011.1 GCA_017532725.1 Bacteroidaceae bacterium
AACGTCTTCGACGTAGTTTTGTTGCTGCTTTGCTTTAGGAGGTTGACATTTTGTGTTTATATCATAGTGCCTCATAACTTGTTACTGATTAACGTCTTCGACGTAGTTTTGTTGCTGCTTTGTCTGTTGTTGGGATACAAAAAAACGATGCGGCCTCATAGAGGTCGCATCGCTATTATTTCATCGTGATGTTAATTCTTATTTGTTAAGAAGAACTTTCACACCGTTGATGATGTAGATACCGTTTTCAAGACGATCGAGGTCGGCGGCGTTGCGAGTTTGCATTACGCGATAACCGTTGAGGTCATATACTACATAACCATTCTCTGCGTCAACCTTGATGCCGGCGATGCCTGAGTTGATGTCCAAATCGTAACTTATGCGAATCTCTTCGTTAGTAACTGAGTATGTAGCCATATCGGCAACATAACCGGCACCGATTACCAATGTGTAAACACCGTTTGCTTCTTCAATAGGTGTGCTCAAGACAAACTCAAGTTTGTTATCGATGCAAACGTGGTTATCATCATATACATAAGTAGCGGCTACAGAAGTAATTTTAGTACCGGCTGCATCTTCGATCCAGCACTCAACGCCTGTGTATGACAAGTCGCAATCCATACTCCAAGTAGTGATAACGCTTTCGAATTTCTCAACAATCTTAGAACCTTCGGCGGGATCTACTTCTGTAATATAGAGACCTTCTTCAACGGGCTCGCCTTCG
The DNA here is from genome assembly GCA_017532725.1 of Bacteroidaceae bacterium. GTDB lineage: Bacteria > Bacteroidota > Bacteroidia > Bacteroidales > Barnesiellaceae_A > Barnesiella_A. The sequence goes on from JAFXIZ010000011.1 coordinate 725, forward strand.
ATAGTCCAAGTATAGGTGGCGGCAGCATTTGTTTTGGGAGTTAAGGTGGCATCTTGAATAAACTCTACGGCAGCACCTGCGGGAACTGTGAGGGTATAAGTACCGGCTGCAGTTATCTCTTCCGAAGGTACGATAATAATCGATTCCCAGTTAGGATCCGACTCATCTTTGTTTTCGGGATATTGCTCTATCTCATACTCTTTGCCGTTAGCGTCGGTAAGTTTGCAACCACCTACTGAACCCAAGTCGGTATCGGTAATAATTTGGATAAAGCTCAATGACTCTACCTTGCCTTCTTCGGGATTTACGCTCAAGAATTTAACTTCAGTGCTTTCTACAACACCGGCTTTTACAGTGTAGTTCAATGTAAATGCTTTGTTGATACCATCACTGAATGTTACAACACCTTTGGGAACGTTGATTGTATAGTCGCCTTCAACAGTAAATGCATCAACACCTGCATACTCAGGATCTACATAGAGTACAAGTTGGTTCTCTACTTTGCCGGCACGGAACATTACATAACCAACGGGGTTTGCAAAGCCAAACTCAGGATCTATCATAGATGCTGAGGGAATGTTGGTACCCATACTAAGGTCGGGCTCTGCTACAGTTACTGACTTATAGTCGGTAAATGTAAGAGTAATCTCGCGAATCTCGCTAACGGTTGAGTTGTTCTTAGGATCGGCAGTGAAGTTTGCATCGATACCTTCTTCTTGCTCGCCACCGGGTACGAACTCGATGTAGTAGAAGTTCATTGCACCTGCCATTGTGATAGTAGCAAGACCAGCCTCAACATTTACTTCGTGTACATTATATACACCGTCAACTTTGTCGGCTTCGCTTACAACTTTACCATACAACTCTACGTCGTTTTGTTTAACAGAGAGGGTGCGATCTGTTGCGCTGCTGCTTGATGAGAGTACACCAAATACAAGTTTACCTGTAGCAGGAACATCGGCTGTGATATAGTTCTTATCTGTTTGAGGTTTAATGCGTAGAGTTGCTTCGTGACCATTCGAGAATTTCTTGCTGTTGGCATCGAAAATCCAAGGTTTGGTTGAGCCTTCGCCTTGCAAGAATGTGAAGATACCATCGGTAAGAGTAGCGTACTCTGCATCAACTTCATAGTCGTTGGCGTTGAAGATGTAGTCGGGCTCGGTAGCACCGGCCTCGATAGTCCAAGTGTAAGTCTTCTCGGCATTTACTTTGGGAGTAATATTCATATCGGTTATATACTCAACTACTGCACCGGCAGGAATTGTGAGTGTGTAAGTACCGGCTGCTGTAATCTCGTCCTTGATAGTAACGATAACTGATTCGTAGATGCCGTCTTCATCTACGCGGTCGTTAGTACCCGATGAGAGGGCATATTCAGTACCGTTGGCGTCGGTAAGTTTCAAACCTTCTGCTTGAACAAGGTCAGTGTCAGAGATGATTTGGATTTCTTTCAACGATGCAACAGTGCCTTCGGCGGGATTAACGCTGAGGAACTCGATGTATGAAGGCTCGGTAGCACCGGCCTCGATAGTCCAAGTGATTGTGTGGGCCTCGATTGCTTTGTTACCCATATACTCTTTCACACTACCTGCGGGGATATTCAATGTGTAAGTGCCTTCGGCAGTGATAGTTTCGTTGAGTACGATGTTGAGAGCCTCGTATGAGCCGTTCTTGTCGTTGTCGTTGTTGGTTACCTTGAATTCATAAGAAGTACCATTTGCATCGGTGATTGTCCAGTTAGAAGGAGCAACTTCAAGGTCAGTGTCAGTTACAACAGTAATTTTTGACAACTCTGTTACAGTGCCTTCCTCGGGAGTAACACTGAGGATGTTCACAGCGTTGGGGTTGGTAGCCGATACCATATATTGGTTCATAATAGCCTCGTTGGGCTTAGAGCCTCCCAATACGAAGTATTCGGCGGGAACAACGAGTGTATAGTAACCTTCGGCAGTTTGCTCTTTTTCAGTTGAGAGAGTTACCGATGTTTCAGTACCGGCTGTTATTGTCAAAGCAATTTGGCTCGATGCGCCTGTTGCAGGATCGGTATAACCCAAGAAGGGTGCTTGACCACCAAACAGTTCGTTGGGGTAGATACCTGTACTGTAAGAGAATGTAAAGTTTTGCAGGCTCTTTTGAGTTGACTCGTTCTCGGGAGTTACTACCAATTGTACCTCGGGAGCCGAACTCTTAACAGTATAAGTGTGGTATTCTGTAGCAGCAGGATATACTTGGGCTATCGAGTTGGGTGCTACAATCAAAGCCTCTTTGTAGAGGATGAAGTTATATTCGCCCGATGATGTTACCTCGCTTTCGAGGATAAACTCTACTGTGTTGTCGTCAACTTGGTTGGTCGATATTACAGCCGAAGTGCTGCTTGTACCTTGTACCGAGCAGTAGTTGTATTTTTTGCCGGCCTTGATGCCGTCGGGGCAAGTGAAAGTAATCTTGCTGATGCTTTCCAATGTTGCGCCCGATTCGGGAGTCATTGTAACAACGGGAGTGAAAACGCCACCGAGTACGGGCATTATACCTTGCTCGTCGGGATAGCAACCCCAACTACTGTATTTGCTTGAGTATTGGATGTATTTGTTTTTCTCAACGTTAGTGATTTTGGCAGTACCATCGGCGTTGAATTCAACAGTCCATACACCGGCCGATGTGGGAACTTCGTCCGATACGTTGAAACTGTTGTATGATCCATTCATATACAAATATTTGCCTTGGCTGTCTTTGATGTAGTAGCCACCTTCAGTAGCCTCGAATGTCCACTCAAAGTAACTGAACGCGCTGGCACCACCATTGGCTGCAGTGGCTGCTACTGCGGGGAGGTAACCGTAGTCACCGTCCAAACGACGTGCTATTATGCCATCGACAGTCATTACATAGTTGCCGGCGGCCATTGTGTTGATGCCTTTGTATGCTGTCAAAGTGCTTGCGTATGCAAAGTAGAATGTACCTTCGAGTGTTTCGCCATAGATACCATCTTTCTCGGCACGAACCTTCATTGTGAAGATTGTATCTTTCTTAATGAGGTACATTGAAACTGAACAAGAGGGATACTTAGTGCTGGCGTTGGGGTTGTCGGCCGAAGGCTCAGATCCGTCGAAAGTTACATAATAGTTGGCTCCTGAACTGCCAAGGGGCGATACGAAGTTGGTCTTGGGCATCATTGTTGACGCTTGGATGAAGGGAGAGTTTTCGTTCCAAGTCAATACGCAGTCGAGTTTGAAGTCGTATGATGCGCTGGCTACTTTCGAAGCCTCTTCGCCTACATAGGCAATAGCCTTAACGGTTGTTTTGGTGTTCAACTCGATAGCCGCTTCATAAAGAGTAGAAGTGTTGTCGGGAGTTGTACCATCAAGAGTGTAATAGATAACTGCACCTTCGCTCTCGCAAGCAAGTTCTACGCTTTGTTTTGCGCCGTAAGTACCTGCCTCAACCGAGAATGTAGGAGTGGCTACGCTTGATGCAACACCTTCGGTGTAAGTAATGGTCATATCGGTAATACGAACGTGACCACTTGTTCCACCTTGTGTGATGGTAGTTGTGTTGCTGCTTACGCCCGAAATTGTACCTACAGTACCATCAACGGTAAGTGTACCGTTTGTAACTGACGATTCAGCGTGGAATTTGTTGCTTGAACCTGTGTTCATAACAACGCTCTCGATTGTGCAACCGTTAATTGCAGTGATGGTCATAGTGTTACCACCATACAAACGAGCAGCAGTACCTGATGTGTAATACTTAGGTGTGTTGTTGTTTGTACCTTTGTCAAATGTCAAAGTGATGTTTTCATCAACAGTGATACTTGGCAATTCTTGACCGTTTTCGTAATTAAGATCCGAAAAAACGATTTTCGCTTCTGTAGCATAGCCTGTCAATGCAACGGCTACCAAGCACAGAATTGATAGTAAGAATTTTTTCATAAAATAAATTGTTGGTTAGTAAATAAAGTGTTTTCTTATTTGTTGTTTATCAATATATTAATTGAATATTGGTTTTATCTCAAGGTTAAAATTAAGGTTAGTCGCCTATGCATAGGTGTATGAATATTCATCTTGCAAAGATAATATCAAAATTAATAACTTGTATAAAAAAACGAAAAAAGTTTTTCTTTTCCCTCGCACGATGCGTAAAGGCGTGATTGACTATGAGTTGTTCTGCCACTACACCTTACAAAAAAAGCCGGATAACCTCACGGTCTTCCGACTTTCGAAACTATTCTTCTCCTATTATAACCATATAACAAAAGAAGTCGTTTTTAGTTCTTTAAATATCTATTTAATTGGGGTTTTATATTGATTTATTGCTTTGTTACCACTTAAAACTCATACGGAATTTCATTGTTCCGGGGCGTATGCCGGTTTCAAAATCGTTGTAATATACATAGAAGGCTATGCTGTTGTGTGTGAAGTCGAATGTGTATAATTCGCTCCATATCCATTGGTTGTTGCCGTCCGAGTCGCCTTGGTATATTTCGTAGGGTAGGGGCGAATATACCTCATCGCCGTTATCAAGTTGACCCATAAAATAGCCCGATACGTCGCCGTCGTATTTGGTGACATACTCCAACTCTTTGGGGGCTTGGTCGCCTTCAAATACATACATAAAATAAGAACCTAACTTATTTCCATTCTCTCCGTTGATTAGTTCCCAATCGTTCGAGTTGACGGTCATATCGTAAACTTTCCAATTGATACCTTCGCCGGGCTCGCCTTGGGGTCCCATAGGCCCTTGAGGCCCTACGCACGACACAAGTGCTGTCGCAAATAAGAGTATTGTAAAAATTTTCTTAATCATAATTAATGGGTTTTTGTTATTAAAATGTAAAGATAGTGCGATTTGTTGAATATTGCAAGTATGTAGGTGCATTTTTAATATTTGTTCAGTCTTTGTGGTTTGCTCAATAACGTTAGGGTGTTATAAAAAGAGATAAAAAGAATACAATGATTGAGTATTTATAGTTATCTTCGCGCTGTAAAATTTTGATAGGTATGACCGATAAGCAATCGCCACAGATATTGGGTACTGCACCTATAGGTAAGTTGCTGGTGCAATATTCTATTCCTGCCATTATTGCAATGACAGTGAGTTCGTTGTACCATATAATAGATAGTATATTTATAGGACAAGGTGTCGGGGCTTGGGCGATAGCCGGATTGGCTGTTACGTTCCCCTTGATGAACTTGGTTATTGCTTTTTGCAACTTGGTGGGTATTGGTGGCGCTACCATCAGTTCGATATTTTTGGGACAGCGCGATTCGGTGCGCGCTACCGAAACTCTGCATAATGTGGTGTGGCTGTGTCTTATTAGTTCGGTGTGTTTCGGAGGCTTGTCATTTATTTTTCTTGATAAAATCTTACTCTTTTTCGGTGCAAGTCACGACACGTTGCCCTATGCACGCGAGTTTATGCAGGTGATACTTGTAGGAACACCTGTGGCATATCTTTTTATAGGTCTTAACAATGTGATGCGCTCGACGGGCTATCCTACCAAGGCTATGTTGTCGTCGCTCATATCGGTCATAGCCAATGTGATATTGGCGCCTATCTTTATCTTTGTTCTTGATTGGGGCATCCGTGGTGCTGCGTTGGCTACGCTTGTATCGCAAATGATAGGCTTGGTGTGGGTGCTTTTGCACTTCTTCAATAAGAACAGTTTTGTGCATTTCGACAACCGATACAGCCGATTGAAACGCTCCATTGTCGAGCGTATATTCTCGATAGGCCTCTCGCCATTCTTGATGAATGCTTGCAGATGTTTTGTGGTTATTATCATCAACCGATCGTTTATAGAGTATGGTGGCGACTTGGCAGTAGGTGCTTATGGCATAACCAACCGAGTGCTGATGCTGTTTGCTATGGTGGCTATGGGTATTACACAGGGTATGCAGCCCATTATAGGCTACAACTACGGCGCGCGACAACGCGAGAGGGTGCATCGCACGCTGGTATATGGTATTGCATCGGCTACTGTCATTACATCGCTTGGCTTTGTTATGGCGCAACTTGTGCCTATGCCTGTGGTGCGATTGTTTACCACCGATACTACACTTATCGATATGGCAGCCAACGGCTTGCGCATATCGTGCTTGGCATTTCCACTGATAGGTGGACAAATTGTAATTTCAAACTTCTTTCAATCGATAGGCAAGGCCAAGGTGTCGATATTCCTTTCGCTCTCGCGCCAACTGATATTCCTTATTCCGGCATTGCTCATCCTGCCCGGTATATATGGAATAAACGGTGTGTGGGCAAGTCTGCCCCTGTCCGATGCCCTTGCTTTCTTCGTGGGTATAACAGCCTTGTGGATATACTTGCGACGCGAAAAGGAAAACACTCAATCGCATCACGAAATAATATGATTGAGGGTGGCTTATAGTTGCCTGTAGGTACGCTGGTGCAATTGTTGCATAGGTTGTGCAAATTGTTGTGCCGAAATCCTTTGATTTGACAGTAAAAATCACTACTTTTGCAGTGATATTGTAGAGGTGTATTCCTCTCCGATGTAATGTCAATTCTTAAACACAACACATAATGGTTCTTTTTTTTAAAACTACCCAAAACAATGTTATTGTAGTAGAGAGTGACCATAACTTTTCTGCCGAAGAAGCAGGCAAGTTGGTGTGGCTCTTTGACAATGCAACGCAGTTGACCGATGCCACCCTCGAGGGCTGGTATGTGGGTCCGCGTAAAGAGATGATAACCCCGTGGAGTACCAATGCCGTTGAGATAACCCAAAATATGGGTATCGCCGGTATCAGCCGTATCGAGGAGTTCTATCCCGTAAATGGCGAGAATGCCTCGTACGACAAGATGCTGCAACGCTTGTATAATGGTATAGACGACAAGGTGTTCGAAATAAACAAGCAACCCGATGCCATTGTGCATATCGAGGACATCGAGTCGTATAATGAGAGCGAAGGTCTTGCCTTGAGTGCCGATGAGGTGGCTTACTTGCGTGAGTTGAGTGCCCGTTTGGGTCGCCCCCTTACCGATAGCGAAGTATTTGGTTTCTCGCAAGTGAACTCGGAACACTGCCGTCACAAAATTTTCAACGGTGTATTTATCATCGATGGTGAGGAGAAGGAGAGTTCTCTCTTCAAACTTATCAAGAAGACTTCGGAATACAATCCCAATAAACTCGTATCGGCCTATAAAGATAATGTGGCATTTGTCGAGGGTCCCGTTATCGAGCAGTTTGCTCCCGTTAACCCCGAAACAGCCGATTACTTTGAGGTGCGTGATGTGAAAACAGTAATCTCGCTCAAGGCCGAAACGCACAACTTCCCCACAACTGTCGAGCCTTTCAATGGTGCTGCAACAGGTACAGGTGGTGAGATACGCGACCGTTTGGGTGGAGGTAAAGCCTCGTTGCCCATAGCCGGTACTGCTGTGTATATGACCTCTTATCCTCGCACCGAGGCAGGTCGTGTGTGGGAGGAGCGTGCTATGGCTGCTCGTAAGTGGTTGTATCAATCGCCCGAAGAGATTCTTATCAAGGCATCGAATGGTGCTTCGGATTTCGGTAATAAATTCGGTCAACCCCTTATCTGTGGCTCGTTGCTTACCTTTGAACACGCCGAGAACGACAAGAAGTTTGCCTACGACAAGGTAATTATGTTGGCAGGTGGTGTAGGCTTTGGTACTATGCGCGATGCCATCAAAGGCACTCCGACAGCAGGCGAGAAGGTTGTGGTTATGGGTGGCGACAACTATCGTATCGGTATGGGTGGTGGTGCTGTTTCGTCGGTTGAAACAGGACAATATGCCAACGCCATTGAGTTGAATGCCGTACAACGTGCCAACCCCGAGATGCAAAAACGTGTATCGAACGTAATACGCGCCCTTGCCGAAAGCGAGGATAACCCCATCGTCTCTATCCACGACCACGGTGCAGGTGGCCACTTGAATGCCCTTTCGGAACTTGTTGAGGCTACCGGTGGTAAGATTGATATGGCAGCACTCCCCGTGGGCGATCCCACACTCTCGGCCAAAGAGATTGTTGGTAACGAGAGCCAAGAGCGTATGGGTATGATTATTCGCGAAGAGAATATCGAGCGTGTACGTCGTATTGCCGACCGTGAGCGTGCGCCTATGTATGTTGTGGGCGAAACCACAGGCGACGACCGTTTTGTATTTGAACAAGCCGATGGCGTGCGCCCCATAGACCTCGGTATGGAGGATATGTTTGGCAAAGCACCTCGCACATATATGCGCGACAATACTGTCGAGGAGAGTTATATCGATGCCGGCTACGACGTGAAGAACTTGGATGAATACGTCGAGCAGGTATTGCAACTTGAGGCTGTTGCTTGTAAAGATTGGTTGACCAACAAGGTTGACCGTTCGGTAACAGGTAAGATAGCACGTCAACAATGTCAAGGCGAGATACAGTTGCCGTTGAGCGACTGTGGCGTCGTAGCACTCGACTATCGTGGTCGTGCCGGTATTGCAACCTCTATAGGTCACGCTCCTCAAGCAGCGCTTATCGATCCGGCTGCCGGCTCGGTATTGGCAGTGGCTGAGGCCTTGACCAACATTGTGTGGGCACCTCTTGCCGAGGGCTTGGACAGTGTGTCGCTCAGTGCCAACTGGATGTGGCCTTGTAAGAACGAAGGCGAGGATGCTCGCTTGTACAAGGCTGTTGAGGCTTGTAGCGACTTCGCTTGCTCGTTGGGTATCAATATCCCTACTGGTAAAGACTCACTCTCGATGACACAAAAGTATGGCAAGGATAAGGTATTCTCGCCCGGTACAGTTATCATTTCGGCCGGTGCCGAGGTGAGCGATGTGCGTCGTGTCGTATCGCCTGTTATGCAAAACAATGCCGACAGTGCTATATACTATGTAGACTTCTCGTTCGATGCACTCAAACTTGGTGGCTCGGCATTTGCCCAATCTTTGGGTACTGTAGGTGCCGAGTGTCCTACCGTACAAGATACCGAATACTTTGCTAACGCCTTTGGTGCTGTGCAAGACCTCATCCGTCGCGACTTGGTATTGGCCGGTCACGACATTTCGGCCGGTGGTATTATCACTACACTGCTCGAGATGTGCTTTGCCAACGTTGAGGGTGGTATGGAAGTGACATTCGACGCATTGCCCGAAAAAGACCTTGTGAAGATACTCTTTGCCGAGAACCCCGGTGTGGTAATGCAAACTGCTTGCCCCGAAGAGTTTGAGAAGGTATTGAAGGCTGCCGGAGTAGGCTTCTTGCGCATAGGTAAGCCTTGCGATGAGCGTCATATTATGATAGAGAAGGCCGGTGCGCAATATCAATTCTTCATCGACCACTTGCGCGATGTATGGTATTCTTCATCTTATCTGCTCGACCGTAAGCAGAGTGGCGAGGAGTGCGCTCGCGCTCGTTTCCTTAACTACAAAGAGCAACCCCTTGAGATACAAATGCCCGACGACTTTACCGGTAAGTTGGCTCAATATGGCATCAGTGCCGATCGCCGTAATCGCAGTGGTGTGCGTGCTGCTATCATTCGCGAGAAGGGCGTGAATGGCGATCGCGAAATGGCATACTCGCTGTACTTGGCAGGTTTCGATGTGAAAGATGTGCATATGACCGACCTCATCAGTGGTCGCGAAACACTCGATGATGTAAATATGATAGTATATTGTGGTGGATTCTCTAACAGCGACGTGCTTGGCTCGGCCAAGGGTTGGGCTGGTGGCTTCCTCTACAACAAGCAGGCTCGCGAAACACTTGAGCGTTTCTATGCACGCCCCGACACATTGTCGCTTGGTATCTGTAACGGTTGCCAATTGATGGTTGAACTCGGATTGCTCACTCCCGATCACGCCGAGAAGCCTCGTATGCGTCACAACGACTCGCACAAGTTCGAGAGCAACTTCATAAGCCTTGCCATCCCCGAGAACAACTCGGTAATGTTCCGTTCGTTGTCAGGTAGCAAGTTGGGTATATGGATTGCTCACGGCGAAGGCAAGTTTGAGTTGCCCTATAGCACCGACCGCTACAACGTGATAGCACGCTACAACTACAACGCATATCCTGCCAACCCCAACGGCTCGCCCGAGGGTATAGCCGGTATATGCAGTGCCGACGGACGTCATTTGGCTATGATGCCTCACCTTGAGCGCGCTATATTCCCGTGGCAATGTGCCTACTATCCTGCCGATCGTCGTATGAACGACGAGGTGACTCCTTGGATTGAGGCTTTTGTCAACGCTCGCAAGTGGGTTGAGGAGCATACTCGATAAGGTGGCCCTTACACATATAATATATAGGAGTTGTATCACATCGGTGGTGCAACTCCTTTTTTTGTTGCCGGTACACCAGCGCGCTCAAGAATAAAAAAACAGCAGAGATACTCAACGTATGTCTGCTGTATATTACAAATCACATTAATTTACAGTTAATCTCTCACGAGATGACCCCGACATTTGTCGGGTAGGAATGTGTAATTCAATAGTAGATTATAGGTAACTTGGATTGGTTTTATCAATATTTGTTGTTTTTCGTACGGCAAAGATACAACAAATTATTGTTACGTTGTATAAAATCTTGACATTATTTTGTGTAATATTGTCAAAATGTTGTTTAAGCGCTGTTTTAAGGTATTGTAGCGAGGTTTTAAATTGTAAGTTTTTTTATTATTTGACTTATGTCAATAACGATTGACTCTTTTATATGTTTTGTGCGTGGGCTTTTTAGTGGTTGTCTGGTTGCTTATGCCTCTTGCCAATTACAAGTTGAAATGCAGCAAAAATGTGCGCTATATTTGGCAATCTGTGTGCTTTGCATTAATTTTGTAGCCTATATAATAGCGAGAAGATGATTAGTTACCTACAGATTGAAGGACTTACCAAGTCGTTTGGCGATAGACTCTTGTTTGGCGATATATCATTGGGTGTAGGCGAGGGCGATCGTATAGGTATCGTGGCGCAGAACGGTGCCGGAAAAACCACATTGCTCAACATCATAGCCGGCAAGGAAGACTATGACAGTGGCTCGGTGGTGTGGCGCAACGGCGTGAGGGTGGGATACCTTGAGCAGGCTCCCTCTTATCCTCCCGAACTTACGGTGCTGCAGGCTTGCTTCTTCTCGCCTAACGAAACGGTACAAGTCATTGCCGAATACGAGCAGGCTCTCGTTGCCAACGATACCAATCGACTGCAAGCAGCCCTTGAGCAGATGGATCGCCTGAAAGCGTGGGACTATGAGCAACGTGCCAAGCAAATCCTATCGAAACTCAACATTACACGATTCGACCAACCTGTAGGCGAGTTGTCGGGTGGACAGGTTAAGCGACTTGCTCTGGCCAATGTACTTATTACCGAGCCCAACTTGCTCATACTCGACGAGCCTACCAACCACCTCGACATCGAAATGACCGAGTGGCTCGAGGAGTACCTCAACCGTGGCAACACAACACTGCTGATGGTTACACACGACCGTTACTTCCTCGATCGCGTGTGTAACGAGATTATTGAGATTGATAATCATACCATATACAACTACAAAGGCAACTTCAGTTACTATCTCGAAAAGCGACAAGAACGCCTCGATGTGCAGAATGCCGAAACGGCTCGTGCGCGCAACCTGCTGCGCACCGAGTTAGATTGGATGCGCCGACAACCACAAGCGCGTGGTACAAAGGCCAAGGCGCGTGTCGATGCCTTCTACGAACTTGAGGATAAGGCGCGACGTCGCATAGACAACGGCCCTGTAAAACTCGATGTGAAAGCCTCTTACGTTGGCTCCAAGATATTCGAGGCGCAGTATGTAAGCAAAGCATTCGACGACCTCAAGATATTGGACAACTTCTACTACAACTTTGCTCGTTACGAGAAGATGGGCATCATAGGGCAGAATGGTACCGGCAAATCGACCTTCGTTAAGATGCTTATAGGTGAGGTTGCCCCCGACAGTGGCCGATTTGACATAGGCGAAACAGTACGATTTGGCTATTACAGCCAAGACGGATTGCAATTTCGCGAAGGTATGAAGGTGATAGATGCCGTGCGCGACATTGCCGAGTATATATCATTGGGCGACGGTCGCAAACTGTCGGCAAGTCAATTCCTGCAACACTTCCTATTCGCGCCCGACAAGCAGCACAACTACATTGAGAAGTTAAGTGGTGGCGAGAAACGCCGTCTGCACCTATGCACCGTGCTGATGCGTAACCCCAACTTCCTTGTACTCGACGAGCCTACCAACGACCTCGATATAACCACATTGAGTATATTGGAAGACTATCTGCGCAACTTCAAGGGGTGTGTTATTGTCGTATCGCACGACCGTTACTTTATGGACAAGGTTGTCGATCACCTCTTGGTATTTCGTGGCGCAGCCCAAATCAAGGATTTCCCCGGCAACTACACCGACTATCGCCTATGGCGCGACCAACAACAGCAAGAAGAACGTCGCCAAGCCGAGGAGCAACGCCGTAAGCAAGCAGCCGGCACGCCCACGCAACCCAAGTCGGCACAGTCGGGCGAGCGCAAGCGACTCACATTCAAGGATCGAAAGGAACTTGAGGAGTTGGACGCCCTGTTGCCGCAACTCGAAGCCGAAAAATCGCGACTCGAACAAGAAATGTGCAGTGGAACACTCTCTACCGATGAGTTGCTATCGCACTCACGACGCATCGAAGAGATTATAGCCGAACTCGATGAGAAAGAAATGCGCTGGCTCGAACTCAGCGAAATAGAAGCATAGACCGGCTTGTTGTTGAGGGGCTTGAGTCGAGTGTTTAGAGTTTAGAGTTAAGTGAGGAGTCCTCTTGCTCAATTGCTATTTTATTCAGCAGGGTAAGTCCACGTTTGTTGCCTATCACAAACGCCACAGGAGGGTTGTTGCCTTGTACCAATTCATCGATATACAAAGGCTCACCTTGAATGAACATACTGCATTGAAACGTATTGCCAACCTTCAGTTTCGAATTTTCGGCCTCAACGACAAGCCAACTGTTACCACCCGTATATCGCAACAAGCAGCGACGGTTGGGCAGCCAAGCAATCTCGATGCAGTCGCCCATCGACAAACTGTTTACCGATATATGATGAGCAACGATAGTATCCGTTTCGCAGTCACTCTCTTGGGCTATACACAGGCAGTAATCATCCCAATCTTTGTATCCTACAAAGCGGCTCAATAAATGCAACGTACTCAAGCGCGTAGTGTCGGCACCGTCTATATAACCCCACAAGCGTTTCAGTGTAGTAGGACTTATGGTTTCGTGTGTACGTTCCCATATTACACCGGCCAAAAATTCAAAGTCGGCCGGCGTACGCACCTTGCGATCGATCGATTCCTCTATCTTTTGTCGCAACAATACAATTTCGGGAGCATCCTTTCTCATAAGTTACCAATTTGAGTGCAAAGATGCACAATATTTCTCACTATAGCAAAGTCCTTATTAGTCCTTATTGGTGCAAGGAAGATTTAGCGCAGTGTGAAAACAAGGACTAAAAAGGACTTTGACGCGCATTGCAATAAACATTTACTTTGCAACAACAAACAAGCAACAGCCCGACAAAAAAGTCGGCTGCAAATGTAAATGGTTTAAAAAAAATGTTTACATTTGCCTTGACATACTAACCGAACACCGGAAAGTGTTTAGCACTCTCGTTAGTGAACCTAGGAAATTCTACTAAGGCAAGAGACGCTAAGCCGGCTTTCCCACTCGTGATATCTATACCCTTTTAGATAGTTGCGTGTGTGGGCTGTTGCTTACTTCTTTGCCAAGGCATTCCTAGGGCCTACTAACAGAATAAGCCAATAGACCCACACTTTCTGTATATATACCAACCACAACATACACCTCGCACACCGGGTCAAAAGCGAGGAGAAAGGAGAGAAGTAATGCTACTTTTTGATATTGGAGCAGTGATTTTTGGAGCAGGATTATTAATGCTCATATATTTTATTATTAGGAAAGATAAAAATCATAAGGCTAAACTTCTATCCATAATTTTCTCTATTATTATGGAATGTGTTGGAGGAATTTTTATGTTTATTGCCTATTATGTCGTGGCAGATAACACTTCAGTTTTTACTAAAATATTAATGTAACATTAACTAATAATCGTATTAATTATGCCAAGTAAAGTAAGAGTTTATGGTAAAGCTCAAAATCGCACAGCGCTGGGTATTGTACACGCGTATATGGTAATGTATCCACAAGCCACATTGGAAGATCTACGTCGCGCCTTCCCTAACGAATTAAATCCTGACAAAGGTACTGTAGAAAACTTTATTTATCTTGAGGAAAAAGGAACAGAAGCCAATTGGGATGGGTATTTCAAGGCCGAGGATGAAATAGTAACAATGGGAGATGGTAAAAAAGTCTCTGTTGTAAAAATGTGGACAAAACCCAGTTTTGAACGTATTGTAGAACACGCAAAATTGTATGATATAGAGATTGCTCAATTTGAAGCCGCTGATAAAGGAGGCAAAAAAGGTGGTTTCCGATTGGAATATCTAAATGGCTATGTTCCTCCTGTAGCATCGAAGAAAAAATCTTTGTGGTGGATATGGCTTATACTTTTATTACTTGCTGCGGGATTAGTTGCCTTTTTCGCTACTCGTAAGCCCCAAGTTGTTGAGGTCGAAAAGATAGTTGAAGTGGAGAAGATAGTATATATTGAGCGTATGGAAGAGATTGAAAAAAACTTCAACGCTGCCAAGTTTTTGAAAGGTAAGGCTGAACTATCTGATGAAGCAAAATTTGTTCTTCACGACCTTGCACAACTAATGGATAAGCAATCAGATTTAAAGGTGAAAATTGTTGGTCATACTTCATCTGAAGGAGATCCTCTTTTCAATCAAAAATTGTCAGAAGATAGAGCGCAAGCTGCTGTCGATTTTCTTGTGTCAAGAGGTATTGATGCTTCACGTCTTATTGCCGAGGGAAAAGGCTCAAGTGAGCCTATTGATTTAGAGAATCCCGATGCTAACCGTCGTACAGAATTTATAATTATAGAGTAAGTAATCCTTAAAATTTATATAAAATGGGACTTATTAATAACTTAATGGATAAATTCAAGAATGCTGAATTTACCGTTGCTCCTCAAAAAAAACTGAAAACCATTTCGGCCGATTTCAAGAAAGCGTTTGATCTATCGCTTGTGTTCTATAAAGGAGCGCAGATTGCTGATAGCGAGTTAACCCTTGCTGCCTTGAATAAAAAAACTACCAAAGAGGTAAAGTCTACTGCTGATGGTTTTAAAATTAAAGCGAGTATGAAAGTTGGAGATGCCGAAAAACTCTTTGATAAAAACCTTGGAGTAACTGTCCAAATTAAGGATGCAAAGGGTACTAAACTCGTTCCAAATAACATTACCATAGGTCAAGCAGCAAGAGGAGAGTATTAAACAAATATATTACTATTGTATCGTTTCTATAATGGCGATATAGTAGCAAAGAAGCATATAAGGGTGGATATGAAAAATATTTCATTAAAGAGTGACGCTGCCGGTGCATTGGTTGAGTACAAGAAAATGCAATCTTATAGTATCCAAGAAGAACTGTTGCAGAGTCTTGTAAAAAAATATAGCGACCACACAAATAAAGCAGCAACTGATACTAAAGTGAAATTGCTTAATTGTTTCTATTCGACAGGTATTCAGGCTGTTAATAAAATGACCGAAAATATCCTTGGTATTAAGGATATCGATTTGCGGCTCAAAAAAGGTGATTTGACATTAGTACCCGAAATTGCAACTTTGCGACTTAATGGTGGTGTTCGTTTTAATTATTCTTTTGCAACAAAGTATTGTGCGCTTCATCAACCAACGAAATTTCCTATATATGATAGTATTGTGGCAATGACGTTTATCAGTCTTTTTGAAAAAGGTTTGTTGCCTAAATACAAATACAATAATAGGAAATCGAGTATCCACAACGCCTATACAAAAAGTGAGTTTGCGAATAAACTTAAAGATTATAAATTTTTTGTTGAGGTGTATGATTATTTTATGGAGCAATTTGACTTGAAGGAAGATTATACTTATCGTCAGATTGATTCATATATATGGGGTGCCTTTAAGGTTGCCGGTACGGATTACAAGATTGAGAAGTTAGCACAACTTGATAAGTCAAAAATTGTAGAATACAATATCAATTAATTTATTTTCTAACTTTTAAAACAAAAAATTATGGCAGATTTTTCATTGAATGGTCGTACAAAAGTTAAAACGTTGAAGGCCAACTTTAAAAAGAATTTTGGAGGTACACTCCGTGTTTATAAAAGCGCAACTTGTAAGGGCGCATTTGCTGATGATGAGGCTACATTGGCTTCAATTCGTGCAGAGGGTGCAAAGGGTGGCGAACTCTTTGTAAAAGGTAATATACAAGTAGGTAACTTTGAGAAGAAAGTAGCCGAACTTTTTGGCGTTGGCGTTCAAGTTGCTAATGCCGATGATAGCAAACTTGCTGATAATAGCATTACTTTATCTGCCTCAGGTAAGTAATGTTTCCTTTATTGTTATATGTGGGTCTTTTGTCCCACATATAACAATCTTATCATTATAAGTGGTGTAATCCACTTTAGCCCATTTGTGAGTGTTATAAGTTTTATTGCCTTTAATCTTTGCTCGTTCGATAATTTAAATTGCTTACTTGTTCATTGATAATTTCTTAATAATGATTGTAATAGTATATATAATAAATCTATTAGCCCCTATAACAAACTTTCTTGGGTTGTTGGGAGGCTGTTATGCTATAATGAACGAAGATTGGAATGTGCTTATATTGGCAGGCGTATTTGCCATTGTAGGTCTTGTCCTTGGTATTTTTGCTTATGGATTGGGCATTCCACCACGTTGGTTTTGGTCGATGTCAGCCAATCAACTATTTTCTTTTGCTGTCACAGCAGTAATAGGCTATGCCGGTATATTTGCGGCTTGGCCTTGTGCTTGGTATCTTGTGCAAGAGTTGTTGCCTTTATTTGTTAGCGCTTAAATTCTATGAACTATGAGTGTGTGTGATAAGATAAAATCGAGTGTGGCTGATGTGTCGCAAAAAAATAATAGTTGGGTTTCTGATGCTTCAACCAAAACAAAATCATCAGTAGCAAGTGTTTTTAATAAAATTTCTACACAATTGCAACGGAAAGGCGCGAAGTTTAATAGACAATCTTGTTACTTCAATAAAAGAACTTTTAGCCAAAGTAAATATAGAAGAAGTTATTGTTGCTTTACAGGAGTATCAGAAGAATAGTGGTAAGGATATATCACCCTTGATAGATTTTATCAAGCAGTTGGCCGAAACTGTAGGTGATGTTGCTACAAAGGGGGTGTTGGGATTCCTTATATTCTTGCGTGATACCCCATTCAGTTCCATATTGAAGTTGGCAAAATCTATTGTTAAACTTATACCCATTCCCGGTATTCCTATTATTATTATGATACTTGAAATGATGATAAAAGTAGAGTGGTTGCTTGACAAAGTGTTGGATATAATTATAAAAGACATAGAACGAAAACAATCACAATCGGCGAAAGAAAACCTACTGACAACGTAAATAAGATAACTATGAGTAAAGAGTATTATAAAAAGAAAATTATAGACCTTCGTGCCTATATAGCGAAAGAAAAGGAAGCCAAGAAGAAAGATAATGAGTATTATGCTCGTCTTATTAAAGGTGCATCATCGCCTTCTT
>JAFXIZ010000079.1 GCA_017532725.1 Bacteroidaceae bacterium
GGGTGCCCAAGGGACAAAAAGGGACAAAAAAATACGTCCCTCGAGTGTCTGGGGGACAAACGGGGGACAAAATTGATTTTTTATAAAATTCCCAGTAGAGAATAGTAATGCTTTATGTTGCAGATAATCAGCGCGTTATGTTTATTTTGGTGTGATATTTAAAGAAATACTTCAAAATTTATTAAAGCATTGATAATCAACGCTATAGATTTTATCATTTTCCGATGCAGAAGCGGGAGAATATTGAGCCGAGGATGTCGTCGGTGGAGATTTCGCCGGTTATTTCGCCGAGGTGGTGCATTGTTTCGCGTATGTCTTGTGCTACGAAGTCGGTGGGTATGTTGTTGGCGAGTCCGTCGGCTACGCGATTGATGGCTTCGAGTGCTTGTTGCAGTGCGTTGTAGTGGCGTGCGTTGGTTACTATTATGTCGCTGCCTTCGGTGGTGGGTATGTGGGCTGTTTCGATGAGTTTGTGCTCGAGTGTGTCGATTTCTGTGTCGTTCTTGGCGGATAGGTATAGTGGTGTGGCGTGTGGATGACGTGCTGCGAGTTGTTGTGCGAGTGTTTGTATTGTGTGTTGTTGGGTGGGGTCGATGAGGTCGGCTTTGTTGAATGCTATGATGAGTTGCTTGTCGAGTGATTGTGGTATGATGCGTTGTGAGAGTTCTTCGATTTGTTGTGTGGGGGTTGTGCTGTCGATGAGCCAGATGGCTATTTCGCATTGTTGCAGTTTGTTGAATGTGCGTTCTATTCCCATCGATTCGATGGTGTCGTTGGTGTCGCGTATGCCTGCTGTGTCGATGAATCGGAATAGTGTGCCTCCGAGTGTTATGGTGTCTTCGATGACGTCGCGTGTTGTGCCGTGTATGTTGCTGACGAGTGCGCGCTCGTCGTGTACGAGGCGATTGAGGAGTGTCGATTTCCCGGCGTTTGTTTCGCCTACGATGGCTACGGGGATGCCGTTTTTAATGGCGTTTCCTACGGCGAACGATTGTGTGAGGCGTTGTATTTCTTGTTTTATTTCTTGTGTGAGGTTGTTGAGGCGTGTGCGATCGGCAAATTGTACGTCTTCTTCGCTGAAGTCGAGTTCGAGTTCGATGAGTGAAACAAATTCGAGTAGTTGTAGTCGCAGTTGTGCGAGTCGTTGGCTGAATTGTCCTCGCATTTGGTTTATTGCCAGACGGTGTGCTGCTGCCGATGTTGCTGCTATGAGGTCGGCTACGGCTTCGGCTTGTGATAGGTCGATGCGTCCTGATGCGAATGCGCGTCGGGTGTATTCGCCGGGCTCGGCGAGTCGGCATCCTGCCGATAGCAGTAGTGTAATGATGCGTTGTTGTATGTATTGTGAGCCGTGGCAGGCTATTTCTATGGTGTCTTGTCCTGTGAATGAGTGTGGGGCTCGGAATGTGGTGCATACGACTTCGTCGATGATTTCGTTGTTGTCGTATATGTGGCCGTATAGTGTTGTGTTGGCCGGTTGTGTTGTCAGTGTTTTGTTGCTATTGCGTGCTGCGAATATGGTGTCGCACAGTTGTATGGCGTTGCTGCCGCTTACGCGTATTACGGCTATTCCTCCACTGCCGGCGGGGGTTGCTATGGCACAGATTGTGTCGTTGACGTGGTTTGTTATAGTTGCCATAATTTGAGGTCTATGTTTTGTTCTATGTGGTTTTCGAGTGAGTCGGGTAGGTTGTATAGGAAGTCTATTCCTGTTGTGTTTTCTACGCTATCGATTGTTACGGCGTAGGTGTATAGTGGGTTGTCTATGTCTTCGTTGGGCATTATGAATGCTATGCCTCGTGGGGTTGTGGAGTAGGGGGCGGCTATTATCTTGTAGTAGTGTGATGGCACTGCTACGCGATTTTTTCCTATGGTGGAGTGTTGTTGTGGCACTATGGGGCCGCATACTACTATTATTGCGCTGTCGCGTTGTGCCCAAGTGCGTACACGGTTTTCGAGTGTGTTCCACAGTCCGGCGTTGAGTGCGTGTACTTGTGGACAGATGTTGCTCATATAGAATGATTCGACCATTGCTTGCTGGCTCCACTTCATATCGGCTGCCGGAGCCAAGTGTCCGCGATCGAATCCACTGTGGGTGTAGTCGGCGTGTCGTACTTTGGTGCCTTTTACCTTGGGGTCGGTGTCGAACCAGTCGGTGCGTTCGACGTTGCCCATCGTTTCTTGTGCTGTGAGTTCGTATCCTACCCAATTGGCCAATCGCAGGTTGTTGTTGTAGGATAGTGTGTGGCCTGTGTGTCGAATAATTTGTGAGGGGCATCCCTTGGCTGTGCGTGCCATATCGAGGTCGTCGATGTGTGTGGTGAGGGTGGGACCTTCGTATTGAGGTGTGTTGTACTCTCGCAGCGATAATCCACCACATCCGTACAGGTTCATCAGGTAGCCAATGCCCGAAATTAGTAGCAGCAATACTACCCATTGCGATGATGTCGATTTCTTCTTCTTTTTTGCTTTACGCTTTTTGCTCATACTTTTGCAATATCTTTTTTACGATTGGAGTGCAAATGTACAAAAAATATTGTACCTTTGCAGTAGTCCTTTATCTTGAAATATTTAACACTATGAATATGACACTCGTTGACAGATTTTTACACTATGTGAGTTTCGACACACAATCGGATGAACTTACCAATATGACCCCGAGTACACCCGGCCAGATGGTGTTTGCGCAGGCTCTCGAGCAGGAGTTGCGTCGTGTGGGTCTTACCGAGATTACACTCGATGAGAATGGTTACTTGATGGCTACCTTGCCGGCCAATACCGACAAGAAATTGCCTACAGTAGGTTTTATAGCCCACTTGGATACTGCTCCTGATATGACAGGTCGCAATGTGCAACCTCGCATTGTCAAGGGCTACGACGGTGGTGATATTGTGTTGTGTGCCGATGAGAATGTTGTGCTTCGTCCCAATGAGTTTCCCGAGTTGCTCAACTATGTAGGTCAAGACCTTATTGTAACCAATGGTAAGACACTCTTGGGTGCCGACGATAAGGCCGGTATTGCCGAGATTATTACTGCAATGGAGTACCTCATTGCTCACCCCGAGATAGAACACGGTAAAATAAGAGTTGCCTTCAATCCCGATGAGGAGATAGGCTTGGGCGCACACAAGTTTGATGTTGAGGCTTTTGGTGCCGATTGGGCATATACCCTCGATGGTGGTGAGATAGGCGAACTTGAGTATGAAAACTTTAACGCCGCCGGTGCTAAAATTACCTTCAAAGGTCGCAACGTACACCCCGGTATGGCCAAGGATAAGATGATAAACTCGATGCTTGTAGCCAACCAATACATCGCTATGTTGCCCGAGAAAGACCGTCCCGAGCATACCGAAGGTTACGAAGGATTCTATCACCTTATCGCAATGGAGGGTAATGTGGAGCAGACTACAATCTCTTACATCATACGCGACCACGATCGTGCCAAGTTTGAGGCTCGCAAAGAGGAGTTGAAGCGTATTGCCGACAAGTTGAATGAGCGATATCCCGGATGCGTTGAGGTGGAGGTTAAGGACCAATACTACAATATGCGCGAGAAGGTAGAGCCTGTAATCTACATCATCGACCTTGTGTCGCAGGCTATGCGCAACATCGACATCGAGCCTAAGGTTAAGCCCATTCGTGGTGGTACCGATGGCGCACAATTGTCGTTCAAAGGCTTGCCTTGCCCCAATATCTTTGCCGGAGGCGTAAACTTCCACGGCCGCTATGAGTATGTACCCATCCGTTCGATGGAGAAAGCATCGGAGTTGGTGGTTGAGATAGCACGCCTTGTAGCGCAAGGTAAATAATATAGATATACCCGATGAATACTCTCATTGTCATTACCGGCCCCACAGGAGTAGGTAAGACTGCTACAGCCATCGGTATAGCACAAGCATTGTCGGCGGAGATAATCTCCGCCGATTCTCGTCAATTATATCGCGATATACCCGTTGTAACGGCAGCCCCTACAGCCGAGCAGTTGGCTCTTGTGCCACACCATTTTGTAGGAACGTTGGGGCTTGACGAGTATTATAGCGCAGCACAATTTGAGAGTGATGTGCTGGAACTGTTACCCCGATTGTTCGAGAAGTCACCCTATGCCGTAATGTGTGGAGGGTCGATGCTCTATATCGATGCCGTGTGCAAGGGTATCGACGACATACCTACCATAAGCGATGAGGTGCGCCGGCGCGTCTATGCCGAGTATGAGCAGTATGGCTTGGAGTATATGCTCAATCGCCTTAAGCAACTCGACCCCGAGCATTACGAGGTTGTGGATCGTTGCAACTACAAGCGCGTGGTACACGCCGTAGAGATATGCCTGCAAGCCGGTGTGCCCTATAGCCGGTTGCGTACCAACCAAGCCAAGCCACGCCCATTTCGCATTATCAAGATAGGACTGAACTTGCCACGCGAGCAGTTGTTTGAGCGCATCAACAAGCGTGTGATAGATATGATAGACGGAGGACTGCTCGATGAGGCTCGTCGGGTGTATCCGTTGCGACACCTCAATTCGCTCAATACCGTAGGGCTTAAGGAGTTGTTTGCCTACTTTGACGGCACGATGGATTATGAAACAGCCGTTGCCCGCATACAGAAGAATACACGCGTCTATGCCAAGAAGCAACTCACTTGGTATGCCAAGGATACCGATATGCGTTGGTTTGCCCCCGGCGATGCAGCCATAATGGAGTATGTTATGGACGTTCGAGATTAGGGTAAAGAGAGGAGTAACGCACCACCGACACGTTGATACAATACCTCTCCACAAACCAATTATAAACCTTAAATCCGGTATAATGGACTAAAGTGATTGTTAAAACCTGGTGTAAATAATTATGCTACAGGTGATTATATATGATTTGACCAACTGTTTTTTGCCACATTACCCAAAATATAATAACCCCCACTTTGTAGTATCGATGACCACAAAGTGGGTGTGTGTGAGTTATATATTACCGTTATTTATAAAATTCTTTATTGTACTCTTTTTCAATCAATTTTATTTCATCCATTTCACTTAAAGGAATTGCTTTAAATGAGCCTAATTGAATCCTATTTTGATTTACTCGGTTTGAGCCGGCATCGGTTATTTTGAATTTCATTACGTTGGTCATATCTCCATCACTCGCATAAGTGGCATAAACTCCGGATGACGGATTAACACCAGTTATGGGGGTTATTATGGTACCCTTATATCTTACTATTATTGACCAATTGGTTGCAATACTTGGATTACAATTACTAAACATATCAACAACAACTGTATAAGTACCATTTTCTACTAATTCGTTAGGAATATATATATTTTCTTTGTTTATACCATCTATGCTACAACCTGCATTAGAGTCAATATCTAATCCGTAGCTGATTTGTTTCCCTTGCTCATCAGTATATGTTCCTCCTCTATTACCGTAATATATATGTTCTCCGGACGGAGTATATAAATGCAAATCAATATCTTTATTGTTGCTAAAAGCCAATTTTACTTCTATATCGCCTGTTTGTGTTTCAATGTAATTTATACCTTTTTCTACAGGTGTTGTCACATTGCCATTATTTAACTTCTCACTCAAAATTATTGTAGAATTTCCTTTATATGTTTCGCTGATCATTATAGGAATAACATACGTATTGTATCCACCGGATGTATTAACGTCTGTGGGTTTATATTCGTAGTAGCCCGAAACCCCTTTAATACCGGCATAAAATTCTTCAATTGTATGTCTTGTCTTTACTGATACATAGTTCATTGCTCCATTCATTACTTGCGAACTCATATCTATATTATCTATAGTTTCAGTAGTAGTGGAATTGGGAAAACTCCCCGATCTATATGTAGCATTTTCAATGGTAAAATAATCTTTCGATAACTCTCCCAAGGTCGTATTATTGTTATCCTCCAAAATAATAGTTTCATCACTGCTATCGAGGCACGATACTAACGAAACTGACAAAGCAACTACCGATAATATTGCCGTAAATCTTAAAAACATCTTTTTCATTGTAGTTTTTATTTTTGTGTTTAACATTATTAATATTGTATTTCAAATTCTACTCGGCGATTCAAGCGACGACCCTCTTCCGTATCGTTGTCGGTGAGTGGTTGCGACAAGCCGTAGTAGCTGTAACTTATTTTATCTGTTTTCACTCCTTTGCTTATCAGATATTGTACTACCGTATAGGCGCGTTCTTTCGACAGGTTCAAGTTGAACTCTTCCGATCCTATATTATCGGTATGACCCTTCACCTCTACTTGTGCATCTATGCGTATAAGTATATTGGCAAGTCTGTTCAGATAGGTATAAGAGTCGGCTTTTATAGTGCTTTTGCCAAACTCGAACGTAATGTCGTCGATAGCACAAATGGTTTTACCCTCTACACGTTCGCCGCGAGTTATCATGTCGGTTATCTCATCTAAGGTGTAACATGGTTTTTCCTCCACAACAACGGGCATTGGTATTGGTTTTTCTTCTACAACCGGTGCTTTGACTTTTTTCTTGAAGATAGTGAGGGGTACTCCTACGGTTGCTTTTAACTCTATGTTATGAAATTTGCGACTACCTTCTACGGCTGTGTTCTTGTTTGCAAAGTATCTGTTGTCTATTTCGGCTTCACCGTTCTTTTCCAATGCACTATATGTGTCGGTAAGACCATATTCATAACCAATTTCAAGTCCTACAAAAAACAGATTGTCTTTTATGTCAAATTGATAACGACAACCTGCGCCTATAGCTCCGGCAAAATATACCGGTGCAAAGTTTCCTTTGTTGATAGGCATTTCGTAGTCGAAAACATCACCTTCCAACGACACCTCTTTATAATGTATGTTTCCTCCCGTCGAAAAACCCAATATTGGTGTTATAAAAACGTAAGGGTGAAAGTGTGAAGTTTCTTTCAAAAGATTGTATATAAACGACACTCGAATATCACAATAACCCGATTTGAGTGTATAGCTTATGTCGGAAGTCTTGTCAAAACCTGTGATGCTCGAATTTAAAAGACTTTGCTGAATATTGCTCAACTCTCCTCCACGACGCAAAAATGATAATTCACCTCTTAAAGCAAATTGTTTTTCTTTACCAAATTCATATTGACCGAACATGGTAAATACTCCTCTTGTCATAAAGTTGCTTTCGGGATAGATGCTTTTGTCGAGGTTGGAGTAATCTAATATTGACCAATGCAGACCTCCTCCTATACCTACATACCAGTTATCTAATGTCGATTTGTTTTCGGTAGTTTGTTGGGCGTTGCAGAAACCACATATCGACACCATCAGTGCTAAAAGTAGTAATTTTTTCAAAGTGTGTTAATTATGAGGATTAATATTTTCTATTTGTTTTTGTGATTATGTGTTCTTTGGGGCGTAAGTATCTCTTTTCTCCTTTTGAGTAAGATTTTCTATATCTATATTTTGTAGTAGTGGTACGTATTTTCTTTCGACTGTAAAAGTAAGCAAAAAACTGTTACCCCCCCTAAAAATATGTTAAAATACATTAATTGATGTTGTTTCGGAAAAATATAGGCATAAACCTACAACAACAAAGGAGGGTATCAAAACGATAAATACCCTCCTTTGTTGTTAAATTTTTTATTGTTCCTGTTTTGTTATGCAGTTAGCAGTTTTTCTATATCCGATAGTGACTTTTGCAACTCTTTATCTACTTGCATTTGACCCTCGATGGTCTTGCAGGCGTGCAGTACGGTGGCGTGGTCGTAGCGACCGAGCAGTGAGCCGATGCCGGCCAAAGCCATAGAGGTGTGCTTCTTGGTGAGGTACATTGCTACCTGACGTGCCACAACAATTTCGCGCTTGCGTGAGCGAGTAACCAGCGTTTCGGGCTTCATATTGTAGTAGGTGCAAACGGCATTGCGCACGGTGTCGATGGTAATTTGTTTCTTGACCATCTTCACGCTGCGAGCCACTACTTGCTCGGCAAGGTCGAGTGTTACCTCGTGGTTGAATGCCATAGCGTGAGCCATAAGCGATACGATGGTGCCTTCGAGGTCGCGCACGTTGTCGGTAACGTTGCGAGCGATGTAATCGACAACATCTTCCGATATGGATAGTCCGTCACGTTCAATCTTGTTGTGCAGGATGTCGCGACGAAGAGAGAAGTCGGGACGTTCAACCTCTACCTGCAAGCCCCATTTGAAGCGAGTGAGCAGACGAGGCACGATGCCTTCGAGTTCGACAGGCGGACGGTCGCAGGTGAGTACTAATTGCTTACCGTTGAGGTGAAGGTGGTTGAATATGTGGAAGAATGTGTTTTGAGTCTGTATCTTGCCGGCAAACTCCTGTATGTCGTCCAATAGCAATACATCGATGCTTTGGTAGAAGTTGATAAAGTCGTTCACTTGGTTGTTGCGAACGGCCGTAGTGTATTGTTGTTGGAACAGATTGGCCGATAGGTACAAAACGCGCGAACGAGGGTTTTGCTCCTTGATTTTGGCACCGATGGCTTGAACGAGGTGAGTTTTACCTACGCCCGACTCGCCATAGACAAACATAGGGTTGAAGGGGTTGTTACCCGGCGATGCTGCTACTGCTTCGCCTGTTACACGGGCTACTTTGTTACTGTCGCTTGAGTAGTAATTATTAAATGTATAATAGGGGTTGAGTTGCGATGCGAGGTCTTCGTATTCTTGAGTTTGGAATGGGTTGGTGGGTTCTACGGGGCGACCTTGACGCATATTGCGTGCCACTTGTATCGACTTTTCGGGTGACGATACGTTGACTGTTGCTGTAGGATTTTCTACAACAGTTACCTTATAATACAATTTGATGTTTCTGCCATACACGCGGGTGATTACCGGACGTAGCAGTTCCATATAGTTTTCCTCGATATGCTCTTGGAAGAAGTGTGAGGGGACTTGCAATACCAAGATACCATTCTCAAACGAGTATGACTTGATGGGTACGAACCATTTTTCGTACACAACCTCGTCAACATTGTCTTTGATGATAGCAAGGCATTTGTCCCATAAAGCGACGTGTTCCAAACTCATTTTCTCAGCGTAGTTTCGTGTTTCGTTTTTTCTTTAGGCTATGTTTTTCAGCATACAAAAGTCTTACAATTTTTTTGTAAAATCAAACGCCAAAAAATTTGCGTTTTAACATTTAAATACAAACCTCTAAACTACAGTCAGTTACAAATGTGCTGTGATGACACTAACTTTTGCAAGATGTGTTTTCGGTATATTGCTAATTATTAGCCATTTAAGCGAAAATCAGACAGCCCGGCATTGTGCCAAAACTGTCTGAAAGTTTCCTAAAAGTATCGTGAGAGTGCCTTAAAAAGAGGGGGTAAATTTTTTTTGTTTACCGTTTCTTATTTATAAGGTTTCTAAATAAAAATCGTTGCTGTTTGCAATTAAAATACTTTGATATTTATGTAGCGTTTGGGGTTGATTCGTATGTCGTTCAACAACGAGTCGAGGCTTGCTACGGCACTGTTCAGTTGTTCGTACAACTCGCGGTCGTTGAGTAGCAATCCGGCAGTGTTGTCAGTTTCGTTGAGGTTGCCGGTTGCAGCTTTCAGGTTGGCAGCCAACTCATTGATAGAGCCTATGGTCGATTCAATGGGTAACGCATTGAGTGTAGTAGTGAGCGTGTCGATGTTGTTGGTAATAGTGTTGATGTTGTTCACGATGCCGGGAAGGTCGTTTTTCATTACTTTGTCAAGACCGTCGGTAGTGCTTTTGAGGTTGGCAGTGATGCCGTCGAGGCGTTGTACGGCAGCCAACAATGCCGGGTCGCTTACAATAACGTTGACGCTTGTGAGTATGCTATCGACCTTGGCAACTATTGAAGTGAGTTCAGGCATCATACCGGCTATTTCGCCCATCATATCGGCACCGTTTATACCTTGTATAACCTCGCCACGCGCGTAGTAGTCGCTAACGTAAGGGTTGATGTCGATAACGACAGTTGCGCCACCCATAAGGCCTCTTGACAGGGTTATTTTGCTATCGCGAGGGATGCGCATATCTTTATCGATATTAATCATAACCAATACCAAGTTGTTTTCGTGGTCGTATTGCATATCGTGAACGACACCCACTTTGTAGCCGTTTACCGTTACGGGCGATGATACCATCAGTTCATCCACATTGTCGAATGTGATGGTGTAGTGGTTGGCAGGTTTCATTACGTTTATTCCTTTGAGGAATTGAATACCTGCAAAGATTATTATCATACACAGTATAACTGTTAGTGCAATCTTAATCTCTTTAGTCCAAAATTTTTTCATATTGTTGTTTGTTTTTATTAGCTATGTTGTATCTCTTATTCTACTCTTTTACCGTCCTGCATCACGATGATAAAGGCGTCTTTAAAGAGTTTGCGAACTTTCTTGAAGTCGCTTTCGATGCCTTGACGGGTCGATGATGCTCCATAAGTATATTTGTAGTATCCTTTCTCTTGATATACCTCTACGGGGGTGAGCCCCTTGAAAGACTTGCTGTTGGCACTCAACTTCTTGGGCAGTGCCATAAATTGCACCTTATATATACGTTGGCCTTTGGTAACGGCTTCTTGTACATCGTTATTGTCGGGTGTGCTGTTGTCGGTAATGGTTTCTTGCTCATCTTCGGCCTCTTCGTCGTAGTTGGAAACATTGGCTTGAGCCTGCTTTACGGCTGCTATGGCGTCGGTCTTGCCGTCGTAACTTGCCTTGTAGGTTACAAAGGCATTATATATAGCCTCGGCCATCTCTTCCTGACCCTTTTCCGAGAGCATATATTTCTCTTGCGTGGGGTTGCATATAAAATCGAGTTCGACAAGTACCGAGGGCATACCGGTGTAAGCCAAGACATAAAAACCGTTTTGTCTTACGCCACGGTCGGCACGGTGGGCAACATCTACCATACCTTCTTGTACCAATGCTGCAAAAGAGATACTCTGGTCGAGGAATGCCGTTTGCATTGTTTCGAATATGATGTATGACTCGGGTGAGTTGGGATCGAAACCCTCATACTTTGTGCTGTAGTCATCCTCAAGCATAATTACCGAGTTCTCACGCTTGGCTATTTCGAGGTTTTTGGCATTCTTGGCAGTACCCAATACATAGGTCGAAGCACCCTTTATGGTCTTGCGATTTCTGTTTTTCTTGTCCACCGAGTTGGCGTGTACCGATATAAAGAGGTTGCCTTTGTTCTTGTGGGCTATCTGTGTACGCTCTTTCAAGCCTACGAATACATCGGTTTTACGGGTGTATTTGACAGTGACATCGGGCATATTCGTTTCGATGAGTTTGCCCAATTTCAGCACAACACCGAGGTTGATATTTTTCTCTTTACCTTTTACGCCTATTGCTCCGGCATCGTGACCACCGTGACCGGCATCAAGAACGACTACAAAGTTGTTCTTTGATGTGGCTTGTGCAACGATTGTTTGGGGCAAGGCAAGTGCAACTATGAGTAAGCATAGTTGCGTAAGGTGCTTGAATATAGATATTTTATGACCTATTGAGTGCATTTACAAGAGTTGTATAATACAATAAAATTGCTGCAAATTTACAAAAAATTGTCGATAAGTGGTTGCTTTTATCAATTTTAAATGGTGTGATATTTCTTAAAATGTAATAATAACAGACTTCCCTCGGAGGTAATATTATTCAAATGTGTAAAATCATAGGCTCTTGTGGCTCGATATCGCTTAAATTACACTATATTTGTAGTCGGTTTATACTAATGTTTATGTCGGTACGAATTGTATCCAAAATATTGCTATTCGCGTGCTTGCTGCTTGTGTCGTGTGGCAAGCATACCGATTATCGTATAGCAGTCGATTGTGTGCAACCGTTGGAGGTAACACGTTTCGATAAGGGCTTGTTGCAGTATGTTCAACTTACCGATACGGTGCAGAAGCAATCTTTTATTGAGGCGAGTGGCGAATTTTGGTATCTCTATAACCGTCGTTTGCTTGGGCTCGATGATGCTCCCTATTTTGATGAGGGGTTGGCTCGTTTTATGGGCGATAGTATAGTGTCGTCGTTGTATGCCGACGTGCAGGCTTGTTATGCCGATATGTCGGCCGAGAGTGAGTCTTTGGCTCAACTTGTGGCACGATATAAAGTATTATTCCCCCATAAGCCCACTCCTGTTGTGCAGTGCCATATATCGGGGTTAGGTCGTTCGATAGTAACGCTTGACAGCCTTATTTCGATATCGCTCGATTGCTATATGGGTGAAGATTATGCACCCTATAAGCAGCGATATCACACCTACGAGTTGCCCTTGCATACGCGCCGGCGTATTGTAGCCGATGTAGCCGAGGTGTTGTTGCGTAATGCTGTACCCCGGCCACAAGGGGCAACATTGCTCGATGCTATGGTGTATGAGGGTCGTATTGCCTACCTGATGTCGGGCTTGATTGATGATAATACGGCCGAGGCTGTTATGGGATACAGTCCCTTGCAGGCTGCTTGGTGTCGTGATTATGAAGCCAAGATATGGGCTGCGATAGTAGAGCAGTCGCACCTCTTTGCTACCGATAATATTACCATACGCAAGTATATACAGCCGTCGCCCTTTACGGCAACGCTCACGCAGGATTCGCCCGGCAGAGTGGGGCGTTGGGTGGGCTGGCGCATCGTTGAGGCTTATGCAAAGCGACAAGTTCTCACACCACAACAAATAGTAAATGATACACTGCCGGCTACCGATGTGTTGCGACAATCGGGGTATATGGGCAAATAGAAAGGAGTGCCAATGAGAGAGAAATATGGACTGATAGGTTATCCACTCGGACATTCGTTTTCGCGACAATATCACAATGAGCGATTTGAGCGCGAGAATATTGCGGCTGTGTATGACAACTATGAGTTGCCCGATATTTCGTTGTTGCCTGAGTTGGTTGCACGCGAAACAGCCTTGCGAGGGCTTAATGTGACCATTCCCTATAAGCAGTCGGTAATGACTTATCTTGATGCTATAGATAATGTGGCTCAACGTGTTGGTGCAGTGAATGTTATAAAAATAGAGCGCGATAATAATCGTGTGCGAATGGTAGGGTATAATAGCGATTATATGGGGTTTCGCAACTCGTTGGTGCCGCTTTTGCAGCCACATCATCGTCACGCACTTGTATTGGGTACAGGAGGAGCATCGAAGGCTGTATGTGCAGCGTTGCACGACTTGAATATAGCCACTACATTGGTGTCGCGCACGCCGGGTGAGGGTAAGATAAGTTATGAGGAGTTGTCGCCCGAAGTAATGGAGGCGCACACACTTATAGTCAACGCCACACCATTGGGTATGTATCCTCGTGTGGCCGA
This sequence comes from Bacteroidaceae bacterium, assembly GCA_017532725.1. Classification (GTDB taxonomy): domain Bacteria; phylum Bacteroidota; class Bacteroidia; order Bacteroidales; family Barnesiellaceae_A; genus Barnesiella_A. The sequence goes on from JAFXIZ010000079.1 coordinate 13,287, forward strand.
TTGTGCCCCTATACCATATACGCACATCACCCCTCGGCACTTGTGTTACGATGTAGTGTATAATCCACAGCAAACGGCCTTTATGCAACGGTGTGCCCTTCAAGGTGCTACTGTGTGTAACGGCTTGCAAATGCTCTATGGGCAGGCCGATGCCGCGTGGGAGATATGGAAACGATAAAGCGATAGAGATTATGTTAGACTTCAGATTGAAAGTTTTTTGCAGCGTGGCTCATAATATGAGTTTTACCAAGGCATCGCAGGAGTTGGGCATAACACAGCCGGCTATCAGCAAGCATATACAGGAGTTGGAGCAAGAGTTTGGCGTTAAGTTGTTTGAGCGACAGAACAGTCATATATCTCTTACCATAGCAGGCAAGACGCTGTTGGCTCACGCCGAGGGTATCCTTGCGCATTATGACGCGCTCAATTTCGATATGCAGTTGCACGCGCACAACCTTACCGGCTCGCTGCGATTGGGCGCAAGCACCACCATTGCCCGGCAACTGCTGCCCCAATATCTGTCGTCGTTTGCCACCCATTTCAGCCACATTAAGTTGTCGCTGATAGAAGGTACTGCCGATGAAATAGTGCAAGCCGTAGAGCAAAAGCGAATAGATGTAGGTATGGTAGAGGGTGGCGACCGTTATCCTCAACTGCGATATACGCCGTTTATGCGCGATGAAGTAGTGCTTGTCGTGTCGGCATCGAGTAATCTGTCGGCTATCGATATCGTAAGCCTCGATGAGTTGAAGGAGTTGCCCTTGGTTATGGCAGCAACAGGGTCGGATAGTGCCCAATTGGTAGAACGCGCCCTTGCCCCTCACGAAATAACTCTATCGCAACTCAATATTGTGATGCAACTTGCCGATGAAACAAGCATCAAGCAATTTATAGCCAATGCCGATTGTATGGCATTCGTATCGTTGCAATCGGTAGTGCAAGATGTAAAGTCGGGTAGGCTCAAGATAGTGACTATAGATGGCGATGTAGATATGTCGCGTGAGTTCTCATTCGTACGCGACATAAGCCCAACGAGTGCCATTGTCAAAGATTTTATGAGTTATATGCAGAAGAAACTGATGTGATAAAAATAAGTATTATAAAGTATTATGGAAAAATTCAGAACATTTATTGCCCCTTATAATCGTGTTATATTCTTGTTGTGTATGCACTTTACGCTGATGCCCTTTATTAGCCCTGCCATAGCGTTGTTTATGGGATTGGCATACGCATTGTTATTGGGCAATCCAATGCCCAAGATGGCCAAAAAGACATCGAAATACCTGTTGCAAGTAGCCGTTGTGTGCTTGGGATTCGGTATGAATTTGCACGAGTCGTTGGCCTCGGGCAAGGAGGGAATGCTGTTTACCATCGTGTCGGTATTGGCTGTAATGATAGTAGGCTACCTTGTAGGCAAGTTGCTTAAAGTCGATAGCAAGACATCCTATCTTATATCATCGGGTACGGCAATATGTGGAGGCAGTGCCATAGCAGCCGTAGCACCTGTAGTGAAAGCCAACGATAACCAAATGTCGGTAGCACTCGGTACTGTATTTATCCTCAATGCGATAGCGTTATTTATATTCCCACCGATAGGTCATTGGTTGGGAATGACCCAAGAGCAGTTTGGCGAATGGGCAGCCATAGCCATCCACGACACAAGTTCGGTAGTAGGAGCCGGCGAGGCGTACGACCGTATGTATTTCCCCGGCAGTGAGGGCGTGGCACTGCAAATAGCCACACTGATAAAGTGTACACGAGCATTGTGGATTATACCATTGGCACTTGTTACAACGCTGATTTTCAGAGAAAAGAATACCAAGATTACCATACCTTGGTTTATTATACTGTTTGTTGTGGCAATGTTGCTCAATACTTATGTGGCACTACCTGAAAATATTACATTGGGGCTTATATGGTTTGCCAAGAAGGGATTGGGAATGACACTATTCCTGATAGGTAGTGGCCTGTCGCTCGACGTATTGCGCTCGGTAGGCGTGAAGCCATTGATACAAGGTGTGGTAATATGGGCCGTAATAGCCATCATAAGCCTTGCTGTGATAATGATGTAAAAATACGAATAAAAAGCAAAAGAGCCGATGTGAGAGAATAACGGACTGACTTTTGTATTATCTTTGCGAAGCCTTAAAAATTAATTCTAATATCAATGAGTAACGAAACAAGAGCCTCATTCGGAGGCAAACTCAGCGCAATTCTTGTCGCTGCAGGTAGTGCGATAGGCTTGGGAAGTATATGGCGTTTCCCTTACCTCGCCGGAGAACACGGAGGAGCAGCATTCCTTTTGGTGTATCTATTGTGTGTGCTTATCATTGCCATTCCGGTAATGTTGTGCGAATTTGCTGTGGGTCGTAAGACTCACAAAAATGCCGTTGGTGGATTCCGTCAACTCTCTAAACCTTGGCAAATTCTGGGCTTTAACGGTATCCTATGTGCCTTGTTTATATCGGGATATTACTATGTGATAGCCGGATGGTCGCTCGATTATCTTGTAAACTCGGTCAATGGCTCGTTGTATAGTGGCGAGGCCGATTATGCCGCGCAGTTTGCATCGTTTAAGGACTCTTATTGGCCTATAGTTTACACCTTGATATTTATATTGCTCACACACATTATTATAGCCCGAGGCGTAGAGAAGGGAATCGAGAAGGCTTCAAACGTTATGATGCCCATCTTGTTTGTCATTCTTATACTTATGGCAGTGCGTGTGGCCTTTATGCCCGGAGCAGCCGAGGGTTATCGATTCTTCCTTACGCCCGACTTTAAGCAGGCATTCTCGGCCGAAACGCTCTTTACAGCAGCCGGTCAGGCATTCTTCTCGTTGTCGGTAGGTATGGGATGTATGGTTACTTACGCATCATATTTCAATGACAAAACCAAACTGATAGGCACTTCGATGAGCGTATCGTTGTTGACACTTTTCGTAGCAACCCTTGCCGGATTGGTAATATTCCCGGCTGTGTTCAGTGCCGGTCTTGAGCCAACCGAAGGCCCCAGCCTCATATTCATCACATTGCCCGAGATATTCAAGGATATGCCTTTGGCTGCGTTGTGGTCGGCTATCTTCTTTGTGTTGATAGGTTTGGCAGCACTTACCTCTACCATATCATTCCACGAAGTTATTACGGCCTATCTTGCCGAGGAGCATAAAATGTCGCGCAAGAAAGCAACCTATATCACAACCGGTATTACCATAGTGTTGAGCCTTATCACCTTGTTGGTTACCTTCGACTTTACTTTCTTGGGTAAGCAATTCACATCGACATTCGACATCTATGATTATGGCTCGGCCAACATCCTGTTGCCTCTTGGAGGCTTGTTTACCTGTATATTTGTGGGTTGGGTAATGAAACCTCAATTCTTCAAGGATGAGATTACCAATTACGGAACACTGCCCGGTAAGATTGTGCCTGTACTCTTTATCCTCGTACGTTATGTAGCACCTATTCTTATCCTTTACATCTTCCTCAAGGGAGTAGGGGTATTATAAAGGTGTAAACGATATTTTGTAAAACTGTCTGTACATAGTGCAGGCAGTTTTTTTAATATTTTATGACGGAGTTGTTGCTGTGTTTTCATCAATTACGCTACCTTTGTTGCATCACCAAATTTTATCAACTATGAAGTATCTTAAATCAATAATTCTATTCATCGCATTCTTTGCGATGTCGGTTGCTCAAAATGCTCAAGCACAAAATGTTGTGGAGTTGAATAAACAACAGTTCTTGGAGAAGGTGTGGAATTATGAGGCAAATCCCGAGCAATGGGTATATGAGGGGTCGTTGCCTTGTGTAATAGACTTTTCGGCAACGTGGTGTGGCCCTTGCCGTCGTATGGAGCCTATACTCGAAAATATGGCACTGAAGTATAATGGCAAAATCGTGGTGTATAAGGTCGATGTAGATAAAGAGTCGGAGTTGGCCGGTCTGTTTGGTATCTCATCTATACCGGCATTCTTGTTTTGTCCTGTCAAGGGCGAGCCACAAGGTACTATGGGTGCTTATCCTGCCGATAAGTTTGAAGAGATAATACGCAGTGTATTGCTTGGCAATTAGAGAGCTGTGAAGAAGCAGTAACACCGTTATAACAATAAAAAACTCGATTGCTGAAGATGCAATCGAGTTTTTTATTTAGTGTTTATCGGGATTTACGGTAAATCAATCATTGTTAATGCAGGGGCATTTAGTAGTCCCATTCGAGCGAGAATTCATCAACATACAGCGTACTCTTGGTACTGCCGGTAAAGTAGTCGCCATACTGACTTGCGGTTGCTGTAATGATGATATAATTAGGTACGCGCGAGGTAGAACGATAGTCGAGTTCGAGTTCAAACGGGATGTAACTGCTTTCTTCCTTGCTTGTTACAATTTTCTTGAATGCGATGATATGGGGGTCGTTCTCATCGAGCACCTTACGATTCTTGGGGTCGGTGCGTACTTCGACCGGCTCATCCCAATCGCACAATGCTATATAGATAGACATACTATCGACCTTGCCAATGAGGTGCTTGTATTGTGCGTCGGCGTAGTCGATAGCA
>JAFXIZ010000080.1 GCA_017532725.1 Bacteroidaceae bacterium
ACTTGTCGCAATACAAGACCGAAATAGGAGTATCATCGCTCACAGCCGGTACATATATCTTGCGCTATGTACACAACAACGGTGTAGGCGTTAAGACATTCATTAAGAAGTAACAAGACAGCAAGTCTTAGCAATAACAGAAGAGGCTGTGTCAAAATTGGGGTAAATTCAATTTTGTCACAGTTTCTTTTTTGACTTATGCCAATAAAGTTTAGAAAAAAAGTGAAATGATTTGTTTTTTTGGCGACCTTTTCTTTTCTTTGTCGCTCAATGTGAAACTATAAAAAAGAAAACTGTAAAACGATGAAAAAGTTGCTTATAGCATTATCAACTGTAGTATTGTCGGTATTGTGCTTTGGTGTGCAAGCCGAAGTGGTATCGCAAGAAGTAGCCAAACAAACTGCCGAAAACCTGCTCAGTCTCGATAGCGAGTGGCAAGCAGCCGGTGATGCAACAATCAATCTTGTTGAATATGACGGCGAGCCGGCTTATTATGTCATAGAATATGCACAAGGTGGATGGGCTATTGTGTCGGCTCAATCGTCGGCATCGCCCCTTATAGCCTACAATCCTACAGGCAAATATACAGCACCCGAGCCTATGCAAGTGGTGTTGAAGAACAATGCCCGTTATATGGTTGATGAGGCGCGCAAGGATAATACCGTAAAGCACGAAGGTTGGAGTAGAGCTATGCAACGCAAGCCGGCTTCCGACCCTATCTCAACACCCGATATAGCACCTCTTATCACAGTGAATCTGGGACAGTCGGCTCCTTACAACGATATGTGTCCCAAGATTGACGGACAACGTTGCTTGGTAGGCTGTGTGGCAGTAGGTATGGCGCAGGCTATGATGGTGCAACGCTATCCCGAGCGTGCCGAAGGAAAATATACCTATACAAGCGATGGTATAGGCGTGCTGTCAATCGATTACGATTCGGAAGCACCCTATAATTGGGATGCTATGTATGCCAGCGATGCCACCGGCGACTACAGCGAGATAGCACGCTTGCTGTATCACTGTGGTGTGTCGGTCAATATGGGCTATGGTTTAGATGGATCGGGTACACAAACCGACAAAGTGGCAACGGCGTTGCCTCGCAACTTTGGTTATGATAAGGACTTGGTACACTTTGTAGAAAAACCTGATAGCGATGACGAGTGGCTGAATATTCTGCTCGATGAGTTGTTGTTGGGTCGCGTTATAGTGTATCGTGGTCAGGGTGAGGAGAGTGGTCACTGCTGGAACTTGGATGGTTGGAAGAAATCTACACAAATGGTACACGTCAATTGGGGTTGGAATGGCTACGGAAATGGTTATTTCAAAATAAACGCAATGGAGGACAAGTACCAAAATATGAGTTTCCCCTACTATAACGGAGCAGTATTGGGTGTGGGGATGCCCACTACAGCACCCTATGGTATAAAGTTGAGTGCCGAAAAATTTGTAATAGGTACAGCAGCCGGTGTAGTCCTTGCCGACGTTATTGTGATGTGCGAGGACCCCGAGGCCAACTTCGCGTACGAAATATTAGGCCCCAAGAACATTATGGGCAAGCATACCGTATCGCCCTATTCGGTGCAAGACGGCAAGTTGGTAGCGAGCGAGGCGGTACAAGACGTCAACAAGTTCAAGTATATGCTTATGACCGTAACCAACACCAATACAGGAGAATCGTTTACCAAGGAGTTTACCATTTCGCTTACCAAAGAAGATGGAGCCGTCGATGCAGTTATGAGCGATGCAATGCGCGTATATCCC
>JAFXIZ010000081.1 GCA_017532725.1 Bacteroidaceae bacterium
GAAAAGAATTTCCACTTCGATTGGCCGGCAACGCGTTCTTGCTGGTCGCAAATAATCTCTTTCTTGCGAAAGCCCATCCACGCATACATCCCTTTGGTGTATCGGCATTGCTCGCGTAGTTGCTTCAGTGTGTCGATGCATCGACGGTCGAGCAACCTGAAATCGCCCACATCGGGCAATACATCTATATCGCTGGTGTGTTGCAATAAAGAATAATAACAACGCGACAGCATCTTGCGAATGGCCGAGGCATCACCACGCGAGCGACGTCGGGCATATACATCTTCATAACCCTCTTCCCAATAACGTAGCATATCGGTTATAGCCGATAGTGGGTGTTGCAGGTCGGCGTCGAGTACGATGGCACAATCGCCCGTAACGTGGTCAAATCCGGCCAGCATAGCAGCCTCTTTGCCAAAGTTGCGCGATAGTTCTACAACAGCAACGCGATTGTCTTGCGCTATAAATGTGTCGATGATGCAGGCACTCTTGTCGCTACTGCCGTCGTTGACAAACAAGATTTCCCAATCGTATTGTGTGTGATTCTCGGTAAATTCACACAACTTATCGTATAGCAGGGGGAGTGACTCCTCCTCGTTGTATGCAGGGATGATGAGCGAAACGGTTTTCATAATCTTTTTGATTTAAGGACAAACCTTACCAATAGGAAGTTGATAGGAATGACTGTTACAAACATAGGTATGGGGGCAAATTCTTCGGGAATGCCTATCCACATATACACATTGAGAAAAACAATCTGTAACAAGTAATTGATAGCGTGGCTCATACCAAATCCTATGCCCTTCTTGACAGTAGGCTTGGTACGGAATGTGAAATAGTTGGATAGGAAAAAATTAAACACAAAACTCACTGCATAACCTATAGTGAGCGATGTGGTAGCACCCCAACCGATACATTGGTTGAATAGGTAATATATGGCATATTGAATGAGTGTGGCTACACATCCTACAATACCAAAGCGCACCACCTCGCGAAACTGCGCCGAGTGATATATTTTGCTGATGTTGTGTGTGATGCTCATTGACAATGTGCCGTTTAAAATTTTGCTACAAACTTACATAAAATTCCTAATTAATACCTATTTTTGCGCAAATAAAAACCTGTTGTAATGGCTCAAATTCAGCGATATGACTATATTGACACTCTGCGAGGTGGGGCAATGATTGCCATTATTTTGTGGCACAGTTGCTTTTTATCTCTTTTTTATGCGCCGAGTGTTACAGCCGTTCCACTGTTTTTTATGATTTCGGGGCTTTTCTATAAAGAACAATTGTCGTGGAAACAACTGCTTGTTCGCAATGTCAAGTTGCTGTTGGTGCCCTATTTAGCCTATAACATTTTATGCCTTTTGTTGTATAATGGCTTGTATCACTTGGGTGTGAATATGCCCGAAAAGTCGCCGATGGCTATCTTCTACACGCATCGTGCCGATTTTGTGCCCAATGTCGCAACGTGGTATTTGTTGGTGTTGTTCTGGGTTGTCCCATTGTTTAAAGCATTACTCTATGCAGCATCACGAATTGTGCCTAAATGGCGCGTAGTGACCATCTTGGCGATAGTGTTGGTGGTAGGCTATGCCGGATACATTATGGCTCGGCACAATATACATTTGCCTATGTTGATTGATATTGTGCCTTTGGGTGTGATGTTCTATGGATTGGGCTACCTTATCTCTACAATGCCAATACTGCAATCATCTGCCCGATATGATAAGTTGGGCTATTGGCTCATAGTGCCTATGCTTGTGGTGTATATCGTGTCGCGAGGGTATATCACAATGGCTGCCGGAGTGTATGATTTATCCTTCATAAGGTTGTTGGTAATGATGTTGTCGCTCTTTGTTGCTATGTTTTATTTGTGCAAAATTATAGGTCGTGTACCCATCGTGACATATATAGGTCGTTATTCGCTCATAGCATTGTGTACCCATATGATGGTCATACCACTATTGATGGGAGTGGCTATGCGTTTGTTCGATTATGATGTAGCCGTTGTCGTGTCGAGTGTGGCTACGATACTGTTATTGCGATGGTGTGTAATACCTTTCTGTATTCGTTTTATGCCCGTAATATCGGGTATAGCCCGTTCGTGACAGGCTTTATAAATCCCACTTAAAAATAAAAATAGTGACAACTCTCGGTGAATTGTCACTATTTCTATTATGAATTAGTTTCTTAATCGATATTCTCAACATCCTCGATGGGAAGTTGGCGACGGAATACCTCCTTGAACGAGATAAGACTCTCGGTGCGTGCCAAGCCAAGGGGTTGCAGTTTTTTGTGGATAATCTCCAGCATATGACTGTTGTCGCGAGCATAGAGTTTAATAAACATATCATATTCGCCGGTAGTGAAGTGACACTCTACAACCTCGGGTATTTGCTTTAGTTGGTCAACAATGTCGGAAAAGTCGCCCGGTGTTTGTAGGTAGAATCCGATGTAGGCACAAGTGCCAAAACCGATTTTGTTTGAATCAAGAATGTACTCAGAACCCTTAAGAACCCCTAAATTTGTAAGTTTTTGTACTCGTTGGTGGATGGCTGCTCCCGATACACCACATTCGCGAGCTACTTCGAGGAAAGGAATACGAGCATTAGATGCAATAAGTTTTAAGATCTTATAATCCAATTCATCCAATTGATGGTGTCCCATAGTAATTTAGTATTAAAATTATTGTGTGTTTTGTGTTATATTGTGCAAATATATAATTCAATCTCGATATTTGCAACAAGATTTGTAATAAAAGAACAATAAAATTTTACGATTATTTTCTTTTTCTCATACCTCGTAGAGTGTTTTTGTTCCAAATTTACAAGGTAAATATGTGTAAATAGGTAGTTTACACTTGCCGGTGACTGTTTGGAGGCAAAATCTGTCAATTTTGTTTTTGTCAAATAATGAGTTTGTATTAACTTCGCATATCGATTGTAATATTAAAGTTTGGTTATGATTTGTAACAGAAGGCTTACATCCCGTTCGTCCGAGATGAATGTGGTAAAGAAAATATATGAAAGTTCATTTCCTGCCGATGAGCGTCGCGATTATGATGCACTCCTGCAACTGATAGAGTCGGAGTCTGCTTTCGTTGTTGAGGCTATATGCTACGACGATAATGTCGTGGGGTTTATTACGTCGTGGAATTTCGACGAGTGGCGATATATCGAACACTTTGCCATCGATGTTACGATGCGTGGAAAGGGGGTGGGTGAGACCACTCTGGTGCGTTTCTTGAGCAGTGATTTGCGCTCTGTTGTATTGGAGGTGGAGCCTCCTATCGATGACGTTACAAGGCGACGAGTGGGGTTTTATGAGCGATTGGGGTTTGTGCTTCATACGGATTATCGCTACATACAACCTCCTTACGATTGCGATAAAAATGCCGTGGAGTTGTGCCTGATGACCTATGGCGCAGCCGATACTTGTAATCTCGATGAGGTGACACAATTGTTGCACAGTCGTGTATATGGGGCGAAATAATGGGTCGATAGCATTTGTGTATGTTGCGAAAATGTTAAAATAAATGTGATTTACACTATTTTTTATACAAATGTTGTACCTTTGATGTTATAAATATAGGATGAAAAAAAGATTGTATCATATTATACTGCCTGCACCCATTGTGTTATTGCTGCTGATGTTGTCGTGTACTGCCCCTCGACAACACGATGAGCGGGTTGTGTCGGTTACAATATTGCCACAGCAATATTTGGCCGAGCAGATTGCAGGCGAGCGATTCGACATACATTGCGTTGTGCCACTCAATAGTAACCCCGAGGCTTACGACCCTACTCCCGAGCAACTTATGGCTGTTGAGGGGAGTGAGGCATACTTGCGAGTGGGGATGCTGGGCTTTGAGATGGCGTGGATGGATAGGCTTGTGCGTAACAATCCCGATATGAAGGTTTACGACACCTCGATAGGCGTGGATATGATTGAAAATGAGCATACTCACACCCACGGCAATGGGGTTGTGCACGCTACGCATACGGTCGATCCTCATATATGGTGTTCGCCTCGCAATGTGCGTGTTATGGCGCAGAATATGTATAATGCCTTTGTGGAGTTAGACCCCGAAGGAACGGAATATTACCGACGTAATTATAACGCGCTCATACAGCGTGTCGATAGTGTCGATAGTGTATTGACCGATATATTGCAGCCACACCGAGGAGCAGCCTTTGCCATATATCATCCCTCGCTTACCTATCTTGCTCGCGACTATGGCTTGCTGCAGTTGTGCATCGAGCAGGCCGGCAAGGAGAGTTCGGCGCGAGCAATGAAGCAAGTGGTCGAGCAGGCGCGTGCTGCCGATGTTGCAGTGGTCTTTGTGCAGAAAGAGTTTGATTCGCGTCAAGTCGTTACTTTTGCACAGGAGGTCGATGCTCCTATTGTAACTATCAACCCACTCAACTATGATTGGGTGGAGGAAATGATTCATATAGCCAATGCCATTGCCCGAGAATAAAATATTGGTTAAACTATCCGATGTGTCTGTTGCTTATGAGCAGATGCCTGTTTTGCAGCACTTCGATATGAGTGTTGCCAATGATGACTTTGTGGTTGTGACCGGTCCTAATGGTGGTGGAAAGACAACCCTACTGCGTGTAATGTTGCAACTGATGCAACCCTCGGGTGGTGCTGTGCAATATTATCAACAAGGCACAGTGGTCGATAAGTTGCATATAGGATATTTGCCCCAAAAGAATACCATCGACAGTCGTTTTCCCATCAGTGTGCGCGAGGTTATAATGTCGGGACTCTATAACAAGACCCGTACCCTCACGCGTGGCGAGCAAGAGGAGTTGCTGGGCAAGGTAATAACCGAGTTGGGCTTGGAAAAATTGGCGCATAGCCACATCGGTAAGTTGTCGGGAGGGCAGTTGCAGCGTGTGCTGTTAGGTCGAGCCGTCGTATCGCGCCCACAATTGTTGGTGCTTGATGAGCCTATGTCGTATATCGACAGCGAATGGTGTGAACGAATATACGAAATGTTATCCCGATGGTCGGAGGAAATGGCAATCGTTATGGTGACGCACCGTCCCGAATTGGTTGATAAATTAGCCACTCAGAGCATTCGTATTGAACGTGATGTGTAATGGTTGATGCTATTATGCCGAATAACATACCCCGGCTTTGGCATTGTAACAACTGTTTTATTATATTTGCACTTTAATATAGGTGTGTCTATAATGAAATGTATGCACTGTAGTAAATGATAATACTATGAAAACCATTACCTGTAATATACTGCGATGTGGTTTGATAATCGTGTTGTTGTCGTTGTTTCAACCACTCGTGAGTCAAAAGAAAAATTTTCGTAATCTTGTTGAAATAGAGATTGTTCCTAATCATACCGATTGGACCTACGACGTGGGTGAGAATGTAGAGTTTACACTGCGAGTGGTTCGTGCCAATGTGCCATTGAACAATGTGGGACTGTCGTACGAAATAGGTCCCGAAAAATGCGCTCCCACCATAACCGACAGCCTGTTTATAACCGGTGGCGAGGCGCGCATACAAGGTGGCACTATGGCGATGCCCGGTTTTATGACTTGTACTTGTCGCGTCACCGTTGAGGGCAAGGAGTATGAAAATTACATCAATGTAGCCTTCTCGCCCGAGCGTATTCTTCCTACGCAAATCAACCCCGAAAAATTCGACTCGTTCTGGAAAAAGTCGCTTGAGAAGGCCTCGCAGATACCTTTAGAGCCGGTAATAACCCTTGTGCCCGAGAAGTGTACCTCGCGTACCAATGTATATCACGTTCGTTTACAGCATTGGCGCAAAGATACTTATTTGTATGGTTGGTTGTGCGTGCCTAAGAAGGAGGGTAAGTATCCCGCTTTGTTGTGTCTGCCCGGAGCCGGTGTAAAGCCTGTGCCTGCCGAGGTGGAGTTGGCCGAGATGGGCGAGGGTATGATAACCTTTGCAATGGGTGTGAACGGAATCCCCTTGACACTCGACCAAGAGGTGTATGACAACCTGCGCTACGGAGTGCTCAAGGACTACGGATATATACACCTCGACAGCAAGGAGCATTACTATTACCGACGCATCTACACCGGTTGTGTGCGTGCCATTGACTTTATTACGACACTCGATGAGTATGACGGCGAGAACTTGGGCGTTACAGGTGCAAGTCAAGGAGGAGCCTTATCCATTGTGACGGCTGCACTTGACAAGCGCGTAAAGGCACTTGTGGCATTCTATCCAGCCTTATGCGATGTGACAGGCTACTTGCATCATCGCGCCGGAGGTTGGCCTCATATTTTTGCTCCGTCGAAGATGAAGTTGAACAATACCCCCGACAAGATAGCCACCACACAATATTACGATGTGGTGAACTTTGCCCGCCGATTGCAAGTACCCGGCTACTATTCGTGGGGATATAACGATGCCACAACACCCCCTACATCGTGCTATGCAGCCTACAACGTGATAACAGCCCCCAAACACCTATATATAGCGCATCAAACAGCCCATTGGCGACTGCCCGAACAGAACGAAATAACCTATAGTTGGCTGTATAAGATGCTGACAAAGGCTAATTGATATAAAAACACAATTATTAGAATAAAAACTACAATGATGTTTTTTTACGGCTGTTTATTTTTGTAGCGTAAAATAAAAGTGTGTAAAAAACTAACCTTATTTCTGTAATAATTGTCGTTAAAACACACTTATTGAGAAACAAATAATTAATTACTAATACCAACCAAATTCTACACAGAATGTTAAGAAAGTTAATGAACTTGCGCACAATCTTTACAATGCTGTTATTGGCTATTGTATGGAGTGTGTCGGCGCAAAATGTTACCATCAAAGGTACGGTAACTGACGAAAATGGCGAGCCCATTATCGGCGCATCTGTCTTGGAGAAGGGTACTAATGCCGGTGTTTCTACCGATATCGATGGTAACTTCTCGCTCAAGGTTACAGGGAAAAATCCCCTTGTTGTTTCTTACATCGGAATGGATGCTCAAGAGGTAAACATTACCGGTAAAACTCAAGTAAATGTAGTGCTTAAAGAAAACTCGAAAGTGCTCGACGAAGTTGTGGTAATCGGTTACGAAACGGTACGCAAGAAAGACCTTACCGGCTCGGTTTCTTCGATTAACGCCAAGGCTATTGAGAGTGTTCCTGTTGTAAATGTTGCCGAGGCTATGTCGGGTAAATTGGCCGGTGTCAATGTTACTACATCCGAGGGCTCGCCCGATGCCGAAATCAATATTCGCGTGCGTGGTGGTGGCTCTATTACTCAAGAGAGTACTCCTCTTTACATTGTCGATGGCTTCCCCGTATCGAGTATATCGGATATATCGCCTGCCGACATCCAATCAATCGACGTATTGAAGGATGCCTCTTCGACCGCTATTTATGGTAGCCGTGGTGCCAATGGTGTGGTTATCATCACTACCAAAACAGCCAAAGAGGGCAAGTTCTCGGTAAGTTACGACGGTACATATGGCTTCAAGATGATAGCCAATACACTCGATGTTATGTCGCCCTACGAGTTTGCCAAGAGCCAATATGAACAAGCAATCCTGCAAAATAAGTTGGATCGTTATCAAAGTTCTTTCGGTCTTTTCCAAGATATCGACCTCTATCAAGAGATGACGGGTATCAATTGGCAAGATGAGGTGTATGGCAATACAGGCTCATACTTCTCGCACAATGTAAGCCTTTCGGGTGGTACCGAGAAGGTAAACTATCTGGCCTCTTATCAGCACACCGATGAGAATGCTATTATGCTCGATAGCGATTATAAACGCGATAACTTCTCGTTCAAGTTGAATGCCAAACCGTTTAAATGGTTGAAGGTTAACTTCAGTACTCGTTACAGCAATATGCTTGTAACCGGTGCCGGTGCCAATGACTCAAAGTCGGGCGGTGGCGAAACATCTACCAGCGACTCTCGCTTGAAACACACTGTTATCTTCCCTCCCATCAGTGTTACATCGTTGTATGAGGATGATAGTACCGATGAGGATGTTGTCGGCTCGCTTGTGAAGCCTACAACTGCTATAAAAGACAACTACAAGAATCGTCGTCGTCAACTCTATAGCATCAATGGAGGTGTTTCTATCAACTTTATCAAGAATCTTCAATTCCGTACCGACTTTGGTATAGAGGGTCGTGTTGATGAAGATAAGATTTACAAAGGCTCATCTACTTACGACGCACGCAACTCATCGTTGGCTCCCGGTATGCCTATTGCTACCATTACCGATAAGGATAGTCAACGCTTACGCAATACCAATACATTGTCGTACAAGTGGACATCGAAGAATAAAGCCCACAACCTCAATGCTATGATAGGTGAGGAGATGACCATCACTACAGCCAATACCAAGGTAAATCGTGTTGAGGGTGTACCCACAATGTTCTCGCCCGAGGAGTGCTTCGGTTATCTTACCGAGGGTATGCCGGCCTCTATCGCCAACAATTATGCCTATGACGATCGTCTGCTCTCATTCTTCGGTCGTGTAGGTTACGACTATCTGGGTCGCTACTTGATTACAGCAACATTCCGTGCCGACGGATCAAGCAAGTTTGCCCCCGGCAATCAATGGGGATACTTCCCCTCGGTAGCCGCAGCGTGGCGCATCAGCGATGAGTCGTGGATGGAGAGTGCTTCGGAGTGGTTGAACAACTTGAAGTTGCGTGCAAGTTATGGTGTTGCCGGTAATAACAATATCGCAGCCGGACAATATATGAAGATATACTCTTCTAATACCGAGTTGTGGATGAATGGCTTTAATTCATATTGGACACCCGGTAACTCACTCAACAATACCGATATCAAGTGGGAAACTACTTATACTTATAATATAGGTATCGACTTTGGTTTCTGGAACAACCGTATCAATGGTACAATCGACCTCTATCAAAACGATGTGAAAGACTTGCTCATCGACTTCCCCATTCAAGGTACAGGTTACCAAACCGTTACTCGTAACATCGGTGCTACTCGCAACCGTGGTATCGAGTTGGCTGTGAATGCGGCTCTTGTCAATACCAAGGACTTTACACTCGACTTTAACTTCAATATAGCATATAACCAAAACCAAGTAATGGACTTGGGTGGTCTTGACTTTATCTCGGGTAACTCGGGCTGGGCAGGCTCTGAAATACAAGAGGACTACCGTGTTATCGTCGGTCAGGCTATGGGTCAAATGTGGGGTTATGTAACTGAAGGTTACTACTCGGCCGATGACTTTATTTGGGACGGTAATAAATGGGTTGCCAAAGACGGTGTTGTAGATAACAGTGCTATGACAGGCGACTCTTGGGGTCCCGGTGCATTGAAGATAAAAGACTTGGATAACAGTGGTACTATCGATGATAAGGATAAAACCGTTATCGGTAATTCGATGCCCGACTTTACCGGTGGTTTCGGCCTTACTGCTACTTACAAGGGCTTTGACCTCTCGGCCGGCTTTACATTCTCTATCGGTAATGAAGTGTATAATGCCAACAAGTTGGAATTTACAACAACAAGTAAGTACTACCACCGTAACCAATTGGCTATGATGGGTACCGAAAATCGTTATACCCAAATCGATTGGGCTACAGGTGAGCGCATTACCGATCCCGAGGTTTTGAACGAAATCAATAAGAATGCCAACATTTGGTCGCCCGTGATGCCCAAGTATGTATTCCACTCTTGGGGTGTTGAAGATGGCTCGTTCTTGCGTCTTAATACTTTGACTTTGGGTTATACATTGCCTACCGACCTTACAAAGAAAATTTATGTTCAACGTCTGCGTGTATTCTTCACAGGTACAAATCTGTTCTGTGCAACAAAATATACCGGATATGACCCCGAGGTAAGTACACGTCGTAAAGTACCTTATACATCGGGTGTCGATTATTCGGCATATCCCAAGAGCCGTGGCTTTAACTTTGGTGTCAATATAACATTCTAATACAGATAACTATGAAACATATAGCATATAAAACTTTATTGGCTGCGGTTTGTGTTGCTCTTGCAGGTTGTGAGGATACTCCCTTCTTGCAGGTTGAAACAGAATCGGGAATGGATGAGAGTATCATCTTTTCGAAGGTTGAAACAACCGAAGGCCAAATCGCTTCGATATACCACGTTATGGGCGAAACCAATGCCTATCGTAACAACCTTACCAACAATATGGGCGTAAACACCGATATCGAGTTGCAATCGGGTAGTGCCGACGACGATGCTGCAACAGGCGATAATCGCCGTTCGTTGGCTGTGTATATGCACACTGCCGGTATGGTCGATAACTGGAATGCGTCGGATGGTAAAGACCCCTTCTCGCAAATCTATTCGGCTATCGAGCGTTGTAATAATGCCGTTGAAGGTATCAAGAAGTATGGTAATCCTCAACCCGGTACTCATATGGGTGCGCTCTATGCCGAGGCTCTTACGCTGCGTGCTTTCTTCTACTTCGACCTTATCAAGTATTGGGGTGATGTTCCTGCACGTTTTGAGCCGTTGACAATGGAGACTGCTTGGATTCCCAAGAGCGACCGTGTAGTTATCTACAACCAAATTCTCAATGACCTTGCCATTGCCGATGAGTATGGTGCTTGGCCCGGTGAATACTCTTACACTACTGTCGAGCGTGCCAATCGTGGTTTTGCCAAAGCACTGCGCGCTCGTGTAGCGATGAGTGCTGCCGGTAAGGCTTTGGTGCGTGTCAATCGTGACTTTGAAAATCCCTACACTGCCGGTGGCGACCCCGGTGAGATTAATTGAGTATTCCCCGATGAGGCTCGTCGTACCGAGTTGTGGAATATTGTAAAGACCGAAACCGAGGAGTTGTTGGCATCGGGTTACTATAACCTTCCTACCGATCGTGGCTCGTTTGAGCAATTCTGGCGCGATATTATGAGCGACGTGATATCGGTGGGTCGTGAGTCAATCTTCGAGATTGGTTTCCGTACAGGTCGTGGTCGTGTGGCACACACATTCGGTGCATTCCACGAAGATGCCGACAAGTATGTGGCTAAAAAGGTGAGTCCCTACTTCGTAGCATCTCCTATATATTACTATCGTTTCCAAGAGGGTGACGTACGTCGCGATGTAACGGTTGTTCCTTATAAATATGTAAAGAGCGATAAGAAACTCACCGGTAATGCCGATGGTTTCCAAACATTATCATCTATCAATAAGATGTACTTCGGTAAGTTCCGTGCCGAGTATCGCAATATCAAGAGCGTAGGTATCCTTACCAATGCCGAGAATGACGAGGGTATCAACTTCCCCGTTATGCGTGTGGCCGATGTTGTGTTGATGGCAGCCGAGGCCAACTGTATGTTGGAAGACCAAGGCGCAGCACTCGGTTATTTGCAACAAATACGTCGTCGTGCCTTCGGCGGTGATGGCGCAATGGATAAGATTCCTTACAATATCGGTTCAAAATCGGGTATGCTCAAGGCTATCAAGGATGAGCGTATGTTTGAGTTTGCCGAGGAACTTATTCGCAAGCAAGACCTTATTCGTTGGGGCGAGTTGAAAGAGGCTATGGATATAGCCAAGGAGGAAACAGCCGAGTTGCGCGAGTGTATTGGCGACTTCAGCGTGATGATGGACGGTGGCGAGCCTCGTACTGTATATTATCGCTTGAAGAGCGATGGCGAAACACTCGAATATCACAATATCGACCCCTATGAGGATACTTTCACTCCCGGTGTGGGCGAAGAGTGGCAAGAGGCTAAATGGACGAATGGCGAAAGCAATGATGTGCCTTACTTGTCGGACGAGTATATCGGTAAGGTTTACTACCAAGGCGACCCCGATAAACGTCAATTGATGCCCATTATGTCTATCCTTATTGCAGGTAGCCAATATACACTTGTAAATGACTACGGATATTAATCTTTAAATGACTGAAAAATGAAAGTATTGAATAGATTGGCTATATGTGGTATTGCAGCCGCCGCTGTGGTATTTACAGCCTGTGAAGATAATATGATAGCCGGCGAAATAGGCTATCCCGATGAGAATGTTTCTCGCCTCTTTGCTCCTATCGAGTTTTCGTATGTGTTGCCCATTATCGACGGTTATGAGTTGGAATGGTCGTCGGTAAGAGGTGCCGAAGGGTATGTATTGCAATTTAGTGAGGACTCGTTGTTCAATGAGGGTAGCGAGGAGTATTATGCCGGACATCCCGGTATCGTGCGTGAGGTATATAGCGATACAGTAAACTCGCCTGTGGGTGCTGCCACCATTACAGGTTTGGGTTTGGATCACGACCTCTTTATCCGTGTGTCGGCATTTGCTCAAGGTGTCGCACAATCGCATTGGTTGGTTTCGGAGAAGTCGTATAAGACTCTCGACCGTCCTCTTGTTACTATATTGAAGGAGGTCGATCGTAACGATGTATATGCTACCGAGGCTACTGTATGCTGGTATGTCGATTCGTTGATTAATCATCGTATGGACCAACTTATCATCAAAGTGAACGGCGAGGATGCCGAGACCGTAATCACACTCGATGCTGCTACACAACAAGCCGGTAGTTATACCTTTACCGATTTGTTGGAGGGTACAACTTACCTCGTTCGTGGTCACGACAGTTCTATCGAAGGTGAGTTTGGCGACTATAACGAGGTGTCGTTCAAGACCAAGAGTGGTGCCGGCGATGCTGTGGTATATGACGGCGAGGAGGACTTCAACGCCCTTATAGCACGACTGCCCAATGGTAGCACCATTTACATACCTGCCGGTATGCACGTTACTTGTGTAAGTGCCGAGGGTAATCCTTCTAACATTATTATTGACAAGGACCTTACCATTCGTGGCGAAAGCAGCACCGAGGGCAAGCCTACTATCTCGTTCAAGGAGTTCCGTTTGGCAGGATTGCTTGGTAACGTTACATTCGAGAATGTGAAGTTCGAAGGTCAATCGGGCTGGAGTTATGTAATAAACTTGCATAAAGACCAAAACTTCCTCGGTTGTGAAGAACTTGCGTTCATCGACTGTGAGATAACCGGCTATGGTAACGCCATTGTTCGCCACCAAGCAGCCGAAGGTACAGGCCTTGGTAAGATAACAGTTGATAACTGCTATGTACACCATATGAACGAGGCAGGTTCGCAAGGTTATGCAATGTTTATGTTCAAGAATACCGACTACTTTGTAGGTGAGTTTATGATTACCAACTCGACATTCTACAATATCGGTACAAACATCATCGAGCATCGTTCTAAAGCCGGTGCCGGTCGCAACTGTAATGCTACAGTACGCAACTGTACATTCCAAAACTGTGGTAAGAACTCACGCTATATGTTCGACTTTGGCGATACCGATACAGGTAACGTTCTCCTTGAGAAGAATATGTTTGGTGCCGTGATGGATCCTGCTACACACAAGGGATATCGTGGTAAAACTGTAAGTGGCGAAGTTGTTAACTGCTATGCAACCGACGACTTTGTATTTGCAAGTTCGACCGGTATATTGGAGAATGCAACACCCCTTGGTGCTGCTGCAGCCGATGTTTTTGTCGATGTCGAGAATGGCGACCTCACCCTCACAGGTGTTGCCGCACCCTACGCCGGCACAATAGGCGACCCCCGTTGGTGGTAATAAATGTTGATTGATTAAATAGAGAAGCACGCTTGCCTCGCCGGTAAGCGTGCTTTTTGCTATCGGTGATTTTAAATATGGGGATTATGTGAAATTTCGCAGTGATTAAGGGGTGGATTGGCGATAATTGATGCCGATAATGTGAAATTCCCCTCCTTTTATGATGTGTATTTTGTGAAAAGCACTATATAGTACATACCAATATAACACAACCACAGCACTTTTATGGGCTGTGGTTGTGTGGTTATCTACAGGATATGATTAGTTCTTCTTTTCGATGCCGAGGCGTTGTGCTTCATCGAGCATATATTGCCAAGCAGCCTCGCGCTCGTTGGGTATGACACCGTCGAGAATGGCGTTTTTGATGGCACTTTTCAGTTCGCCCACTTCGCGTGAGGGTGGGAGTGAGAAGTATTCCATAATCTCCTCGCCGCTGACAGGGGGCTGGAAGTTGCGTACACGGTCTTTCTCCTCAATCTCGGCAAGTTTGCGGCGCACGAGGGCAAAGTTGTCCATATATCGGCGCACCTTCTCGGCATTGCGCGAGGTGATGTCGGCCTCGCATAGCATCATCAGTTCTTCTATGTCATCGCCGGCATCAAACAGCAGGCGTCGTATGGCCGAGTCGGTAACCTCTTCTTCGGCAAGCACGATGGGGCGCATATGCAACTCGACCATTTTCTGCACATACTTCATACGGTCGTTCAGTGGCAATTTCATCGTGCGAAATATGCCGGGTATCATCTTGGCACCTACGAAGTTGTGGTTATGGAAAGTCCAGCCCAATTGTGGGTCGTAGCGTTTGGTGCGAGGCTTGGCAATGTCGTGAAAGAGTGCAGCCCAGCGCAACCACTCGTTGCGTGAGCGTAGTGCTACGTTGTCGAGTACGGTGAGCGTGTGGTAGAAGTTGTCTTTATGTCCGTGTCCCTCTATGCTTTCGGTGCCTTTGAGGGCAGCCAATTCGGGGCAGATATAGGGCAGCAAGCCACTCTCGTCGAGGAGGATGAAACCTCGCGAGGGGATGTCGGAACGTATTATCTTGCCCAACTCGTCGATGATGCGTTCGCGTGAAATTATTTTGATACGCTCTTTATTTCGTTTTATCGCATCGAATGTGTCGGGGTAGATGCGAAAGTTGAGTTGTGTGGCAAATCGTATGGCTCTCATCATACGCAAGGGGTCGTCGCTGAAGGTTATATCGGGGTCGAGTGGGGTACGTATGATTTCGCGCTTGATGTCGCCTATGCCGTCGAATGGATCGACCAACTCGCCGTAACGGTCGCTGTTGAGGCATAAGGCAAGGGCGTTGATGGTAAAGTCGCGACGGTTTTGGTCATCTTGCAGTGTGCCGTCTTCCACTATAGGCTTGCGAGAGTCGTGCGAGTACGACTCGCGTCGCGCACCCACAAACTCTACCTCCCACTGCTCGTTGCCATTGCGATATTTTACCTGTGCTGTCCCGAAGTTGCGAAATACAGCCAAGTGGGCGCGACGCCCCAATCGGCGACACAGAGCCTCGGCAAGTTCAATACCACTGCCAAGTGTCACTACATCTATATCCTTCGACGGGCGACACAATATAATATCGCGTACAAAGCCACCAATGACAAAGCAAGGGCGTTGCATCTCGTCGGCCACCTCGCCGATGAGTTTGAATATGGGATGTGAGAGGTGCTTTTGCATCAACAGTTTCTATTTATTAGTACCAAGATATGGGGTATTGCCCCATATCTATCAGTCAAGGGGCATAATATCTTCGGTAAAGTCGGTAAGGTTTTCGCAGCCGTCGGCAGTGATGAGGTAAGTATTTTCGATACCTACGGCACCTGTGCCGGGGATGACAAACTTGGGCTCCAAGGCTATAACGTTGCCGGCTTCAAATACGTCGCGTGAGCGAGGAGCGAGTACGGGGGCTTCGTTAATCTCTATACCTACGCCGTGTCCTATAAATCCGGCTTGTTGAGCGTGTCCCATAAAGTATTCGGCCAGACCGGCCTCCTCGGCCATTGTGCGTGCAAGGTTATATACGTCCGATGCCTTCACGCCCGGGCGTGCCATTGCGGCGATGGCGTGGTGTATGGCTACCGAGCAGTTGTGAGCCTTGTGAGCCAACTCGCTGAGTGTGCCCACCGAGTAGGTGCGTGAGATGTCGGTCATATAGCCTGTAAAGTTTCCACAAAGGTCTACCATTGTACTCATACCCGGCTCTATTACCGTACCGTTACATCCTACGGGTAGTGAGGCATCAAGTCCTGCGCCTCCCATAGCAAAGTCGTAGGGCGATGGGTTGTCGGCATTGTCGCCACTGATGAGGCTGCCCATAAAAACTTCCATACTGGGGCCTGCTACACGGAATATGCCCAAGCAGCCGGCACGACGCAAGCGCGATTCTATCTCTATTTGCAGTTCGGCATCGGTCATTCCGGGGCGATATATTCCTTGCAGATTGCTGTAAACGCTCATATGACCTTGTGCCGATATGCGTATCTTCTCTATCTCATACGCTGTCTTGGTAGAGCGTACATAGCGCATAATAGCCGATCCGTTTGAGGGGGTAGCCTCGGGGAATACTTTGGCAAGGCGTGCTATGTCGCTGTACGACATAAAGTCCATTTCGAGGGCTATTGTAGCAGGGGATTCAATGCCGGCTTGTTGCAACAGTGCCGGTATATCCTCGGGCTTGCGTATGTAGGTTACATCATCGCCTTTGAGCAGGGCGGGGCGTTTCACGAAGTAGTGCATATAGCCTTCGCTTGTGATATATACATAGCCGCTGAATACGCGACCGGCCATATAGTAGTTGTTTACGTTAGTGCCAAGCAGTATGGCATCGGTGTTCATAGCCTTCAGTGCGGCTACCACTTTATCTTTGCGAATGTTTATTTCGGGTGCAAAATCCGGTGTGTACATATAGTTTAGAGTTTAGGGTTTATTTATTGCTGTTTTTTCAAAGTGTTCTACCATTTGTGCGAAGGTGTCGAAGTGTAGGTCGTAGTGGTCGGTCTTGCCAAATCCGTAACTCATCCACACAAAGGGTACTCCAGCACGGTGCGCCTCGCTACAGTCGCTGTCGGTATCGCCTACATATACGGGGTGTTGCAGGTTGTATTTTTCGATGAGTAATTGCATATTTTCGGCCTTACGCAGTCCGGTGTTACCGTATGCTATGGTGTCGGTTATATAGTTGTCGATGCCGGCAAAGCGTACAAAGATAGGGAGTTCCAAGTCGTCGCAGTTGCTGAGCATAAACAGTCGGTAATGTTGTGCCAATCGTGCCACACCCTCTTGCACACCGTCGTACAACTTGCCACCCAAACGAGGCAACTCGCTGCGAACAAGATTGCCGATGGTTTCGAGCAGATGCTCTACTTGGCTGTCGGGGACAAAGTGGCGCATAATATCGTCGATGGGTGTGCCTATCAGTGCCAATAGGTCGTCGCGCGTGATGCGTCGGTCGTAACCTTCCTGCTCAAACGCTTTATTCCATATTGTGGCATAGGTATCGACGGCATCCCACATAGTGCCATCCATATCGAAGATGATAGCATCAGTATTACGATCTATTGTCATACCAATGGATGTTTGCTTACGGCGATATAATGTTTTATTGTGCTACTTTTTGCTCGCTTGTTTCATCGATGTCAGTAGCAGTGTCTTCTTTCTCTTTTTCGGCAATTTCTTCGATCAATTCGGCATTCTCTTGCTCAAGTTGTTCGCTTTGCTCTTTCCACTTCTCGCGCGCATACTCCTGCAAGTCGGCTACGGTATCTTTTTCATCGACAATCTCTTGTCCGATGATGGTTTCGATAATATCTTCCATCGTTACCACACCGAGGAAGCAACCATATTCGTTGCGTACTTGGGCTATGTGTTCCTTGCCTTTGAGCATCTCTTCCCACACATCGCCTACGGAGGTTTCTTCATCGTACGATAGGATGGGGCGACGTATCTCGCGCAACTCCATATCGAACTTGTCTTCGGCCAAGTTCTCGAGTACGGTTTGCTTGAGAACAACACCTGTTATAAAGTCGGGATTCTCGCTATAGATAGGTATGCGCGAGTAGGTGCGATGCTCCTCTTCGGCATAGAACTCCTTGAGAGTGGTATTCTCTTGTGCTGCTACTACGACGGTGCGAGGTGTCATAATCTCGCCTACGGTGATGTTGTCGAGTTTAAAGAGGTTTTGAATAATATCTTTCTCTTGCGACTCGAATACACCCTCTTCGGTGCCTACGGTAACCATTGCCGTAACCTCCTCGCGACTGACCGACAAGGGTTGCTTGTCGGCCGATACCAATTTGGTGATAAACTCCGACAACCATACAAGGGGGTACATAAGAATAATCATTACACGAATGATGGGTGCTGCCGTCATAGCGAGTTGTCGCCAATAGTATGAGCCGATGGTCTTGGGGATAATCTCGGAGAATACCAAGATAAGTATGGTGAGAATAGCCGATATTATGCCAAACCACTCATCGCCAAATACCCTTGTTGCTTCGGCACCCACACCGGCCGAGCCTACAGTGTGTGCTATGGTGTTGAAAGACAAGATGGCCGATATAGGGCGGTCGATGTCTTTCTTCCTATGCATCATCAGAGGGGCATTCTTGGCTCCCTCTTGCTCTTTCATTGCTATGAAGGATACCGGGGTTGATAACAAGACGGCTTCAAGTACCGAACATAAAAACGACACTGACAGTGCCAAAAACAAATATAAAAATACAAGTCCCATATAAGGTCTTTCTAATAAATTGTGTTAGTGATTAATTGTATAGTAGTGTTTTACTGAATGTTGTGATATGAATAATAGCCACTACTATAATCGCAGAATGCGAAATAATGATTGTGTATGGGCACGCAAAAACGATATGGAGTACTCCACATCGTACATATAATGATGTCTATCCGCATATTGCTGATGCGCATCTACATCGTCCGAAAGTGTATTCTCGTTTGTTTCCATACGTCTTATGGTACAAAGGTATGCAATAAAATTGACTTCGACAAATATTAGAAAAAAATATATATCGCTTACCCCTTGTGTCGGGCTATGGATAATATTTGATAGTATTATTTAACGCAGTGTGTACAAAAGTTTGCTCAGGGTGTGGGGTATCTTTGCAGTGTTAATGATACACATATTTATAAACCATTAAATGAAATACTATGGAACGATACATTTTGCAACCGAGTGAGAATAATGGCTGGTGGGTAGTGACCGATATGAAATATAAGATTGCAGTGTTGTTTAAGGAACACGAATTTACTACCAAGAAGTATGCCTCGATATTGAAAGATCCCGATGCATCGGAGAGCGAAATACGCCGATTGTTGCGTTCTACCAAGGACCTCAACCACTATATGCGCGACGCCCTTGCTCATATTGCATTTTGATGTTAATTGTAAAATGTGGCAGTGTTACCTTATTGCACATATTGCAAAAATAGTTAACTTTGCATCCGTAATTTTATGTAATTATAGGTAATACAATATTTTTCAATTAAATCGTATGAAACAAAAACTTCTATCAGTTGTGGTTGCCGCCACTCTCTTGATGGACCTTGCGAGTTGCTGTAATGCTGCTCAAGAGCCTGAGGCTTTAACAAACGACGAGGTTATCTTGCACGCTTGGTCGTGGTCGTTCAACACAGTTGCCGAGAATATGAAAGTGATAGCCGATGCCGGCTATGATATGGTGCAAACATCGCCTGCTCAAACTTGCTTCGTTGGCGAAGAGGGTGGTTTGGCTCTTTTCAGCCAAGAGGGCGACTCGGTGCGTGGTAAGTGGTACTATTACTATCAACCTATCGACTGGAAGATTGGTAACTATATGTTAGGCAGTCGCGATGACTTCAAGGCTATGTGTGACAGTGCGCGCAAATATAATGTGCGTGTGATTGTAGATGTGTTGCCCAACCACGTTGCCATTGACCATACGGCTGTTACTGCTGCGCTGGACAGTGCTGTGGGTGGACACGAAAACCTCTTCCACGCCAATGGTTTTACCGATATTACTCGATGGAACGACCGTCTGGAGTGTACTACCGGTATGATGGGTAAACTGCCCGATGTGAATACCGAGAATCCCGACTTCCAATATTACTATATGAAATATGTAAACGATCTTATCGCTTGTGGCGCTCGTGGCTTCCGTTACGATACAGCCAAGCATATCGGTTTGCCTTCTGACCCCACCGATGCCAAGTCGGAGAAGAATAACTTCTGGGATATTGCAACAGGTCGTGACTCTATCAAGGATATCACATTGTTATTGCCCGACAGCCTCTATTTCTATGGAGAGGTGTTGCAAGACCGTAATGTGAAGGAGGATGAGTATGCCGAGTATATGAATCTTACAGCCAGCAGTTATGGTGGCGCATTGCGCAACGCCCTCAATCACCACAGTTATCACGCCGATAACTTGGCCGAGTGGCATCACTCTGTGGCTGCCGACAAGTTGGTTACTTGGGTCGAGTCGCACGATACATATTGCAATGCTCACGAGTCGGCCGGTATGAGCGATGACCTTATCCGTCAAGGTTATGTATTCCTTACTGCACGTCAATACGGTACTCCTCTCTTCTACAGTCGTCCTGCCGGTAGCACACGCGAAAACTATTGGGGCAACAACCGTGTGGGTGAGCGAGGTAATGATGAGTTTTTCCACCCCGAGGTGGTAGCCGCTATTGCGTTCCGTAAGGCTATGAGTGGCAAGGCCGAGCAAGTGTATGCTTCGGAGAATGGCGCTGTAATTGAGGTGGTGCGTGGCTCGAAGGGTGCTGCCCTTATCAATATCAGTGAGGAGGCTCAAGCCGTTGCTGTTAAGACAACATTGCCTAATGGCAACTATACCGATAAGGTGCACAACGTAACCTTTAATGTTACCGATAGCGTTATTACGGGTGAGTTGGCTCCTCTTTCATCTTATATCTTGTACTAAATAGATTAAGTTATATAGTGGCAAGGGCGATTGGTTGCACACCGGTCGCCCTTACTTTGTATAATAGGTGTTAACTTCTTACAGTAAAAGGTGTCTTTATTGAATTTATTCATAACTGAAAAAATATATCTTTGTGTCATAAATTCTAAAACCATTATTTATGAAAAACAAAACATTACTCATTTCGGCATTTGTTGCTGTTGTTACTGTGGTGTGCGCAGTGCTGCCGATGCAAGCCAAGAAGGTGCATACTATAGGCGACTCGACAATGGCTACTTATGACGAAACATCCGATAAACGTGGTTGGGGACAGATGCTCAACCAATTCTTTACATCGGAGTTGCAAGTAAACAATCGAGCCAAAAGTGGAGCAAGTAGTAAAAGTTTCTATAACGAAGCACCCTATTGGGCTACTGTGAAAACGCAGATTGCCGCAGGCGACTATGTGTTTATACAATTTGCCCATAATGATGAGAAGAATAACGGCGTTGATGGCGATGAGGTGCAGGCTGCCAACCCCGACTCGGTTGTGGCCGATACGCGTGGTACGGCTCCTTTTACCACCTATAAAGAGTATCTGCGCAAGTATGTCGATGAAACTCGCGCGCTCGATGCCACTCCCGTATTGGTTACGCCTATTGTGCGTCGTTACTTCAGTGGTGGCAAGATTACACAGAAGGGTCGCCACAACCTCAGTGCCGAGGGAAAACACGACCTCGACTATGTGCAAGCAATGAAAGAGGTGGCACAAGAAAAAGATGTGCAACTCATTGACCATACCGAACTTACGGCTCAAATGGTGGAGGCTTATGGCGATGCCGACTCGAAGGAGCAACTATATTGTGCAGGCGATAACACACATACATCGGCTACGGGAGCGATGCTTTTTGCTCGCTTGGTGGCGCAAGATATGGTGCGACAAGGCATATTGAGCGAGTATGTCGATGCCGACGCATCGCTCATTATCAATCCTGCCACAGTGGATTTCGGCAAGGGGTATCCTCAAGCCACCAAGACGTATGAATGTACGGTAATGGGTATGGACCTTGTTCCTGCCGACGGTGTTGTAAGCCTTTCTACTGCTGCCCCCTTTGCTGTGAGTGTCGATGGTGTTGCATATACCGAGAGTGCTACCCTGAATTATAACAACGGAAACTTGGCTTTGACTCGTTTCTATGTAAGTTGTACAGCGCAGGAGGCCGGTATTATAGAAGGTGCGCTTACTGTTACTTGTGGCGATATAGTAAAAAATGTATCATTGCAAATGGAGTCGGTCGATTTGAGCGATGGTGAGCCGTTCAGTGTCTTCTGGGAGTTGAGTCAAAACGACTCATTCGTATCGACCGGAGCCGTAACGCCTGTAGCCGAGTCGTGGAGCAAAATGTATGTACAGAAGTATGCTGCACCCAAGAACGAGGCTACAGTGTGGCCCGAAGGCAGTGGCCGCGGAGCATCCGACAAGACACAACGCAACTTGTTGGAGGGCGATGTATGGCCGGGTAGTGAGATAGACGCCGTAAGCGATCGTTATATACAGTTTGGTGTTTCGACCAACCCCGGCACTAAATTTACCGTCGATACAATAGGCTTGTATGTGGGTGGAGCCGGTGGCAACGGAATGCGTTGGCGCATAGAGTATTCGACCGATGAAAACTTTGGTAACGAAGTCGTATTGGCCGAGTATTTGAGTGCCACATCCAATACAATGTATGCCATCGAGGCGATGCCTATGGTAGAAGTGCCCGAGGAACAAACCCTCTATATTCGCATCTATCCTTGGTATAAAGACAATGCAACAGGCAAGACTATATGCCTCTCTAATCTCTATGTGGGTGGCGTTGTTACCAAGACATCGGGCGTGGAGCGTGCCGAGTCGGACAATACGATTGCTTATGTAGGTAATGTGGTGAAAAATGCTTCGGGCAAACCCTTGTCGGTATTCAATACTGCCGGCGTGTGCGTGATGCGCGAAAGTGGCGATGCCGACCTTTCGCACCTCGCTTCGGGCGTGTATGTGGTGAAGTGCGACAATAGGGTATTGAAAGTCTTGCGATAAAATAACTTACCAAAGAAATATTTTCGCCTCACTGTTAAGTGGGGCGATTTTTGTGTAAACGCATAAAATTAGTATCTTTGCAATCTCGAAAATGGTAGAACTATGGATGTAAAAAATGCTCGATTTGTAATCAGTAACAGCGATGTGCGTAAATGCCCCAATACGGGACTGCCCGAATATGCCTTTATAGGAAGGTCGAATGTGGGTAAATCGTCGCTTATCAATATGCTTACCAATCACAACGGATTGGCAAAGACCTCATCGACCCCCGGTAAGACAACTCTTATCAATCACTTTATAGTCAACGACAGTTGGTATATAGTCGATTTGCCCGGTTATGGCTATGCTCGACGTGGTAATGAGGGACGTGAGGCGATACGTCGTATTATCAACGCTTATATACTCAATCGTGAGGAGATGACTTGCTTGTTTGTCCTGCTTGATTGTCGTCACGAAGCGCAGAAGATAGACCTTGAATTTATCGAGTTCTTGGGCGAAAACGGTGTGCCTTTTGCCATTATATTTACCAAGGCCGACAAGATATCAAAAGGTGCTTTGGAGCGCAATGTGGCTGCCTATAAGGCCAAGTTGCTGGAGACTTGGGAGGAGTTGCCTCCTATCTTCTGTACATCGTCGGAGAAGCGTGTAGGGCGCGAAGAGGTGCTCGATTATATTGATGAGATAAACAAAAGTATCGCTCAAGGAGAGTGATTTTAGTTTTATTAAATAGGCAAATTTGCAATACTCCTATTTTATTGCTTACCTTTGAGTGTGTAAAAAAGTATAGTTATGATTACCGAACAACAAAAGATGTGGATGCGTGAGGCTATAGCCCTCTCATCGCGTAATATAGATGAAGCCGGAGGCCCCTTCGGTGCTGTTATTGTAAAGGATGGTGAGATAGTGGCTCGTGGTGCCAATCGCGTCACTGCCGATAATGATCCTACGGCTCACGCCGAGGTGAGTGCCATTCGTGCCGCAGCCAAGAAATTGGGCACATTCGACCTCTCGGGCTGCGAGATATACACCTCGTGCGAGCCTTGTCCTATGTGCTTGTCGGCTATCTATTGGGCGCATATCGACCGTATATATTATGGTAATACGCAGTATGATGCCAAGGCAATAGACTTTGACGACTCATTTATATATACACAACTATCGCTACAACCTGCCGAGCGTTCGATTCCTGCCGAGCGTTTGCTGGGCGATGAGGCGATAGCAGCATTTAATAAATGGCGTGATAAAGAAGACAAAATTGAATATTAATCATACATAATCTAAAATCAAATATTATGGCAAATTGGTTTGAATGTAAAGTAAAATATGGCAAGACTCTCGATACAGGTATTCAGAAGACTGTAACAGAGTCGTTCCTCGTGGATGCACTCTCGTTTACCGAGGCCGAAGGTCGTATTATAGAGGAGATACG
Organism: Bacteroidaceae bacterium; assembly: GCA_017532725.1. Classification (GTDB taxonomy): domain Bacteria; phylum Bacteroidota; class Bacteroidia; order Bacteroidales; family Barnesiellaceae_A; genus Barnesiella_A. The sequence goes on from JAFXIZ010000081.1 coordinate 24,022, forward strand.
TCCCTTTGTATCGGGTGAGTTCAGCGTTTCGGCTATTAAGCGCGCCAATTATAGTGAGGTCTATTTCGATGCTACCGGTGATCGTTGGTTTCGTTGTCGCGTGGCTTTTATCACTATCGATGAGAAGACCGGTGTGGAAAAACTCACTCCCACCAATATCCTTGTGCAAGCGACCGAACACTCGCAAGCTGTGGAAAACCTCAATATCTGTATGAAAGGTACAATGGCCGATTGGCGTATTACTGCCGTTAACGAAACATCGTTGCTCGATGTGTATCGTTACGAAAGCAATGTACCCGATGCTCCCAAAGAATAATTCATTATGTCAACCATAGCGCAACGACTTGACAATATCCTTGCAACACTTCCTGCCGATGTCCGGTTGGTGGCTGTGTCGAAATTTCACCCTGCCGAAACCATCCGTGAGGCATACAATGCCGGTCAACGTTGTTTCGGTGAGAGCAGGGCGCAAGAATTGCAGGCGAAATACCAACAACTACCCCAAGATATCGAGTGGCACTTTATAGGGCATTTGCAAACCAATAAAGTGAAGTATATAGTTCCTTTCGTGTCGTTGATACATAGTGTCGATAGCGTGCGTCTGCTTGATGAAATAGAACGTCAGGCCGAGCGTGTGGGTCGTGTGGTAGATTGCTTGCTCGAGGTACACGTTGCGCAGGAAGATACCAAGTATGGCTTTTCGCTCGACGATTGTCGTGAGTTTTGTACAGCCGAGAACGTAGCCACTTATCCCCATATACGCTTTCGGGGTATTATGGGAATGGCGTCGAATACCGATGACGACAGGCAGGTGAAACGTGAGTTTGCCCAACTCAAGCAGTTGTTTGACGAAGTGCGAGGCAATATGCCTGATGCCTCATTCGATACCTTGTCGATGGGTATGAGTCACGACTACTTGATGGCAGTAGAGCAGGGTAGTACGATGGTGCGCATAGGCACAACCATCTTTGGCGAAAGAGTATATTGAGAATGATACAATACCTAACGAGGCGCATATTCGACCGAATATGCGCCTCGTTTGTTTTGTCTATTTAGGTGGTATTTTGTCAGCATTACCCTACTACTCAAGTAGATAATCATCCTCATCCTCTTGAGGTAGATATACGATAAAGGTGGTTGCTCCGATAGTTACCACATCTTCATTTTTGATATTGGCGCGTTCTCGGTCGTTGAGAATCTCGCTGCGTAGGAATGTGCCGGTAAGGCTGGGATTGTCGCGCAATGTATATCGAGCCGAGCCGTCGGGCATAGGTTTGACGTTGATGATGCAATGGCGACGGTCCATACTCATATCGCCACTTTGTATAGAGATATCGGCAACGCTGCCCGGTGAGTGGCGACCGATAATGTTGTCGCCGGGTTTCAGTGCAAATGTTTGTCTGTAACCAAATTGGTTTTCCAACACAGTGATATATCCATACGGAGCATCCAATTCTTTGTTGTTCATCTCATCTATCTCATCGAGTGTCATCGAGAAGTGTTTGCGACAAGCCGGACAAGCAAAAGAGATGCTCATCACTTGATTGTATCTACTTTCATCGAAGTTGAATGTATGCTCGCACTTGGGGCAGGTAATACGTTTCATTGCAAAAATATTATATCGTAAAAAATCGCACAAAGGTAATTATAAAAAATGGTTTGTCAAATTTTGACATCGTTCAACACCCTTGTATAATAAATGTGTGATATTGTCGTTTTATATAGTAGTGATAGAGGTGTGTAAAATATGTTTTTAAGCACAACCACGAGCCGTAATTCGTTGAACATTACAAACTCAAGGGCGTTTACTATGTTAGCGAGTGCTAAAAAACATACACAATGCTTTTTTTATCAGAAAATAAGTGCTAAATTTGCCCCGTTGAACTGTATCGTCGCTTATTGTATGTAAAAATTTGTGTATCGATATGGTCAGACAAATGCCATTGAAAGCATAGAAAATTCTTATGCCGTGTAGAAAAAAGAGAGAACTAAATACTTAATATTAAACACTTAAACCAAATTAAAAAATTAAATTATGGCAACTAAAAATGCTGCGACTAAAAAGTCGAACGTAATCGGCGTTAAGAGCCCTATCTGGGTTATCTTGCTTTGCGCTGTAGCAGGTTTCTGCTTCTATCAATTTGTTTGCGGTGCTCCTCACCGTTTCTCTGAAGGCGACCCCGTTAACGGTCACCCCCTCAATGGCGACCTCCTCGCTACTGTGTACAAAGGTGGTTTCATTGTGCCTATCCTTATGACTTGTCTTCTCACTGTTATCGTTCTCTCTGTTGAGCGTTTCATCGCTATGTGGAGTGCTAACGGTAAAGGTAACACTACTAAATTCATTGCCGACGTTAAGGCTGCTCTCGAAAACAACGACCTCGCTAAAGCAAAAGAACTTTGCGCTAAAAAACAAGGTGTTGTTGCAAGTGTAGTTGCTTCTGCTCTTATCAAATACGAGCAAGTTGAGAACGACGCTACTTTGACTAAGGAGAAAAAAGTTGAGGCTATCCAAAAACAACTCGAAGAGGCTACTGCTCTTGAGATGCCCGCTCTTCAACAAAACCTCCCCATCATCGCAACTCTTACTACTCTCGGTACTCTCGTTGGTCTTCTCGGTACCGTTATGGGTATGATCAAATCATTTGCCGCTCTTGCTTCTGGTGACGGTGCTGCTGACTCGCAAGCCCTTTCAACCGGTATCTCTGAGGCACTTGTTAATACTGCTACAGGTATCGCAACTGGTGCTTTCGCGGTAATTTCTTACAACTACTACTCAAACAAAATCGACACCCTTACTTATGCTATCGATGAGATTGGTTTCTGCATCGTAAACGCATTTAACAAAACTCACTAATAATCAGCTAAAAGAAAGGACTTTGTAATATGGCAAAGGTTAAAGTAAAAAGGAAGAGTACGCTCATCGATATGACCGCGATGAGTGACGTTACTGTGCTTCTGCTTACTTTCTTCATGCTGACATCTACTTTCGTTCAACAAGA
>JAFXIZ010000082.1 GCA_017532725.1 Bacteroidaceae bacterium
GAAATATGGTAGATGATTATGGATTATCGCAAGGTATTAAGAAGGGTTTAGAACTTGCAGTAAAATGGCGTATAGAAGATATTATGAAAAAATAAGATTGCAGTTCCCATTTGTATATAACAATAATTATATACCTTTGCATCAAAGTAGGAACTCGACTCTGCGAGACACTGCAAAATGGTGCAGAAATTAGGTGGAGCAATAGCGGGAGATTACGTTTGTTGCGATTCTTTAACGCAAAGATATAGAGCCATTTAGAAATGAAACTCATTTTCTGGTGGCACCACGAAAGCGACTTACGATGCGTAGGTCGCTTTTTTGTTTATGTCATTGCAGACTACCTTCCGACTTTGACCAATAAGCCTGATCTCGAATCGGTCTGTAATTATTTTGTAGTCCATACAATAAAACCCCACAAAATTGCGGGGTCAAATTCATTCGATTAAGAGAGATGCTTTTATTGATTTTTCTTTCATAAGGAATGTTAAATCATAGCCATCTTTCTAATTAAAACTTATAACAAAAAGAGGGGGATATACAAGTGCTAACTGTCAATCCTATTTCACTTGTAGGGTGTATATCAGGCTTGAAATTAATTTGGACGTGCCTAAACTGTCGTTGGTAAAGTCTATTTGATCGATGTCGGCTATGTCGAGTCGGATGCTCTTGGCATATTGCGCCTCATCTATTATAATGGGAATAATAGTCTTTCTTTGACTTACGGCATATCCCAACTCTCGGATGACGTTTACTGAATTGTTTGAGTTGACCGAGGAAACAAAAATGACAACTTTGGCACAATCTATAGCATCTACTATCACCTCTTTGTAGTTCTCACCACTATATATTCCGTCTTTGTCTATCCAATAGTCGATTGAGTTCTCTTCCAAAATCTTTCTTATAGCATTTACCTTATCTGCATCTTTGCGCGCATAACTGATAAATACCTGATGTTTCATTTCATTGGCTTGTGGGATGCGATGACCTTGTGCATTTGAAACATCATACTCATTGCCAAGTGTGCCCTCGATAGCCATAAAACGTTGTTTTGTTAATGCAGATTGTACAGCAAAGTGTTCAAACACATCTATATAATCCATTTCGTTATGCGTATTACATTTGTCATACAAATATAGTTCTACATTGAAATGCTTGTGTGTTTTTCCTAAATTTTTTGATATGGAATCGGCCATTATCTCGGCAACCTTTTGTATGCTGAAGTGCGCAAAACCGGTACCGATGCAAGGAAATGCAATACTATTGATATCAAGTGCGTGAAGAAGAATAAAACACTTATCTATAGAGTGTTGAATGATATATTTTTGCAAATCTTCATTCTGCGATAGTTGTGCATCGCTATGCTGCTGAAAGTCCAACGTCAGGCAATGAAAAACATATTTTTGGTGTTCCAGATTACCTGCAGTTGACACAACAACGTCGCCCACGCTTGCCGGTAATTTTCGGCGAGCATCTGCTTGAATATTTGAGCCACCTTTATTGTAGATGCTGAGAGAGACACCTCCTCCCATCGAGATTTGATTGTCGTCGGAACTAACAATAACTTCTGCTTTTGACTCAAGAATGTCGTCCAAAATAATGGTCAAACAAGAGTTGTTAAATCGGTATTCACGAGGCTTCATAGCAATTGTAGATATAGTAAATTGTTGTATGCAAAGTTAATGATTTTTTAAATCGGCATACAATTGTACCGTAATAAACTTGTAATTGCCCCCTCACGAGGCTATGATTGCCGGCAAACTCGTTGTCATTATTCCAAAAGAAGGGGCTACGCTACAACGCAGCCCCTTTCATACTATTTTTAAGCACTTGCTTATTTCTTCTTATGACAACAGCCGGTGTGTGTAAAGACCGAGCCTTGCACCTCTTCGCGGCGTTCTTGAGCGAGGCGCGAGGGTGTGGGGTATTCGAGTTTTTCCAACTCGGCAATGGCTGCACGCATATCATCGAGTAGCATATCGGCCATATCGCGACTGAAGCCTTGTCGCACTACAATACGCATTACGACTCTGTCCTCTATATTCTTGGGCATAGTGTAGGCAGGTACCATCCAGCCACTCTGTTTCAACTTGTCTTGCAAGTCGTACAAGGTCCACTCGGCCGACCGTGCATAATCGGCACACATATACCATATAAACAACGGATTGACCACATCTTCGCAATAGTTGACAAATTGAGGCATCTTGCCTATCTCGTCGTGCAAGTATCGAGCAATTTCCATCGAATTGTGTTGCACTTGTTTATAACCCTCAAATCCGAGTCGGATAAATTGATAATATTGCCCCAAGATTTGAGCAGCAGGGCGTGAGAAGTTAAGTCCTACCTGCGTAATATCGGCACCCAGATAGTTCACCGAGAAAGACATCTTGCCCGGCAGATACTTCTTATCCTTCCATACCACCCAACCAAGTCCCGGATATACAAGTCCGTACTTGTGTCCCGATGTACTGATAGAGAGTACCCATTTAAGACGGAAGTCCCAACGTCGCTCGGGCTCGAGGAACGGTAAGATAAAACCACCCGAAGCTGCATCGACGTGAATAGGTATATCATACCCGGTGCGACTGTTATATTCGTCAAGAGCAGCATCTATAGCCTCAACATCATCATTAAGTCCCGTCCACGTTACACCCTGAATAGGCACAACGCATATCGTATTCTCGTCGCACATATCTATGACGGCTTGAGGGTCGAGTGTTGTTTTTTCGAGTGTAAGAGGTACGGTGCGCATCTCTATTTGCCATAAGTCGGCAAATTTTTCCCATACCACTTGATAGCCTGTAGAGATAATAAAATTGGGCTTATCGGTAGGTTTTCCCTGAGCCTCGCGACGCTCTTTCCAACGCAGCCAAGCCGCAACACCACCCAACATACAAGCCTCCGACGAGCCTATCGCCAAAGCGCCGGTTTTCCACTTGGCCTGCTCGGGTGTATTCCACAGATTTGCCATAATATTGATACACTTGGCATTCATCACTGCCACACGAGGATACTCCGTTTCATCAATATAGTTGACACTGATAGCCTCATTCATCAATCGTGTGGTGAAAGGGTCCATATACGTTGTGACAAACGTAGCAAGATTCAAGCGAGGTTGTGTCTGGGCAAAAGTTTCATCTTTTACCATTTGATAGGCAATCTCGGGGCGAGTGCCATATTGAGGTATGGTATCGGTGGGAGCAGGTTGCAACATCTCTTCCGAGCCAAATACGGCTGTATTGTCAGGCTCATTTCTGTAATCGGTTTTTTCCATAATTTTAAGGGTTGATATTTTTGAAATATAGGGTACAGAAAGTTAACAAAGTGAACTTTTCAATAGTTGATAACAAGACATCTTATTAGTTATTTTTACACATCCTAAACACTCGGTTGCCCTACTAAAAGTTGTATTGTATCATAGCGTTGATGCGATGTGCATCGCCCGACACATCGTTGTAGTTGCGTCTGTTTCCATAGAGGTATTCAATACCTATCTGACAATTGGCAAAGGGCGAATAGAAGGCATTGGCAACTACATACTGTGCGTAATGATAAGTAGTGGAGGCCATCGTTGGCTCATCAAACAAGCGACATTGACTATACGATGCCGAAACAAACAAGCCGGGTATGATTGTATATTGCACACCACCTACCACACCCATAGCATAGGGGGCTACCATACCGCCGTTATGTTCGCCCGATACAAGATCGAAACCATTTCCTCCCAAGTCATTGAGGTAGGTAGCATAACCACGTCCGTAAGAGCCTTGAAAGTATAATGTAAAGTGCGATGACGCCTTTATTACTCCACTCAACTGCGTAGCCCAACCTATTACATATTTGTTCTTGTCGGCAACAAGATTGCGATAGGATAATGCTCGGAACAGGTTGGATAGTCGTATATGGCTATTGCCCTCATCCCACTCATACTGCACAAACGACGGCACATCGGGGATGCGTTGATTGATAAAACGATTGTACTGCTGACGAGTTGTGTAAGAGGGCGTTGCCACCTCAACAGCAACAGCCATCTTCCAATGGTTGCCCAATGGTTGCAGATACTGCAACATCGTGTTCATCGCTATGGCTGTGCCCGACGGGCCTTGAAAGTCGATAGTAGGAGGAAGAGAGGCCACATCGGTAAACGTACTCCAAGCCCTACCTATACGCAATCGCCAAAAGTCGATATAGGCTTTGCGCAGTCGCATACCATAATAACCTGCTGCCGTACCCCGAAAATCACTCTCAATATAGACCGAGAAGTCGCCTACAGCCGTATTGCGTCCTACCAACTTAAAGAAAAGGCGCGATGTAGAGGCATCCATCTGAAATTGGCTGCGCATATCGGGCTGTGGAGGTGTAGGGATACTGTAGGTTACAAAATCGGGATTGGGCGATATACCGGCCACATCGGCCGACATTGTAGCCTTGACATATCCACCTATACCCAAAGCCACACGCCCCTTACGGTCGAGAAAAAGAAAGCGAGGCGCGCGAGGGTCCTGAAAGTGCAACCCATTGGCCTCATACATCGCTTTCATTACCTCGTATGAGTTGTTCTTCACGTCATCATTTTCGTGGCTCACCACTACGGCAGTGGGAGTAAAAATAGAGTCAACCGTTGCAGCCTGTGCCACAACTGCAAGACCTGCCACAACAAGAAGTGTAGCCGTCAAAAAAATTCTTTTCATATATCTGTTATTAAGTTTCTATGCAAGAACAATAGTGCGAGGCCTAAAGTTTATGGCAAACCATCGAGGCGATATGGTTGTTATATCGTACGAATCATAAAAAAAGTGTTATGGCAAATATTGGTAAAGCAACCAAGTTGAGCGTGGCAACGCTCGCTATTATGAATGTAACGGCAGTTGTGTCGTTGCGAGGTCTGCCCGCCGAGGCAGAATATGGTATAAGTTCTGCATTCTATTATTTGTTTGCTGCTTTGGTATTTCTCATCCCTACAGCATTGGTGGCCGCCGAGTTGGCGGCGATGTTTTCCGACAAACAAGGAGGTGTTTTCCGATGGGTTGGCGAGGCGTTCGGCAAGCGAATGGGTTTCCTGGCTATATGGCTGCAATGGGTAGAGAGTACGATATGGTATCCTACAGTGCTCACCTTCGGTGCTGTTTCGCTGGCATTCATCGGTATGGATAGCACACACGATATGGCACTCGCATCCAATCGTATGTACACCCTCGCAGTTGTACTTATTATCTATTGGTTGGCTACGTTCATCTCGCTGAAGGGAATGTCGTGGGTAGGTCGTGTGTCGAAGATAGGAGGTTTGGTAGGTACTATTATTCCGGCAGGACTATTGGTAGTATTAGCCATTATCTACCTGGCAACAGGAGGACACTCACAAATGGACCTCAGTGGCAAGTTCTTTCCCGACCTTACCAACTTGGATAACCTTGTATTAGCAGCCGGTATATTCCTTTTCTATGCCGGTATGGAGATGGGAGGTATTCACGTTAAGGAGGTAGATAACCCCTCACGCAACTATCCGAAAGCCGTATTTATAGGCTCACTTATTACTGTGTTAATTTTTATCTTGGGTACATTTTCATTGGGTATAATCATTCCCAAGAACGAAATAAACCTCACACAGAGCCTTTTGGTGGGATTTGACCACTACTTCACCTATGTCAAGGCTTCGTGGCTATCGCCTGTTATAGCAGTAGCCCTCGCGTTTGGCGTATTGGCCGGTGTACTTACTTGGGTAGCAGGCCCGTCAAAGGGTATCTTTGCCGTAGGTCGTGCCGGTTATCTGCCCCCATTCTTTCAAAAGACCAACAGTCGTGGCGTTCAACGTAACATCTTGCTCATACAAGGTGCTATCGTAACACTGTTAGGACTGCTGTTTGTGGTAATGCCATCGGTACAGAGTTTCTATCAAATATTATCGCAACTCACAGTATTGTTATACCTCATTATGTACCTTTTGATGTTTGCGGCAGCCATTTACCTACGTTATAATATGAAGAAAGCCAAACGACCATTTCGCATCGGTAACAAAGGCAACGGCCTGATGTGGTTTGTGTCGGGTATAGGATTTTTAGGCTCGCTATTGGCATTTGTCCTCAGTTTCATTCCCCCCGGGCAGATAGCCGTAGGCAGCAGCACCGTATGGTATGCTGTGTTGGTTATAGGTTGTATAGTAGTTGTGGCAATACCTATTATCATCTACGCTATGCGTAAGCCCTCGTGGCGCGATCCGGCAGCCACATTTGAGCCATTCCATTGGGAAGAGAACACCTCAACAACCACCACCAACTACGATAACACATCTCTTTGATAAACAAAGATTTGTAACAAAACAAGCGAGGTTGCGTCAATTGACTCAACCTCGCTCTTAATTTATATGGAGTTTTTACAAACTCTTCTTTACTTCTATCTCTTCGTATGCTTCAATGAGGTCGCCCACTTTCACATCGTTATAGTTGGTGATGTTCAAACCACACTCATAACCTGTAAGCACCTCTTTGACATCGTCTTTGAAACGCTTGAGTGAGCCAAGTTCACCGGTATAGATAACGATACCGTCGCGAATGAGGCGTACACGAGCCGAACGACGCAACTTGCCTTCCTTGACAATACATCCGGCAATAGTACCCACCTTCGAGATGTGGAATGTTTCGCGTACCTCGGCTGTACCGATAACCTCCTCGCGTACCTCGGGCGAAAGCATACCCTCCATAGCGGCTTTTACTTGTTCTATGGCATCGTAGATGATAGAGTACATACGCACATCGACACCCTCTTTCTCGGCCAAGCGACGGGCTGCCATTGAAGGACGTACTTGGAAACCTACGATAATTGCATTAGAAGCGGCAGCAAGGATAATATCCGATTCCGAGATTTGACCTACGGCCTTGTGCAATACATTGACTTGTATTTGTTCGGTCGAGAGTTTGATAAGCGAGTCGGTCAAGGCCTCTACCGAGCCATCCACGTCACCTTTGACAATGATATTAAGTTCTTGGAAACCACCCACAGCGATACGACGACCTATATCGTCGAGTGTGAGGAGTTTTTGAGTACGCAAGCCTTGTTCGCGTTGCAACTGTTCACGCTTGTTGGCTATTTCGCGAGCCTCTTGCTCACTCTCCATTACATTGAATGTATCACCGGCTTGAGGCGCACCGTTAAGACCAAGTATAAGTACGGGCTCGGCAGGTCCTGCCTCTTGTATGCGTTGGTTACGCTCGTTGAACATAGCCTTGATACGACCGTGATGTGTTCCTGCCAATACGATATCACCCATACGGAGTGTACCATTTTGCACCAATACGGTGGCAACATATCCACGACCTTTATCGAGAGTCGATTCAATAATAGAACCTACAGCACGACGGCTGGGGTTGGCCTTGAGTTCGAGCATCTCGGCTTCGAGAAGTACCTTTTCGAGCAACTCATCCACGCCTGTACCCTTCTTGGCAGAGATATCTTGCGATTGGTATTTACCACCCCACTCTTCAACGAGGTAGTTCATATTGGCAAGTGTCTCTTTAATCTTGTCGGGGTTGGCGGCAGGCTTATCGACCTTGTTGATAGCAAATACGATAGGTACACCGGCTGCCGATGCGTGGTTGATAGCCTCGACGGTTTGGGGCATCACGTTATCATCGGCTGCGACAATGATAATGGCAATATCGGTAATCTTCGCACCACGCGCACGCATCGCGGTAAACGCCTCGTGACCCGGTGTATCGAGGAATGTGATATGACGACCATCATCGAGTGTCACATTATAAGCACCAATGTGCTGTGTAATACCACCGGCCTCACCGGCAATAACGTTGGCATTACGGATATAGTCGAGTAACGATGTCTTACCGTGGTCAACGTGTCCCATCACGGTTACAATGGGAGGACGTTGCATCAACTCATCGGGATCATCATCCTCTACGGCGATGGCTTCCGACACTTCGGCACTTACATATTCGGTTTGGAAACCAAACTCTTCGGCCACAATGTTGATTGTTTCGGCATCAAGGCGTTGGTTGATTGACACCATAATACCGAGGCTCATACAAGTACCTATAACCTTGTTGATGGGAACATCCATCATCGAGGCAAGGTCGTTGGCTGTAACGAACTCGGTGAGTTTAAGAATCTTGCTTTCGGCAAGTTCTTGCTCTACGCGCTCTTGCTCACGATTTGAGAAGGCTTCGCGTTTCTCTTTACGCCACTTGGCACCCTTCTTCTGACCCTTTTGAGTAAGACGTGCAAGTGTCTCTTTAATTTGCTTTTGTACATCCTCCTCGTTTACCTCGGCCTTAACAGGGCGTTTGGGTTGTTTATTGGGCTTGCCGTTTTTCTTATTGGCATTTGCGGCGTTATTGTTCGATTGTTGGTTTTTACGCTCGGGGTTGGCTCCTATGGTCGATGCAGTCTTTTCTATATCTACACGATCTTTGTTGATGCGTTTGCGTTTTTTACGCTCGCCATTTTGTACATTGGCTGTACCGGCTGCAGGGGTTGCTTGTTGTTGTTTTGCCTCGCGCTCTTTGCGTTTCTCCTCCTTCGATTTCTTCTTGGGACGAGTTTGCTGGTTGATGCTGTCGAGGTCGATACGGCCCAATACTTGAGGCATAGGAGCAGCCGATACACTGCCCAATGAGAATACTTCATTTTTGGGCTCTTCGGCTACCGGCTCTTCTTTTTTCTCCACCTTCTCCACTACGGGTTTTACCTCGGCTTTAGGCTCTTCCTTCTTGGGCTGAGGCGCAGGAGTGGCGGGCTTTTCGGCTTTCTTCTCCTCAACAACCACAGGTTTCTCCTCTTTCTTCTCCACTACGGGTTTCACCTCGGCCTTGGGCTCTTCCTTCTTGGGTTGAGGTGCAGGAGTGACAGGCTTTTTCTCCTCAACAACCACAGGTTTCTCCTCTTTCTTCTCCACAACGGGTTTCACCTCGGCTTTAGGCTCTTCCTTCTTGGGTTGAGTTTCAGCAGGTTTGGCAGTAGAGGGCTTGTTATCCAAGTCGATTGTACGCAATACCTTGGGTTTTGCCGACTCCGGCACCACTACAGGAGTAGGAGTGACAGGCTTCTCGACCGGTGCAGGACGTTTTTGTCGTTCAAGGCTGATGTTGTCCGACTCTTTCTTCAAGATTTTATCGGGCGCAAACTCCTTGACAAGCAGTTCATATTGTTCGTCGCTAATTTTGGCGTTGGGGTTAGAGTCAACCTCAATACCTTTCTTTTGTAGGAAACCGACTACAGTATCGATACCTACATTCAAGTCTCTTACTACTTTATTTAACCTTACTGACATAGACTTTAATTACTGATTAAAAATTCTTGAAACATTCTTCTCATCGCCGGTTGCCGAGTTCGATTAGTCTTCAAACTCTGCTTTGAGGATTTCGATAACTTCGTCAACAGTATCTTCTTCCAAGTCGGCTTTGTCGATAAGTTCTTCGCGTGAATATGCCAATACACGTTTTGCTGTGTCGCAACCCATCTTCTTCAGGGCGTCGATAACCCATTGGTCTATTTCGTTGGCAAACTCATCCAAGAACACATCTTCTTCATCGTTGAGGAATGTTTGTACTTGTCTTATCAAACTGATATCAAGACCGGTCTTGGCTACCAACTCCTCTTCCGAAGCCTTTATTACGCTTTGGTCGGTTGTATATCCGGCTGCCATAAATGCATTGATAGCCGCGCTGTCTATCTCGCCTTCGTACTTGTCGAGTGTGATACCTACCGATTCTTCTCCCTCTTGTTTCATACGGCATACTTCGATTTCGTATCCGGTAAGTTTCATAGCAAGGCGTATGTTAAGACCGTTCTTACCGATGGCAAGCGATACCTCTTTCGAGTCGCTCAAATATACCGATGCACGCTTGTTCTCCTCATCAACCTCGATAGATGCTATCTTGGCAGGGCTGAGGGCGCGTTGTATAAAGAGTGAGGGGTTAGATGTATAGTTGATAACGTCGATATTCTCGTTGCGCAACTCACGAACGATACCGTGAATACGTGAGCCCTTCACACCTACGCAGGCTCCTACGGGGTCGATACGGTCGTCGTACGACTCTACGGCAATCTTGGCGCGCTCACCGGGGATACGGGCTATGGCGCGAATGAGGATGAGTCCGTCGTGTATCTCGGGCACTTCCAATTCGAAGAGGCGACGCAAGAAGTCGTTTGATGTGCGCGATACGATAATCTTGGGGTTGTTATTTTTATTCTCCACATCGAGTACTATAGCACGGGCTGTATCGCCTTTGCGATAGTAGTCGGTAGGTATTTGTTCCTCTTTGGGCAACAGTAACTCGTTGTTCTCATCATCAACAAGCAGTGTCTCTTTTTTCCATATTTGATAAACCTCGGCACTTACCAACTCGCCGATACGGTCTTTGTAGCGATTGTAGAGCGCATCTTTTTGCAAGTCGAGAATTTTCGATGCCAATGTTTGACGCAGGTTGAGGATGGCACGACGACCAAACTTTTCGAAGAATACCTCATCGGTAACCTCTTCGCCTACTTCAAAGTCGGGGTCGATAGCCTTGGCCTCGCTGAGCGATATTTGCATATTGGGGTTGGTTACAGCACCGTCCTCTACGATTTCGCGATTGCGCCATATCTCAAAGTCACCTTTGGTGGGATTCACGATTACGTCGAAGTTCTCGTCTGTGCCAAACATCTTGGCGAGTACGTTACGGAACGACTCCTCCAAAACGCTTATCATAGTGGTTACCTCGATATTCTTGAGTTCTTTAAACTCTGAGAACGTATCTACCATACTGATGGTTTCTGCTTTCTTTGCCATAGCTTACTTAAATCTTATTAGATATTTAGTGTATTTTACTTCGTTGTATGCAAGGTCGATATCTTCTTCAACCTCTATTTTGCGTTTGCTACCTTCGGGTTTTACCTTCTTCACGATGGTAACTGTGAAGGCATTATCGTCACAGGCCTTCAATACGCCTGCCAATTTTCGACCGTCGCAAGTAAGCACTTCTACCTCATTGCCTACGTTCTTGCGATATTGGGCTACTACCTTGAAGGGCGATGTGATTCCTGCCGAGCCTACTTCAAGTTCATAATCTTCCACCTCGCGATCGAGTTTCGACTCTATAAAGCGATGCAACTTCTCGCATCTCTCTATGTCGATACCCTCTTGGTTGTCTATCTCTACCACAATTCTGTTGCCGGGGTGCACCATTACATCTACGATGAAACAGTCGCTATCCTGCAATCCTTCGTTTACGATGTCGTAAATCAACTGTTTGTCTATCATATTTTTTCGCTTTGAGAAAAAAATGAGGGGACAACCTTGCCCCCTCCACATCCCAGTGTCGTGCAAATATAATACTTTATTATACGAACTACAAATGTCAGCATCGAAAATGCGCCTATTTGCACCCGAAACAGCCTAAATATTATGATTTGTTTAGAATATTTATACTTTATAAACTTATAGGAAAGCGAAATTGTCGCACTTCGCGTCGCCAAAGGGTTTCGTTTCCTTGGCAATACTCATTGCAGAGGCGATGAAAGGCCGCACTGTGATCGAAGTGTGTGAGGTGAGCCAATTCGTGGCAGACGATGTACTGTCGCAAGTGTTGAGGGAAAAACAACACATAAGCCGATATGGTAATAACGCCACTGCGCGAGCAATGCCCGAGGGTGTGGCTGCCACGGCCTATGCGCACTTCCTTTACCGACAACCCGTAACACCGAGCATAATCGGCCACCATAGCCCGCAGATTTGCACCATATCGCGACGCGATATGTCGCAATATAAAACGTGAAAATGCCCGACCCAAACCCTGCTCCGACACATCATTGGCAGGATTATAGGCGAAGACAACAACATCACCCTCCTGTTGCACACGCACATTACCAACTCCTACAGCCTCGTCGGCCACAATGCGCAACTCGCCCTCAACAAGAGGTATCACCTTGCCATCATACAACGTCACATCCGACATCTTATTCACGACCTTCGACAACAACCTGCGCAAAGCCTCGCGATTTTGTTCCACCAGCCCCAATAAGAGAGAGTCGCTGCACATCGAAAAGGCCGGTATCACAACCACAAGCCCACCGTTTTTCACCTTGAAAAGCACGCGACGAGCCCTCCGACTGCGTTGTACCACAATCGCGCCAAATTCGGCATCGGATATTTTGTAGTTTTCGGGCATATTAATGTTTTAAACCGTTGCAAAAATAGATTATTTGGCAAACAAGTAGAAATTTATGGGTAAAAAATAT
This sequence comes from Bacteroidaceae bacterium, assembly GCA_017532725.1. Taxonomy (GTDB): domain Bacteria; phylum Bacteroidota; class Bacteroidia; order Bacteroidales; family Barnesiellaceae_A; genus Barnesiella_A. Next base: position 12,226 of record JAFXIZ010000082.1, read on the forward strand.
TTTTGGCGAAAATCTTTTAAAGTTTTTGGCGTTTCATAACTAATAATTATTAACTTTGCACCAATCTATAGACCAATCTATAGAGGTAGTTAACCTGAATCTACAAACTAATAGCAACGAAATGACAGAATCAACAAAGGTGAAAGCTCTGGATAAGGTGGTTGTTCGTTTCTCGGGAGACTCCGGCGACGGTATGCAGCTTGCAGGCAACATCTTTTCAGCAATCTCGGCTGCAATAGGCAATGAGATTTCTACATTCCCCGACTATCCGGCAGAGATACGCGCTCCGCAAGGCACCTTAAGCGGCGTGTCGGGTTTCCAAGTTCACATAGGTAAAGGCGTTTACACCCCCGGCGACAAAGCCGATGTGTTGGTGGCAATGAACCCCGCTGCGTTGAAAACACAAATTCAATTCCTCAAGAAGGGTGGCGTGGTGATTATTGACACCGACTCGTTCAAAGAAAGCGACTTGAAAAAAGCACTTTACGAAACAGACGACGCCATTGCCGAGTTGGGTATCGACCCTGCACAAGTAATGTCGGTAGCCATAACAACACTCACCAAAGAGTCACTTGCCGACTCGGGCCTCGATGTTAAGAGCATCGTTCGATGCAAAAACATCTTTGCGCTCGGTCTTGTATGCTGGCTCTTCGACCGTCCCGTTTCGCAAGCAGGGCATATGCTCTCGCACAAATTTGCCAAAAAGCCTACTATAGCCGAGGCAAACGTCAAAGTGCTTAACGACGGTTACAACTACGGTAACAACATACACGCATCGGTATCGACCTATCGTGTCGAAACTGCCTCGGTGCGTAAGGGTATATACACCGACCTCAACGGTAACACTGCCACTGCTTGGGGACTTATTGCTGCTTCCGAAAAAGCAGGACTCCCCCTCTTCCTCGGTAGTTACCCCATCACTCCTGCAACCGACATCCTCCACGAACTTGCCAAGCGCAAAGACCTCGGCGTTAAAGCCGTACAAATGGAAGATGAGATAGCAGGTGCTTGCTCGGCCATCGGCGCAGCATTCGCCGGTAACTTGGCAGCAACATCTACCTCAGGCCCCGGTCTTGCACTCAAGAGCGAAGCAATAGGCCTTGCCGTTATGGCCGAACTCCCCTTGGTAGTAATCGACGTACAACGTGGTGGTCCCTCGACAGGCCTCCCCACCAAGACCGAGCAAACCGACCTTCTTCAAGCCCTTTACGGACGCAACGGCGAAAGCCCCCTCGTTGTTGTTGCGGCTTCAACACCCGCCAACTGCTACGATATGGCATTCAACGCCGCCAAGATAGCACTGGAGCATATGACACCCGTCATCCTCCTCACCGACGGTTTCATCGCCAACGGATCTACAGCGTGGCGCGTACCCGAAGATGATGAATACCCCGAAATACATCCCAACTATGTAAAACCCGAAATGCTCAACGAAGGATGGAAACCCTATATGCGCAACCCCGAAACAATGGTACGCTATTGGGCCATACCCGGTATGGAAGGCTTTATGCACCGACTCGGAGGTCTTGAAAAAGACGCCAAGACAAGTGCCATATCTAACGACCCCGCCAACCACGCTCGTATGGTTGCCGCACGTCAGGCCAAGATAGACAACGTAGCCAACGACATACCCCAACTCGAAGTTTTGGGTAACCCCGACTCCGACCTTCTCGTTATCGGATGGGGTGGAACATACGGACACCTCTACTCGGCAGTAACCGATATGTGCAACAAAGGCAAGAACGTAGCAATGATACACTTCAACTACATCAAGCCCCTGCCATCAAACGCCGAAGAGATAATCCGTCGCTACAAGAAAGTGGTAGTATGCGAGTTGAACAACGGACAGTTCGCATCATACCTCGCAGCACAAATTCCCGGCGTAGAATTCCTACGTTATAACAAAGTTGAAGGACAACCCTTCAGCACAGGCGAATTGGTAGAACATTTCACCCAACTAATCGAGAAGTAATTATGGAAGAAAACAAAAAATATACGGCACAGGACTATAAAAGTGACCAATACGTACGTTGGTGTCCCGGTTGTGGCGACCACGCCATTGTAATCGCCCTGCAAAAGGCTATGGCCGAAGTTGGCGTACCTCCCCACCAAACAGCAGTAATATCAGGTATCGGTTGCTCATCACGCCTACCATACTATATGGGCACATACGGCTTCCACACCATCCACGGACGCGGTGGCGCCATAGCATCGGGCGTGAAAATGGCAAACCCCGAACTCACCGTTTGGCAAGTATCGGGCGACGGCGACTGCCTCGCCATCGGTGGTAACCACTTCATCCACGAAGTACGTCGTAACATCGACATCAACATCCTGTTGATGAACAACAAAATATACGGCCTCACCAAAGGACAATACTCACCCACAACCGATCGCGGTTCGGTGACAAAATCATCGCCCTACGGTACAGTAGAAGATCCATTCATCCCCGCCGAACTCGTATTCGGCGCACGAGGCACATTCTTTGCACGTTCACTCGACGTCGAGGTAGCAACAACAGTCGAAGTACTCGCTGCAGCAGCAAGCCACAAAGGTGCATCGGTATGCGAAGTATTGCAAAACTGCGTCATCTTCAACAACAACATACACTCGTATGTAACCGACAAAGAAGTACGCGCCGATCGCACAATACACCTGCGCCACGGCGAGAAAATGATATTCGGTAAAGATATGAACCGTGGTATCGTACTCGACGGCTATATGCTCAAAGCAGTAACCATAGGCGAAGACGGCTACACAATAGACGACGTACTCGTACACGACGCCAAAACCCCCAACAACACACTACACCAAATGTTGGCAATGATGGACGGACACGAACTACCCCTCGCCATCGGCGTAATACGCGACGTAGAAGCACCCAACTACACCGACGAGTTGACACGCCAAGTAGAAGAAGTAAAAGGCAAAAAGAACTTCAAATCACTGCGCGAATACATACTCAGTGGTGACACTTGGGAAGTAAAATAAAACAAATGTGAGCCACACGCCACGCCGACGCCCCGCAAAGGGACAAGCACCCCCCCGGCAAAGGCAAAAGGCATCACAACCCCAGTACCCCCAACGAGCCCGGCAAGCACCGAGTTCGTTGGGGTTTTTTATAAGGTATTTAAAGGCAAATCCAACCAATTAGTATCACTAACCACTGTAAAGAAAAAGAAACTATATCTAAATTGAGACATCCCTCCGTTGCAGATTTAAAGCCGTAGGCTTCTGGAGGGTGTATCAAAATCGAAATATCCCTCCGTCGCTATGCGACACCTCCCTTAATCTAAGGGAGGAGAAATCAGCGTAAAACGCTGATTTAAAGCCACAGGCTTCTGCTCCTCTAAATTAGAGGAGCTGTCAGCCTTGCTGACTGAGGAGTACTACCGGAATTTTGACATAGCCTCCGAACAAATTTCAGTTGGTTAGTCGCACTAACCAACTCTTCCGACCCGATAAACGCTTCAATCGGTTAGTATCACTAACCACTTCAAAGAAAAAAACTCGTGAGTATCGCTCACGAGTTGCTTGGTTTAGTCATTACGGTCATTAAAAATCGAATGGAATTTTAAGTCATAATGCTATTCTAATTGTTTTCTATACACTGAATCTAATGTATTGTCATCCTTATCTTTCCAATCCATCCAACCGTTTGAAGGTCGTCCCAAACAGAATGAAGCAGCCGTACTTGGACTTGAAAATATCTTGTCGGATGTCAGCGTTAGTCTGTCGCCTTCAGCCACTGCATATTCTTGCACCATCCCTTCTCGTTTCTCTTTCCAACTGAACGATGGCACCATTGCCTTGGCTATAACACTGCCTTTCAACACAGTAAAACCATTAGAACTATAAAAGCCTTTCGCATCACAACCTCGACCTTTGGTATAGAAAATATGCTCGGTTTTGGGTTGTGACACCTCAAAAATATTGCAACCAATGAACGATGCCAAGAATTTTACATCCTCAAAGAATTCATCCATCGAGTCACGTTGATACTCGGGCAAATTAGGTGCTTTGGGAGTCTGCTTGTTATCATTCAACACAAAACAATTAGCCTTTTTCGCCTCCGCAATAGCCTTATGCTCCAAATATTGCACATCCACTTTGGTCATATCAGCATCTTTCGATACAAATATAAGAGCCTTTTGCCAAAACGACTTCTTGCTATCGTGATCCTTTACACGCTCACGGAAATTTTCTGTTTCATCGATGTATGCCTGAGGCTTTGTTGCTTCGTCTTCACCTAACAATATGTAAAAAGCAGGTTTTTGCAACTTCTCCTGTGTATTGAGATATGCAAGATTTGAGCGTGGCACAACAAACATTTGACAAATCTTGTTGCTTATGAATGCATATTGAGTTCCCTTCGGATCTCCGTCAATTAAGTATGTGGTTACTGTTTTGCCCATAATTAGTTTCTATATTCACAATAATTAGTCATAAAGATATGAAAAAATTTGCTACAAAAACGCATATCACACAAAATCACACAAAAAAAGAATCAACAGCCGGCATATTAGGACATTGAGAAAACAGAGACTAATTGTAGGGCTGATTATAAGAAGGCTAAAAATAGGCTTATTGGAGCAAATTATAAGGACGCATTATATAAAACAAAAATTGGCGCTACGAAAAGAGGATGTCTCGTTTCTGAAGACATCCTCTTTTACAATAGTATATTATACCGATTATTTCAATTTGCTGCCTTTGGCTCCTTTGGTGCCTTTGGTGCCGCCTCCGAGGGCGAAGA
>JAFXIZ010000083.1 GCA_017532725.1 Bacteroidaceae bacterium
AACAGACAAAGCAGCAACAAAACTACGTCGAAGACGTTAATCAGTAACAAGTTATGAGGCACTATGATATAAACACAAAATGTCAACCTCCTAAAGCAAAGCAGCAACAAAACTACGTCGAAGACGTTAATCAGTAACAAGTTATGAGGCACTATGATATAAACACAAAATGTCAACCTCCTAAAGCAAAGCAGCAACAAAACTACGTCGAAGACGTAGAACAAGGTTAACCCCACGATGAAGCACGACAGTGCGTAATCGTGGGGTACATAACAACATCACACGATCGATACGTCGAAGACGTTTCATTAATATACAAGTACAACATCTTCGATGTAGATATACCGAAGACTCAGCCTACCCCACGTTTCGCTTCGCTCAACGTGGGGTTAACACAGTATAACGTCTTCGACGTTACACTATGAAATTTAAGCCTTATATAGTGATACAATCACAACACAACCAATTTTAAGTCTTTCAACAAAACAACACCTCTGGCAATATACATTATTAAAAAGTTTAACCACATTTGCAATATAACAAATAAAACTTATGAGTTATACTGTATCCTTATTTCACATAGTGATTGGTACTCACCAACGCAAAATGAGCATCAACGAAAAACACAAAACAGAGTTATACAAATACATTTGGGGAATTATTGAAAAATGTAATTGTAAATTAATTTGTATTAATGGCATTCCTGACCATATACATTTATTGGTTGACCTCAACTCTACTATTAGTATTGCTCAACTCGTAAGAGATATAAAGAGGTCTTCAAGTTTATGGATTAAATCATCAGAATATTTTCCACTATTCGATGGTTGGGGAAAAGAATATGCAGCATTTTCTTGTAGTAAAAGTATGAGTGAGCAAGTGCAAAATTATATCAAAAATCAAGAAGAGCATCATAGCAAGGAAGAATTTATATCGGAATATCAGCGACTTATCATAAAACACGGATTATGCTACCACAAATCCTCCGAGGAATAATGAACCACACAATATAGTTATCATCCAAACAGTGTCACAAAAAATATTTTGCACAAATTTGCAATATTATTTGGATAATACAAATATTGTTTTTACCTTTGCATCGCTTTTGAAACGAAAGGCCACAAATTCGGTTCAAAAGGAGAGATGGCAGAGTGGTCGATTGCGGCGGTCTTGAAAACCGTTGAACTGAGAGGTTCCGGGGGTTCGAATCCCTCTCTCTCCGCTAAAAAGGTAGATTCGTTCTACCTTTTGTTGTTTTATAGCAATCATAATATAAACTGTGGGGAATAGACGCCTATTGCCCCCGATGCAAGAAGTTGTAATTATGAACAAGGTTTCGGAAAACCCTTTAAAAAACCGAGAAAACAATCATTGGCCCTTAATGATTGTCACAGCGTTGTTCGTGACGCTATATCTCGTATCGAACATTATGGCAGTGAAGGTAATAGGTATATTTGATATATTCTATTTCGATGCCGGTACAATCACATTCCCATTTGCATATATGCTGGGCGACGTGCTCACCGAGGTGTGGGGCTTTCGCACATCGAAGCGCGTGATATACCTAACGCTTGTGTGCAACATACTGCTTGTTGTATGCACACAGATAGGCGTGTGGCTGCCCTCGCCCCACTACTTGGCCGAGAATGCCGCAGCGTATAACCACATATTTAATTATGTGCCTCGCATCGTACTCGGCTCGTTGGCAGGCTTTCTGTGTGGCGAGTTGTCGAATGCTTGGGTTATGGAGTATATCAAGAAGAAAATGAATGGCAAACACCTGTGGATACGCACCATAGGCAGTTCGGCCATAGGATATGTGTTTGATACCGTACCGTTTGTACTCATTGCCTTTGCCGGTGTGGTATCGACACGCGACCTGCTGCTGATGCTCGCATTTCAATACTTTTCGAAACTTATTATTGAAGCATCGATGGGTACTCCCCTTGCCTATCTTGCTGTAAGGTGGGTAAGAAAATATGTAAGAAAATGATATGGAGCGATATGCCATTATAAAGGAGAAGTTTCCTCGCGAATTTGTGCTACTGCAAGGTACAGGATGTCGCTGGGGCAAATGCACATTCTGCGACTATCACACCGACAAGAGTGCATCGCCCTACGAAACCAACCGAGAAGTGCTGTCGCAAGTGACAGGTATATACGGAACGCTCGATGTTATCAACTCAGGCTCGGCCATAGAACTCGATGCGCAAACGTTGTCGCTCATACGCCACATTGTACAGGAAAAGAAGATACATACCTTGTGGTTTGAGATGCACTATATGTATAGGTATAGACTTGAGGAATTTGCGGCACAATTTGCACCGGCACAAGTAAAATTCAGATGCGGCATAGAGAGTTTCGACGGCGAGCAACGCCAACGCTGGAACAAGGGCATAGCCACCGATGTAACAGCAGTCGATGTAGCCCGATACTACGACGGTGTGTGCCTCCTATGCTGCACCCAAGACGACAGCCAAGAACGCATCAAACGCGATATAGAGTTGATAGATAGACATTTTGAGTATGCCAGCGTAAACGTATTCAACAACAACACCACCGGAGTGAAACAAGACCCCGAATTGGTCAAGTGGTTTACAGCCGAACTATACCCCCCCCTGCAAAACAATCCTAAAATAGAGGTACTGATAGAGAACACCGACCTCGGAGTAGGATAAGTGCCGCAGATGGACAACAAAAGCAGTTGAACACAGCATTGAAAGTTGTAAAAAAATTGTAAAAAACAGTGCCAAACAACTGTTATTTTTATGCAATTGACTTTACAAACGATATTAAACTTTTAAATTCTAATTAATATATACTATTATCTCTATTTTTTTTGTATCTTCGCAGATATTTTAAAAATAGGGTATTAATACAAACAAGAATATGAGTAAGAAATTTGCTGAATACAATCATTTCAACCTCTCAGAAATCAACAAAGAGGTATTGAAATCGTGGGATGAAAACGATGTTTTTCACAAGAGTATAACCACACGCGAAGGCTGTCCTTCGTTCGTATTTTATGAAGGTCCTCCTTCGGCAAACGGTATGCCCGGTATTCACCACGTAATGGCACGTTCTATCAAGGACATCTTCTGCCGTTACAAGACGATGAAAGGTTACAAAGTGATGCGTAAAGCCGGATGGGACACACACGGACTTCCCGTCGAACTTGGTGTTGAGAAGGCTATGGGCATTACCAAGGAAGATATTGGTAAGAGCATCAGTGTAGCCGACTACAACGCGGCTTGTCGCAAGGATGTGATGAAATTTACCCACGAGTGGGAAGACTTGACCCACCGTATGGGCTATTGGGTTGATACCGAAGATCCCTATATTACCTATGACAATCGTTATATAGAAACATTGTGGTGGTTGTTGAAACAGTTGTACAAGAAGAATCTTCTGTACAAAGGTTACACAATTCAGCCCTACTCGCCTGCTGCCGGTACAGGCCTCAGTTCGCACGAGTTGAATCAGCCCGGTTGCTATCGCGACGTGAAAGACTTGACCGTTGTAGGTCAATTCAAAATAAAAGACCCCAAACCAGAAATGGCACAATGGGGTACACCCTATTTCATTGCTTGGACAACTACACCTTGGACATTGCCTTCGAACACAGCCTTGTGCGTTGGTCCCAAGATTGATTATGTAGCGGTGCAAACATACAATGCCTATAACGGCGAGAAGATGACTGTAGTGTTGGCAAAAGCATTGTTGCACAACCACTTCAATCCCAAAGCCGAGGGTATTGCTCTCGAAGACTATAAACCCGGCGATAAACTTATCCCCTATAAAGTAGTGGGCGAGTATAAAGGTCCCGACCTTGCCGGTATGAAATATGAACAACTGTTGCCTTGGGTAAAACCCGTAAGCGTAGATGAAAACGGCAATTGGAAAGAGGCATCGGATGAGGCCTTCCGTGTGATACTCGGTGACTATGTAACCACCGAAGACGGTACAGGTATCGTACACATCGCGCCCACATTTGGTGCCGACGACGCCTTTGTAGCACGCGCAGCCGGCATACCTTCGTTGTTTATGATAAACAAGCGTGGCGAGACACGTCCTATGGTCGATTTGACAGGTAAATTCTACACTATGGACGAACTCGACGAGAAGTTCGTTGCATCTTGCATCGACGTAGAGGCATACAAAGAGTATGAAGGCCGTTGGGTAAAGAATGCCTACGATCCTCAATTCACTGTTGACGGCCGATATGATGAGAAAGCAGCCGCCGCAGCCGAGAGCCTCGATGTATATATATGTATGAAGATGAAGGCCGAGCAAAAGGCTTTCAAGATGGAGAAACACGTACACAACTATCCTCACTGTTGGCGTACCGACAAGCCCGTACTCTACTATCCGTTGGATAGTTGGTTTATTCGCTCGACAGCAGCCAAGGAGCGTATGATAGAACTTAACAAAACCATCAATTGGAAACCCGAATCGACCGGTACAGGCCGTTTTGGTAAGTGGTTGGAAAACCTCAACGACTGGAACTTGAGCCGTTCGCGCTATTGGGGTACCCCCCTACCCATCTGGCACACCGAGGAGGGTGATGAAGAGATATGTATCGAATCGGTAGAGGAACTCTACAACGAAATAGAGAAGGCTGTTGCTGCCGGTATAATGGCAAGCAACCCCTACAAAGATTGTGGCTTCGTTCCCGGTGATTATTCACAAGAGAACTACGACAAGATAGACTTGCACCGTCCTTATGTAGATGATATCCTACTCGTGTCGGCAAGTGGCAAGCCTATGCGTCGTGAAAGCGACTTGATAGACGTATGGTTTGACTCGGGTGCTATGCCCTATGCTCAAATCCACTACCCCTTCGAGAACAAAGAGGCATTTGACAGAGGCGATGTATATCCTTGCGACTTTATCGCCGAGGGTGTTGACCAAACTCGTGGTTGGTTCTTCACACTGCACGCCATTGCCACAATGGTATTCGACAGCATTTCATACAAAGCCGTTATCTCAAACGGTCTTGTACTCGATAAGAACGGCAACAAAATGTCGAAACGCTTGGGCAACGCCGTTGACCCATTCGAAACAATCGAAAAATATGGTTCAGACCCCTTGCGTTGGTATATGATAACCAACTCATCGCCTTGGGATAACCTCAAGTTTGACATCGAAGGCGTTGAAGAGATACGTCGTAAATTCTTCGGAACACTCTACAACACCTATTCATTCTTTGCCCTCTATGCCAATGTAGATGGCTTTACAGGCAACGAAGCCAATGTACCCCTCGCCGAGCGTCCCGAGATTGACCGTTGGATAATCTCATTGCTCAACTCACTTATCAAAGAGGTAGATGGCTACTACGAAACATACGAGCCTACTCGTGCCGGTCGCGCCATAGCCGACTTTGTAAACGACAACTTGAGTAACTGGTATGTACGCCTCAACCGTAAACGTTTCTGGGGTGGTGATATGAACCAAGACAAACTCTCGGCATACCAAACACTGTACACTTGCCTCGAAACAGTAGCACGCTTGATGGCACCCATCGCGCCATTCTATGCCGACCGTCTATATACCGACCTTACTACAGCGACAGGTGCCGACACACAATCGGTACACTTGAGCGACTTCCCTACTTGCAACTGCGAGAACATCGACTACGAGTTGGAAGAGCGTATGCGCATAGCACAAGACATCACTTCGATGGTACTTGCATTGCGTCGTAAGGTCAACATCAAGGTACGTCAACCACTTACCACCCTTATGATACCTGTGGTAGATGCCACACAACGTCGCCACATAGAGGCTATGCAAGAGTTGATACTCGGTGAGGTAAACGTAAAAGAGTTGAAGTTTGTCGATAACGCAGCCGGCATATTGGTAAAACGCGTTAAACCCGACTTCAAGAAACTCGGCCCGCGTTACGGTAAGATAATGAAGCAACTTGCAGCCACCATCGCCGCAATGAGCCAAGAAGAGATACTTGCCTTTGAGCAAAACGGCTCGTACACATTCAACATCGAAGGTGCCGAAGCCACCGTTACTACCGAGGATGTAGATATCTTCTCGGAGGATATACCCGGCTGGTTGGTAGCCAACGAAGGTCGCTTGACCGTAGCACTCGACATTACAGTAACCGATGAGTTGCGTCGTGAAGGTTATGCACGCGAGTTGATAAATCGCATACAAAACATTCGCAAATCGAGTGGATTTGAAATTACCGACAAGATATATGTAACCCTTGCTCATAACGAAGAAACCGATGCCGCAGTAGCACAATACAGCGACTATATGGCTCGTCAGGTACTTGCCGAGAGTTTCACTGTAGGCGACTTGCAAGAGGGCGAAAACGTTACAGAACTTGACTTCGATACATTCAAAGTATTAGTAAAGGTAGTAAAGGCTTAATAAAGCCTACTACCTGAACTGTACCGTATCGGGAATGGTTACTAATAGAATACTAACCTTAAAAACAGAATACTATGGCTGAGAAAACGCGCTATTCGGATGCCGAATTGGAAGAGTTCCGCGAGGTGATAAACCAAAAACTCGCCAAGGCATTGAAAGATTATGAAAGTTTGAAATCTGCTATTATGAACAATGATGGCAACGATGTAACCGATACATCGCCTACTTTCAAAGTACTTGAAGAGGGAGCCAACACACTCTCGAAAGAGGAGGCAGGACGACTTGCCGAGCGTCAGATGAAGTTCATCCAACACCTGCAAGCAGCCCTTATCCGTATCGAAAACAAGACATACGGTATTTGCCGCGAAACAGGCAAACTCATACCCAAAGAACGCCTTATGGCTGTTCCACACGCAACACTCAGTGTTGAGGCAAAGAACAAAGGCGTAAGATAAAACAACTCTTGAGGGAGTGTCGAATAAGGTAATTTTTCGATACCCCCTCAAGACTTTATAACACAGACTATAGCAACAAACAAGATATGAAAAAATTATCGCGTGGACAATTGGCAACCCTTGTCATACTCGCAGTTATATTATTGGATCAATGCGTAAAGATAGCCGTCAAGACCAATATGTATCTTGGCGAATCGATTGATGTTACAAGTTGGTTTAAGATAGCCTTTATCGAGAATAACGGAGCAGCATTCGGTATGGAATTGGGCAGCAAATTGTTCCTCACGATATTTCGTATCATAGCATCGGTAGTATTGGGCTACGCCATATACTACTTATGCAAGCGACCACGCTATACAATGGGCTTTATAGCCTGCGTAGCCCTTATCGAAGCCGGTGCCATAGGCAACATCATCGACTGTATGTTCTATGGTATCATATTCAACGCCCCCTCGCCCACCGAGGTGGCTGTACTCTTTCCCGAAGGGGGTGGTTATGCGCCCTTCTTCTACGGTCGTGTAGTGGATATGCTATACTTCCCACTCTTTTCATTCTATTGGCCCGATTGGATGCCGGTAGTTGGTGGCGAGTATTTCGAGTTCTTCCGACCCATATTCAACATTGCCGACTCGGCCATCTGCGTAGGTGTGGCTATTATACTCTTGTTTTACTACAAGCAACTTGCCGGCGACGAACCTAAAGAAACAACTCCTGCCGAAAATAAATAATGAAACGCATTATTACCATATCGTTGTTACTCATTGCTTTGCTGTCGGCTTGTCGCAAACAGCCCGACTATGTATTGTCGGATAAGGCTATGGAGGAGTTACTCATAGACATACACAAGACCGAGGCCGTTATATCGCTCAACCCTACCAAGTATCCGAGTCTGGATAAAAAGCGTGCCTTGCGTGAGGCTGTATATATGCGACACAACACAACGAAGGCCGAGTTTGACTCATCGATGGTGTGGTACGGTCAGCACCTCGATACTTATATGGATATATATGAGCGTGTAATAAATCGCCTTGAGGCAGAGAATGAAGAGGTAAAAAAACTCATAGCCCAAGACAACTCACAGACCCTTACTCGCGCCGGCGATACCATTGATATATGGAAACAAACCAATCACCATATCTTCAACTCGGACAAGGGCGATAATGTATTGGCATTCAGCATCACCACCGATGAAAACTTCAAACCGAGCGACCACTTTTTGTTTCAAATATACGTTACAAACGCTCCCAAGACAGGTGTAAAACCACAAATATACCTTGCCATACGCCACAATCAACAAACGGTACACTATAACTACGGCACTGTTGAGCGTGAAGGCTGGAACATATTTAAGATACAAAGTGACTCGGCAGCCAACCTCAGCGAGATATATGGCTATATAGCGATGCCCCCACGTCACGACCGACACATAATGTATGTTGACAGTATCAGCCTGATGCGTATCCACGACAAGCCGGGAATGCCTCGCAAGAGTTACAAGGTGATAGACACTAACCCTGACATTTCAAAGAAAAAAGCCGAAACAAAACGCAACACAACTGCTACTTCAAGACGCAACTTGCCCCAAGTTACAAAGAAGGTTTCAAACCAAACAATCAGGGAATGAAAAAAGGCATTCTATCGCACTACTGTTGCTGTGGCAAGACGGTATATACCCGACACACGACTTTCATCGACAATAACAGGCTGCTTGCCATTGCTCCGTTTACAGCCGAAACAGCCAACACAATATTCTGCGACGGAATATTGGTTGTAGTTGCACCCGATTTTGAAAAGGAGGCTCAACCATTTCTTGAATTACTGAAAACACAATGCTGCGAAAACGCCACAGCGAGCATTACCGACCTTATTATAGAGAACAAGATATTTCAAAGACACACTGCAACAACAGGCACGCCCTGCGCCGTATATGTGATAGGCCACATCAGCCACAGCACACTGCGACCTATCGATATAGAAAATATTTCGTTGAGGAAAGTGTAGTATTACGGGCGATACGGAGGATTGTTACCGTCGGCCTTTACCTTCACATCGTAATTATTCTCTTGCAAGAGATTGTCGGGCAACTTGAAGGATTGCGAAGGCACCTTCTTGGGCGACAAAACCGGTTCTTCGTCCTCAAGAAACTTGATAATACCCTCGGCTCGCTGCAAACGGCGTTTTTGCACCCAACGACGATAGGCCTCAACAGGGTCAAGACAACCTGAATAAATTACACTCGGGCCTTGCAGGTTGTCATATAGGTTACGATTGAAGTTATTGAGCATAAGGTTATGCAATGCCAACTGCTCGTCAAGCCCTGCTATCTTTATTTTGGAGAGATGCAGCAACAAAACGTGTACGAAAAATTGCGAACAATACTCCGGCAAATCAGTAAACTCCGACCGATCGGTCCAAGGCATCTCGGCATACTCATCCCACTTGGCAGTGGGAACCATACGAAAAAGGTTATCGACATAATCAAGTGTAAACTGAGGTTGCGCATCGGGCAATGAGCCTACTCCATCGGCAACATCGGGCTGCGACGCTGCAAAGAGCGTATCGGGCAATACAACCGATTGTCCCATACACCACAGGCTGCACGACACCATAAGGCATAATAATATGAGGAGTTTACAACGCAATTGGATAGCAGGTTACATATACGATTGCAAAGATAGAACAAAGCAACTAAAAACAAGAACACAAAAGCAATATTAACCGTAGTTTTAAGCCCCTTAACATATCGAGGCAGAGCATAAGTCACGTCACATCCACTCATATACCCCACCCGATGTGGCACAAAGGTGACAAATCGGCATAAATACTGACAGGAAATGGGCTAAAAAGGCACAACAATACTGCCAAAACAGTTGTAAAAGGGCATTAAAATTTTTGGCACAAGATTTGAAATAAAATAGACAAACGCCCCACACAGAAATGGGGCAGAATATTAATCGAATAATAAACAAATAAAAAGATAAACAATTATGGGAAAAATTATTGGTATTGACTTGGGTACAACCAACTCGTGTGTAGCCGTAATGGAAGGCACCGAGCCTGTAGTAATCACCAACAGCGAAGGTCGTCGCACCACACCTTCGGTAGTAGCATTTGTAGATGGTGGCGAGCGTAAAGTGGGCGATCCTGCCAAGCGTCAAGCCATCACAAACCCCACCCGTACAATCTTCTCGATCAAGCGTTTTATGGGTGAAACATACGATCGTATTACCAACGAAGTATCGCGCGTACCTTATAAAGTAGTACGCAACGAAAATAACACACCTCGTGTAGAGGTAGATGGTCGCTTGTACTCACCCCAAGAGATTTCGGCTGTAATCTTGCAAAAGATGAAAAAAACTGCCGAAGACTATCTTGGTCAAGAGGTAACAGAGGCCGTTATCACAGTACCTGCCTACTTTAACGACGCACAACGCCAAGCAACCAAAGAAGCCGGCGAAATAGCAGGCCTTACCGTACGTCGTATTGTCAACGAGCCTACAGCAGCCGCACTCGCTTACGGTCTTGACAAGAGCGATCGCGATATGAAGATTGCCGTATTCGACTTGGGTGGTGGTACATTCGATATCTCAATCCTCGAATTGGGTGACGGCGTATTTGAAGTAAAATCGACCAACGGTGATACCCACCTCGGTGGTGATGACTTCGACCACGTTATTATCGACTGGCTTGCCGATGAGTTCAAGAACGATGAAGGTGTTGACCTCCGTCAAGATCCTATGGCATTGCAACGTCTTAAAGAGGCTGCCGAGAAGGCCAAGATTGAGTTGTCAAGCACAACCTCAACCGAGATAAACCTCCCCTACATTATGCCCGTAAACGGTGTGCCCAAACACTTGGTTAAGACACTCACTCGTGCCAAGTTTGAGCAACTTGCCGACAGCCTGATACAAGCCACTATCGAGCCTTGCCGCAAAGCATTGTCAGATGCAGGCTTGTCAACATCGGATATCGACGAAGTAATCCTCGTAGGTGGTTCTACTCGTATCCCCGCTATCCAAGCAATTGTTGAGAAGTTCTTTGGCAAAGTACCTTCAAAGGGTGTTAACCCCGACGAAGTTGTTGCCGTAGGTGCTGCCATTCAAGGTGCCGTACTCACAGGCGATGTGAAAGACGTACTCTTGCTCGACGTTACTCCCCTCTCGCTCGGTATCGAAACATTGGGTGGTGTAATGACCAAACTTATCGACGCCAACACTACTATTCCTACTCGCAAGAGTGAGATATTCTCAACTGCGGCCGACAACCAACCTTCGGTAGAGATTCACGTATTGCAAGGTGAGCGTCCTATGGCCAAGGATAACAAAACCATCGGTCGTTTCCACCTCGACGGCATACCCGCAGCAATGCGTGGTGTACCCCAAATTGAGGTAACATTCGACATCGACGCCAACGGTATCCTCAACGTATCGGCCAAAGATAAAGGTACAGGCAAAGAGCAAAGCATCCGTATCGAGGCTTCGAGTGGCTTGAGCGACGAAGAAATCAAGCGTATGAAGGAAGAGGCTGCTGCCAATGCCGATGCCGACGCCAAGGAAAAAGAGCGCATCGAGAAACTCAACCACGCCGATGCAATGATATTCCAAACCGAGAAGCAACTCAAAGAGATGGGCGATAAACTCCCTACCGACAAGCGTAGCAACATCGAGAGCGCATTGAACAAACTCAAAGAGGCTCACAAGGCACAAGATATTGCTGCTATCGACGCTGCAAGCGAAGAGTTGAACAACGTATTGCAGGCTGCTGCTCAAGACCTCTACAACGCTCAAGCACAACAACAAGGTGCAGGCGCACAACCCGGCCCTGATATGAACAACGGCAACCAAAACAACAACGGTGCAGGCGACTTTACCGACGTTGACTTTGAGGAGGTGAAGTAATATCACACAACAGAGAATACTTTAGCAAGTGATGTGTCACAAAGGCACATCACTTTTTTTATGTACATATACAAGGAAAGGTAACGTAGTAGCAAACCATAAAAGCGACACTCACACTACTTATATGCCCGTCAGAACGACTGTTTGCCACCGAGAATAACTATGTCGTTTTCTGATTATCAAGTTCGCAGAGAAGAATACATAC
>JAFXIZ010000084.1 GCA_017532725.1 Bacteroidaceae bacterium
CACTACCCTTCGGCACACTACGCCTTCGCCCCAAAGGTAGCGATGCAGGACACAACGGACTGAAGGATGTGGCTCGCGTAGTAGGTAACGAGAACTATGCACGACTGCGATTTGGCGTGGGAGGTGACTTTCCTCGTGGCGCGCAGGTTGACTATGTATTGGGACAATTTCCACCCGAAGAACGCGAACAATTGCCTGCTCGCATCGATGTTGCGTGCGACATCATCAAGAGTTTCTGCCTTGCCGGCATTGCTCTCACAATGAATCAATATAACAAGAAATAAAATGCCTAAAGAAGTACGCATCGACAAGTGGTTGTGGGCAGTGCGCATATTCAAGACACGCACCATTGCGACCGAGGCCTGCAAGAAGGGTCGTGTAACCATTGGTGGTGTAAACGTAAAGCCCTCACGCACCATCAAAGCAGGTGACGTGATAGAGGTGCGCAAGCCTCCTGTCACCTACTCTTTTCGCGTACTCGATGTGGCAGAAAACCGTATGGGTGCAAAACTTGTACCCAACTTCTTGGAGAATATCACTCCTCCCGAGCAGTACGAATTGCTCGAAATGATACGCATCAGTGGTTTTGTTGACCGTCAGAAAGGACTTGGACGCCCCACCAAACGCGAAGGCCGAGCCCTGCGCGAATTTACCGAAATGGATATGGGTGGTGACGGATTTGACTTTGAATTTGACTTCGACGACGACTTTGACGACGACATCGACCTATAACCACATCAAGCCAACATAATAAGGCTGGCAGCCATAATAATCATACCTATCACCATACCCCAAATGGCAACGTGAGGCTTGCCATACTCGCGAGCAGCCGGTAGCAGTTCATCTACCGATATATACACCATAATACCGGCTACGGCTGCCAATACCCCACCTAACACAACGTCGTTCATAAAGGGCATCAGCAAGACAAACGCCAGCAACGCACCCAACGGCTCGGAAAGTCCCGACAACAACGAATATACAAATGCCTTCTTCTTACTGCCTGTGGCATAGTAAATAGGGATAGAAACGGCTACACCCTCGGGAATGTTGTGCAACGCAATGGCTACAGCAATGGCTATACCAATAGAGGGATTACTCTCGGCTGCCATAAACGTGGCTATACCTTCGGGAAAGTTGTGTATGGCAATGGCAAGAGCAGTGAGTATGCCCATATGGTGTAAGCGTCCTTCTTTGCCGGGAACAGGCCCATTCATATTCTCTACACGACGCATCTCGTGAGGGTTTTCAAAGGAGGGAACGAGTTTGTCAATCAAGCCTATAATACCCATTCCCACAAAGAAAGCAAGTGCGGCACACACCTCACCCTCGCGGCCTCCCAAAGCACCGGTAAAGAGGTCACGCGACTGGTCAAAGAGTTCGACAAAAGAGACATACAGCATCACTCCTGCCGAAAGACCCAACGTAAAGGAGAAGAACCCACGCGAAGTGCGATGAGCAAAGAATGCAATAAGACTGCCTATACCGGTAGCAAGACCGGCAAATAACGTAAGTATAAATGAGTATAACATATCGGTCACAAATTAATTAAGTGTCAAAATTAATAAATCCACACCACATTAGCAACAACAACCTATAATAAATATTCGGCAATAATAATTTGTTTTGACAACTACTTTTCATACCTTTGTCGTATGTTTCAACCATTGGCAGAAAGACTCCGACCAAAGAATCTCGATGAGTATATCGGACAAGAACACCTTGTAGGACAAGGTGCAGTGCTGCGTCGTATGATAGAGAGCGGCAATGTTGCCTCATTTATTCTATGGGGCCCTCCCGGTGTGGGAAAGACCACACTTGCCAACATCATATCGGTACAACTCAAAGCCCCCTTCTATACGCTCAGTGCCGTATCGGCCGGTGTCAAGGAGGTGCGCGAGGTACTGGAGCGATGCAAAGCCAACCTCTTTACCAAGTCGCGTCCCATACTATTTATCGACGAGATACACCGTTTCAACAAGTCGCAACAAGACTCGTTGTTGGCAGCCGTCGAGCAAGGCACAGTGACGCTTATAGGAGCAACAACCGAAAACCCCTCTTTTGAGGTAATACGTCCCCTACTCTCGCGCTGTCAGGTATATGTATTGCAGTCGCTCGAGAAACGCCATTTGGAAACACTACTGCAACGCGCCATCACAACCGATAGCGAGTTGAAAGAACGCAAGATAGAGATAGAACAAACCGACGCACTGTTCCGTTACTCGGGTGGTGATGCTCGCAAGTTGCTCAATATCATCGACCTCATTGCACAAGCCACACCCGAAGGCGAGCCAATAGTATTTAACGATGCTATTGTAACCGAACGCCTGCAACAAAACCCGGCAGCCTACGACAAGAATGGCGAAATGCACTACGACATTATCTCGGCATTTATCAAGAGCATACGAGGCAGTGACCCCGATGCAGCCATATATTGGTTGGCACGAATGATAGAGGGTGGCGAAGATCCCACATTTATAGCCCGTCGCTTGGTTATATCAGCGGCCGAAGATGTAGGACTTGCCAACCCCAATGCCCTGTTGCTTGCCAACGCCTGTTTCGACACACTGCAGAAGGTAGGTTGGCCCGAGGGACGCATCATCCTTGCCGAAACAACGGTATATCTTGCTACAAGCCTCAAGAGCAACTCGACCTACCTTGCCATAGACGATGCACTTGCGTATGTAAAGCAAACCGGCAACCTGCCTGTACCCCTGCATCTGCGCAATGCCCCTACCAAACTAATGAAGCAACTCAACTATGGCAAAGAGTACAAGTATGCGCACGACTATCCCGGGCACTTTGTTCGACAACAATATCTGCCCGACGAAGCCCAAGGCAAGCAATTCTGGCACCCACAACAATCGCCTACCGAACAACGCATACTCGACACAATGCGCCACTTCTGGGGCGAACGCTACGACAAAAAAGAGGAGTAAAAAGTATATTACATATATAACAAAGGTCAACCCTACTCGGGGTTGACCTTTGTGTTGTTGTATTCGATAAAATGTTATTTTATACCCATTTTCTTGCGAAGGTCTTTCGAGATGGCGTTTTTGTTAACAACCACGCAGATGGTTTTGTAACGGAAGTAAGGTACTGAAGCATAGTAGTAACCTTCGTAGCCGTTGGCTGTACTCCACGAGTTTTTCACTTTGTAATACTCGTTACCGATTTGGTCAACAGCCTTACCAACGAGCAACATACCGTGATCGTCGGTTGTTTCGAAGTTGTCATAACCTTCTTGACGCATCTCTTGAGTTACATCGAGTTCTTTGCCGGGTTTTTCCAATTTATAGAGGGCAGCCTCGCGCTCTTTGTCGGTCATCTTCGACCAATTGAGCCACTCGCCTTCGCTCATATCATCGCTCTTCTTCTCGGCAGGACACACCATAAAGCCTTTCTTACGGTTGAAGCCTTTTTCGCTCACGTCGGCAGCCCACAGCACGCTGTATCCACCATCAATAGCCTCGTCAACAATCTGTTGCAACTCATCGAGAGGTACATTGTATGACATACCGTGCAACCAGTTGTCGGGTACTTCAACAGCAAATTGTGTATAGAAGGGATGATGAGTAAACGATGAAATGCACACATAGTCATCCATATTCAAGCCAAGCGATGCAGCAAAACTTTCGGGGGTATATTCCTTACCTTCGTAAGTAAATGTTTCGGGTACCTCGCCTAAGTAAGCATCGATGATACCGGCAGCAGCGTTGCGCCAAGCAGTAGTGGGTTTCTTGCCACCTGCCACAGCCTCACCAAATGTGCGCATTACGCGGTCGAGTTCATTGTGGTTGTGCTTATCGTAACCATAGTTCAAGCCTTTGTAAGCCTCTTCGGGTACAAGACCGTAGTTACTTGCCACATAAGGCACATCCACTACGCCACCACCACCGGCAAGTTCGCAAGTAGCGTGGTAGCGAACGAAACGTTCTACCTTGTCGAGGTAGCAATGACGTACAATCCACATCTCCGACAAGTCACACTCGGGTTTACCCATACGCAATAACTCATTTTCGAGCAATGCAATACCGGCAAAACTCCAACAAGTACCTGATTGTGCTTGATTCTTGATAGGTGTTGTAGGCAGGAATTTTGTGTCGGTAAACTGATAACCTTCGGGTTCGGCAACCGAAGTAGTGTCGGCTGTTTGAGCCGTTGCGCTGAAGATAGGCAACGACAACGAGAGGGCTAATACCCAAGCAAAATTTTTCATAATAATTAGTTATTTAGGTTTTACGTTAGTTTGCATACAGACAAGTTGTCTGAAAGACGGACAAAGATAACATAAAAGTTGTGAATATAGCAACTTTTATTCACAACTTTATACATTATAATATTATTCAAACTTAATAGATTGAGCCGGACGGATAAGGGCCACAATGTAGGATGGGCCAAGCAGCATAAGCATCGACACAACAAGCGTAGCGACATTGAGCAGTAAGATATACCCCACATTCAGTTCTATAGGCACATAGGGTATATAGTATGCCTCGGGGTTGAGTTTGAGTATATGAAAGTATTTCTGCAACAAACAGATAGATAGTCCCACAAGATTTCCCCACAACATACCACGTCCCACCAAGAATACTGCCACATTTAGGAAGGTGCGACGTATAGATCGGTTACTTGCACCGAGTGCCTTTAGTGTACCTATCATAGAGGCATTTTCGAGAATAATAATAAGCAAGCCCGAGATCATCGTAAATCCGGCAACAGCAGCCATAAGTATAAGGATGACCCACACATTCATATCGAGCAGTTCGAGCCAACCGAAGAATGAGGGGTTTAGGTCACGCACCGACTGTGTATAGTAGTATGTGCCATAGATATCGGGGGTCATAATAAGGTCGTGATATAGCCTGTATGTAACCTCATCCAATTTGTTAAAATCATTCAATCGCAGTTCTATACCACTATATTGGTTGGCAAACCACGCATTGAGTTGCTGCACTTGCCGAGCATCGCCCAAGACAAAAAGGTTATCAAAGTCGGCAAGGTCGGTTTTGTAAATTCCCGTAATAAGAAACTTGCGAGCGCGCACTCTCTCACCATCTACAAAGTAAGAGAGTATGTCATCGCCCACCCTAAGTTGCAATTTTGAGGCAATAGAATGCGAAATGATTACTTGGGTAGAGGCTGCACTATCGGTCAATTGAGGCAAAGAGCCATCGACAAGATGCTTTTCGTAGAACGCCATATCGTACAAGGGTGTCACCCCCTTATACACGATGCCCATATATTGGTCGTCGGTCTTGAATATACCCGGCTTTGTGGCAAAAGGCTCTACTCGCGCTATGTCGGTATCGGCTTCCAACACAGCATATAAGCTATCCGAAAATTGGATAGGCTGTGTTTCGTAAGAAGTATTGCTCGTGAAGGCCGATATGCGAATATGAGAGCCGAAACCTATCACTTTCTCGCGAATCTCGCGCTTGAAACCGACAACAATCGCCACAGCCAGAATCATTACAGCCAATCCCATAGCAACACCGGCTATCGCCAACCTCACAGCAGGTGGCGAAACTTCGTGTTGCTTATCTTTATCGAGATAAATGCGACGTGCTATAAACGATTCCCAACTCATAACAGCAGACAAAGGTAAATAAAAAATTATGAAAGGAAATCGATAATAGTAAGAATTGAGTAAGGTTGAAAGAGTAAATAGTATTTAAGAGGCTTGCAAACGACGACGGAATGCGATAGCAATATTACGACGAGCATAGTCGTTTACCGATACAAAGGTAGTACGTTGCTTAAGTTCATCAAGCGACATTACAAGCAAAAGTTTTGCCAAGCACTCATCAGCAAAAGAGTTTGACACAACACTAACCCCCTCAAAATCAAGCACCACCTTTTCATTACCTCTAATAAGTGGCAACAACATTTCTCGCACACGCGCGCCAAGTTGCCTTGTGCCAAGAGCAGTGCTTATATCTTTAAATTTAAAAACGACCATATACAGTTCCTTACAATTTCTATATTACCACAAATTATCCAACTCATCTTCTTTACAGAAGTTATCGTTATATTGGCTCTCACAATCGGTACGATTATCAACAACCTCATTAGGGTCAATTTCACGATCAGAATGCAACTCTAAATAAACTATTGTACCATTCCATTCTATATCGCGGTGAATTTTTGTATCAATACCGTCATACACCAATTTGTATTCTCCTGAATGAATTTCAAGTCTAATACCTACACTTTTTATCAGTCGTGCTGTTGAATATAGCCCAAAACCCATCCCTTTTCCATCGGTTACGCCATCGACAATACACATTTTTACAGCGTCCTCATCTGCTATATTTGTATATTGAGGGTTTGTACGCAACGAATATGCAACCCCAACGCCATCATCAGCCACAAGAATTTGTATTTTATTATTTTCTTGCACATAGCGCATTATGGCTGTACCACATTTTCGTTCAGAATGTGTCAAAACATTATCCAAAACCTCATAAAAGCAATAACTTAATGCCTGTAGGACACTAACTTCAACATCGGGTTTGCTATTTAACAAACTTACTATATCGTTGTAAGTATTGTAAATAGTATCCGAATCGAATACCTCAATCACAGGAGGACAAGGCTCGTTCCCGAAATAGCGATTTATAAGTTTATCTACATTCATTACTGCAAATATAGTATATTTTTCTTACAAAAAAGAATGCTTGTCAGTATTTTGCGTTGTTAAGTATCAGTAATAAATTAATATTAGAATTATAGTTAATTTATGTTTATAGATTATATAAATTAAATTTTATAATTAAATTTGCAAAATAACAAATATAAAAAACAATATGAAAAATTACGAGCAAGAATTTAAAAAATTTCTATTTGAAGTAAAAGGACTTGGTTATGGTACGGTCTCAAGTTACATAAGTACAATCACATCATATTTAGACAACCTAATGGCAAAGAAAGACACAGAACATACATCCATATTACACACTGTGGACACTGAATTATTAGAACTTTATTATTTAGACCTAAAAGAAAATAAAAATTCTAAAAACATAAATTTAAAGAGACACAACAACGCTCTATCTACACTAAACACATACATAAAATTCAGCAAATATTATAGTAGAAACATCTATCAGATGCAGGATAAAGAAGTGAACAACAACCAAACAAATACATCATCAATTATAAAAAAAGATGAAGAAGAACAGTTCGATAAAAACAAAAACAGGTTCATCAAATATGCAAAAGAAAACGGATTAAGCGATCATACAATCTATCATTACTGCAACACAATAACAAAACACATTGATAATTATATCCGCAAACACATAGACAAAACACATTATAGCATTTTTACAACAATAGACAATATAAAACTCAACTCTTGGTATAATATACTATTAAACAAATACGAATACAACGAACATAATGCGAAAACACACAATACTATTTCATCAGCTTTAAAAAAATATATTGAATTTGCAGAATTTTACAGAAATTGTTACAAATCAAGCTATATAGAAACGCCAAACTTAGAAGAAACTGTAACTATTTCAGAAAAGAATAAACTTAAACAGTCTGATAACACTCCAAATCTCGAAGACATTGAAAAAGAAATAGCAACACTTACAAAATGGAGTTTACCCATTCCAAAAGAACTTTTAGAGGCAAAAGAAATCGCAAAAGAAAAAGAAAAAAAGAAAAAACAAAGATTATTAAAAAATAATATAGAATATAGTCTCAACAACATTCTTACACAAATACCAATTTCAATGAAATACAATATTTCATATACAAAAGAGGATGGT
This sequence comes from Bacteroidaceae bacterium, assembly GCA_017532725.1. Classification (GTDB taxonomy): domain Bacteria; phylum Bacteroidota; class Bacteroidia; order Bacteroidales; family Barnesiellaceae_A; genus Barnesiella_A. The sequence continues at coordinate 7,788 of JAFXIZ010000084.1, forward strand.
TTTATAATAAATTTTCTCGAATAAAGAAAATTAAAAAAGATAAGCAAATCTGTTTAAAAAACAAATACAAATTTCAGCATTGCACGACAACGGTCAACCTCAAAAGCTCTCAAGACAAGTTTCTACGGAGTTAAAAATCAAGCAAAATTTCTTTGCTCATCATCGTACTTTAGTTATTTTTGTAGAAAATATATTAAAGGTATGCGTTATACAAAATTACTTACAACGCTGTTGTTAGCGTGCGCAACACTGACTGCTTGTGAAGATGAGGGCGGATTGGAAAATGTATTCGATCCTCAAACTTACGATGTTCAAGGTAAAGTAGAGAAAGGCCCATTCGTAAGTGGCTCTACACTATCGATACAGCCTATGGATGAATCGTTGCAGGTTTTGGGCAGCCTATACAATACTACAATTGTTGACAATATGGGCAATTTTATGGTAGGCTCAAAAGAGTTTACAACACCCTATGCCGAACTAATGGCTACCGGATATTTCTTTAACGAAGTAGAGGGAGTACTGTCGCAAGGTACTCTTACACTGAGAGCCATTGTTGACCTATCGAACAGTAGGACTGTGAATGTGAATGTACTGACACACCTGAAATATGCCCGTATTAAGAATCTTGTAGCAGCAGGCAAAAGTTTTACAGAGGCCAACAATACTACTCAAAAAGAGTTGTTCAAGGCATTCGCCCTCGAACGGTTTGCCAACAAGGAGGTATCATCATTTTCTATCACAGCCGGCACGGATGAAGCCGGTGCGCTGATTGCTATATCATCACTCCTATTGGTGGATAGAAGCGAGGCCGAACTTACTGAATATCTGGCTAAATTGTGCGAAGATTTCGGTAAAGACGGAGTTTTCTCGGATAAAATAAAAACCCAAATCGAAGAGGATAAACTCAAGTTGGTCGATCGTTTACCCAATATCAAGGAGAATATTATCGAACGTTACAAAGACCTCGGCATAGAAGTAACAGTAAAAGATTTATCAAACTATATCGATTGGAACAACGACGGTGTAGCCGGTAATGAAACATTGAAAGAGATTGAGAACGTAACGCTCGATCTTACAACTATCGAGGTCCCCAACGAGGGAGGTAGTTATACAATAACCATAACATCGCCCATAACGGTCTATTTAACGCCACAATTAGAAGGTGACCCTAATAACGATATGCCCTCATCCAATACCGATGTAAATTATATAGCCCAAGGCTTGTATGAAGGCTATGACGGTACGGTATCGGATAACAACGGCATCAGTTACCAAGCAGAAATTATCGATAAAACGTTGAACATAACAGTTGGCGAATTATTGTCGAACAGCGACAAAAGCACTGCAATAATGCTTTATGATTATGCCGGTAATATAGTGGCAACAGTAACGATTAATCAGGCAGGCAAAGGGTTGGATGTGCCTGATATAACTACTACGCCTCTGTTGGGCGAAACAGGCAAGCAGGTTGTAAGCGCAATAGCGTTAAAGTTGGCAACAGGATTGAGCCAATATAACTTGATAGAACAATACTATGCCTACAACAAGGAACTCGACTTGGTGCATAAGGAGGTGTCGCCTACGGCCTATTGTATAGCCAATGCTTGGAGCGAATTATACGGAGCCGGCACTACATTGCTCACACTCAGAAATGCCGACGAAAACAGCCTCAATGTGTACGCCGACTACTGCAATACACTGAGCGCTATCATCTACAGCAACCTTGTGTATGGATGGGGCGATGTACCTTATATAAGAAAATATTATGAGTTGGAGGACCTGAAAACAAGTGGACTTCCACGAACAGACGCGAATGAAATACTTGCCGAATTGGAGAATAATCTAAGAGATGCCTTAGAACGTCTGCCCGAAAAGAGAAACGAATCGGCCAAAGACATCAACGGATTTTTCTTTGTTTCGAAAGATGTAGCACGCGCATTGTTGGCAAATATATACCTCTATACAAGTCGCTATCACGAGGCAGAACAAATGTTGAGAGAAATTATTGCCGGAGGTTTTTACAAATTTGAAACAAGCGCACCATACGAAAACCTAAATCGTATCAATGCAACAAGCAGCGAAGTGATATTTGCCTTGTTGCTTGAGAATGGTATGGCAACTCGTTCCGATATTACAATAGAGCAACCTCAAGTAATACCTTACCTGACACTAACCGATGTAATGCTTTCGTTAGCCGAATGTGACTATATGCTGGGCAAACAAGCAGAAGCAACAGAATACATAGCACAAGTAAAGAGTGCCAAAGGCATAACAACATCGGAGGATAATATGCTGCAGCAAATAAAATCATTACGCGAGCAAACGCTACTATATAGTGGCACATATTTCGCGTTCTTGAAACGCACCGGATTGGCAAAGGATGTATGTGGTATTGAAGATTATCGCTTGCTGTTGCCTATACCTCTACGAGAACTTGAAGTAAATATGTACTTGATGCAAAATCCGGGTTATTGATTTAGCAAGCCCCAAGAAGAAAATTTATGCCCATTATAGAGATAACATCATTGACACAGCCGGGTGTTGAGATATTTTCGACTCTCACCGAGGCGCAATTACGCAATCGCATCGACCCAGCCAAGGGTATATTTATAGCCGAAAGCCCCAAGGTGATACGGGTGGCATTGGATGCCGGCTATGAGCCATTGGCACTTCTATGCGAGCATAAGCACATTACCGGCGATGCAGCCGATATAGTAGGTCGTTGTGGCGATATACCTATATATACAGGTGAGCGCGAGTTGCTTGCCACGCTTACAGGCTACACCCTTACACGAGGTGTGCTATGCGCTATGCGACGCCCTACTCCACCCTGCGTTGCCGATGTATGCCACAAAGCACAACGCATTGTTGTGATAGATGGTGTGGTAGATACGACCAACATAGGTGCCATATTTCGCTCGGCAGCGGCATTGGGTATCGATGCCGTACTGCTAACCCCCACCTCGTGCGACCCACTCAATCGCCGTTCTATCAGGGTATCTATGGGCTCGGTCTTTCTTGTTCCGTGGACGTGGTTAGACACTCCTATACACACACTGCACGAGCAGGGATTTCGTACGGCAGCAATGGCCTTGAGCGACAATTCTATTTCGATAGATGACGCCACACTCCGTGATGAGCCACGCCTTGCTATCGTTATGGGCACCGAAGGCGATGGGCTATCACAACAAACCATAAGCGATGCCGATTATGTTGTGCGCATACCTATGTCGCATAACGTCGATTCGCTCAACGTGGCAGCCGCGGCTGCTGTCGCATTCTGGGAGTTGAGAAAGAGATAAGACGTTATGAGCAACTCAACAGAAAACAAACGCATCGGTTACTTCGACTTCTGCCGAGGTATTGCCATCATTATGGTAGTGGGCATACACACTTTTGTGATGTCAGAGCCTGCCGATGCAACTATTTTCATCAGGCAAATACTCAACTGTGCAGTGCCTATATTCTTGGCTTTGTCGGGCTATTTTGCAACGCGACAATTTATAAACGGCCAAACAACAGCCATTGCCTTTTGGAAAAAACAGATTCCTCGGGTATATATTCCTTGCATCATCTGGCCGTTGCCTCTCTATGCCGAGCAATTAATAAAAAGTGGTGGAAACAATCTTGCAGAACAAACGATATTGCTCCTTGTGGGTGGTGTGAGTGTTTATTACTTTATCACACTTATTATACAATACTATTTACTACAGCCCCTGCTTGTCAAGTACAACAATGGTGCAATGTTGGGCATTACAGGCGCAGTGAGTATGTTGGCAATAATCGCTATTGGTTACATACGCTTGGTAAAGGGTATCGACCTATCTTTGTTGGTATATGCAGCACCCTTTACGACTTGGTGGGTATTCTATATGCTCGGTGTATATATGGCACAACATTCACGCCAATACTCGCTGTCGATTGCCATTATTGTTGTAGTTGCAGGTCTTTTACTTCAATGTGTCGAGAGCAACTACCTGATGCGCGAGTATAGTGAGGGATTGGGCATAAAACCGTCATCATATATTTATTCGGCAGGAGTCATTCTGCTGCTATTTAATAGACGTTGCGAAACTGCTTATCGCAACAAGTGTGTATTTCGCCCTATCGAATATTGTGGTCGCATATCGCTCGGTATCTTCCTCACGCACTGTTATATGATAGGAGTAGCCAAGATGATACCCTTTGCCACCATTCATTGGGGAGTTAAGTGGTTTGTAACCCTGCTGCTGTCGGTGGTGTTTATATGGTGTATAAACAAAATCCTACCCAACCGACTGTGCCGATGGATAGGATTTCGATAAGAGGTTGAGGGCTGCTTATTTGAGAGCCTTGCCATCGGAGAAGGCATTACCCACCTTCTGGCCAATAACGTGGTAATGATGATTGCAAGAGTCGTAGGTAATGGGGCGAAGCAGTGACAAGTCCACCTTGCCATCGGCATCCAACACAGTGTCATCAATAGATACATTGACAATACGGCCTACCATAAAGTTGCTGTCATCATCGTACGAAACCAATTCGCACTCAAGCGTCATAGGCAACTCATCAATAATGGGCGCATTAACAAATTGCGACTGCGTGGTGTGCAGTCCGGCACGCGCCACCTTATCGGGCACAGCCTTACCCGAAACAATACCCAGGAAATCGCAGGCAGCCAACTTGTCGGCTGTAGCCATACTCACCGTAAATGCTTTTGTAGCACGAATATTTTGCGTTGTCTTATGATTGTCGGCAAGGCATATACCCACCATATCATCGCTATACACGCCACCCCAAGCAGCATTCATTGCGTTGGGTACACCATTCTCATCGTAGGCTGCCACGATAAACACCGGCATCGGATACAGCCACGTTTTCACTCCGAAATTTTTTCTCATAGTTTATATCTTTTCATTTATATATTAATACAACAAACAACTACCAATGTAGCAAGTCGGAATTGTGAAACAGCCCCGACACAAGCACAATGTAGGGAGGCAACAGCCCATCACTACTCCAACACAACTCGATGCCAAAGAGTTCGGCCACCGTCTTTCCCATATCGAAGCCGTA
>JAFXIZ010000012.1 GCA_017532725.1 Bacteroidaceae bacterium
GGAATATCTTTTTCGGCAGTAGAATTGGGCTTATACAATCCTTGCGCTCTGACGGTAAGGTTTGTTTCGCCTTGCTCTTTCTTTGTTGCAGCCTCTCTATCCGAGCGACGTTGCACTTGCGCGTCGGTGGCGATAACGGCAAACATTGCCATTGCAACAGTTACTATGATAGCACGGAACATTTTCATACGATATGTATTTATGCGTTGTTTTATCTATGGTTTATAATCAATTTACAATAACTTCGATGGGTGACAGGTCACGAGGTACGCCATCGGGACCTATAGCCTTAATATTAGAGATGTAGAAACGTTTACCACGGCTCAAACGGTTGATAGCATCGTTTTGGCGTTTCGAGAAGTTGGCACCTTCCGATTTCTCGAGCAGGGCATTACCCATTTGGTCGAATGTAACCAACTCGAAACTTGTCACGTTGAATGTCACATTCACCAATCCGTCGTCGATGGCTGCACCCAATGTGGTTGCACCACGCAACAGACCCTTCGAGAAGGGCTTACCACCCTTGTAGTGTTGCTCCTGTCCGTTGGCATCTTTATAGGGAATGTAAGGTGTCGGGTCGGGCAGACGACGCACACGGAACGATGTTGTAGCAACAGTTTGCGAATGACCATCGATAGTGGCAGTGACTGTAATGACAGCATCCTCGCCCACCGTAGTAGGTCGTGCCTCCCACAAGTCGCCGGTACGGGTTAGTGTTCCATTGGTCATTGTGGCTTGTACGGCATTATTAGGGATACCGGGCACCGAAATACTCAACGGGTTGGCAATACCGGCATACATCACATTCATCATAGTAGCCGACACGGTTGCTGTAGGCTCTACCACTGTATAACTCGATGAGAAGTCGTGTCGAGTCATTGTACCGTCACCGTGAGGCACCTCGAGATAACCGGCAAAATCGAATACACCTGTACTGCCACACACCACCTCATACAAGCCATTATTGCTTTGGGGCAGTTGCTTGCCATCGATATAGATGTTAGGCACTTGGGTAGTATCTATTGCAGCCAACACGATATTGGCAGAATATTTACTGCCACGCATTATGTTCTTCGAGTTGGGTATTACAAATGCATCGAGTTTGTTTACACGCACATCACTTGCATCGATATTGGTAATAAGCGTATTGAGAGCCAAGTTCTCGACATACAACACATCACTCTGCATCTTTGTGAGGATGGTTATCGCAGCCACAACAGGCATATTCTCAAAGAGAGTTGTCTCCCATACGATAGGATTTATCTGCTCGGTACGGGTGTTGACCTTTGTTGACAAACACTCCTCAACCGTAGCACGCTTCACCGAGTCGGGCATAAGTGCGCTCACATAGGTACGATAATTGTCGATTGACTCACGCAACCTACCACCGTGACGCATCGAAGGCGACAACATAACATACGAGGCAGCCTCCAAGTCATCCTGACTCTTGATATTCTTCAAGTCGACATCTTTACCGTCGGCTTTACGGGCAATCAACAGTTTGAGCGAGTCGATATAGTTGTAAAGTTTTGAGGTCTGGTCGCGCAATTCGAGCGACTCGTTATACCACACACCACCCTTTTCGGGATTCTGCTCGTTAAAGTCGGCCAATTGTTGATACAAGGCATCATTACGAACAGCAGCAGTAGATGTAGTACGTCCCAAACCCTCTTCGACCTGACGGAAGCCATTGAGGACGTCGCTCGATACGTTCAACGCCAAC
>JAFXIZ010000085.1 GCA_017532725.1 Bacteroidaceae bacterium
AGAAACGGGAGGCAATACACCAAATGCGTCGGCCGAGAGGAAGATAACACTCTTGGCAGCCGGACCTTTCGATTGGGGCTTAACGATGTTGTCGATGTGGTAGATGGGGTAAGATACGCGAGTGTTCTCGGTAACTGACTTATCGGCGAAGTCGATTTTGCCGTTAGCATCTACAGTAACGTTCTCGAGGAGAGCGTCGCGCTTGATAGCGTTGTAGATGTCGGGCTCGTTCTCTTTGCTGAGGTTGATAACCTTTGCATAGCAACCACCTTCGAAGTTGAACACGCCTTCGTCATCCCAGCCGTGCTCGTCGTCACCGATGAGGAGGCGTTTGGGGTCGGTCGAGAGGGTAGTTTTACCTGTACCCGAAAGACCGAAGAAGATAGCAGTGTTTTCGTTGTTCATATCGGTGTTGGCCGAGCAGTGCATTGAGGCCATACCACGCAAGGGGAGGAGGTAGTTCATAATTGAGAACATACCTTTCTTCATTTCACCACCGTACCAAGTGTTGATGATAACTTGCTCTTTGCTGGTGAGGTTGAATACAACGGCAGTTTCGCTGTTCAAGCCGAGTTCTTTCCAGTTTTCAACTTTAGCTTTCGAAGCGTTGTAAACTACGAAGTCGGGCTCGCCATAGTTTGCCAATTCTTCGGCAGTGGGGCGAATGAACATATTTGTTACGAAGTGGGCTTGCCAAGCAACCTCAACGATGAAGCGTACTTTGAGGCGAGAGTTCTCGTTAGCACCACAGAAAGTATCTACTACATAGAGTTTCTTGTTAGAAAGTTCTTTGATAGCGAGATCTTTCAATGCAGCCCAAGTCTCTTGTGAAACGGGTTTATTGTCGTTTTTATACTCTTCAGAAGTCCACCATACTGTGTTTTTAGAAACTTCGTCATATACAAAGAATTTGTCTTTGGGTGAACGACCGGTGTAGATACCTGTCATTACGTTTACAGCACCCAATTCAGTTACTTGACCTACTTCATAACCTTCAAGACCGGGGAGAGTCTCCTCTGCAAAAAGTTGGTCATAAGAGGGATTGTGCAGCACTTCGGTTGTACCGTCGATACCGTACTTTTTCAAATCTAATGTAGCCATTTTCTAAAATTTGTTTTGGTTATTTTTATTCGAAATCTTTTTTACCTATCAAAGCCTTTTTCAAGACACTGCAAAAGTAATACAAATTCTGCAAGTAAACGAGTTATTAAAGATTTATTTCCTCAATAGATGCTAAAATTTTTAAAACCGAGCAGTGTTTGCAAAGTGCAGTTTGCAAAATACCTCGCAAATCCGGGCTGTTGTGTTGTGTGTGGTACGGACTATACTCCTTGTATTCTTTGAAACAATCGAGTAAATATGAAAGTTTGCCAATAAAGAGAATGTGATAAAACGGTGTTTTTTATGGAAATCGATGTGCCGAATGAGTTTTTTTGTGTAAGTTTGCAGATATGAATATAAAATCATCGGCAATAGTATTATTTTCGCCTACCGGAACATCGAGCAAGGTGGTAGGTGCAGTGTGTGATGGCTGTCGTTGTGCGGCGCGTGTGATAGATGCTACATATACGACTCCCGATAATTTGGAGTTTGCCTCGGATGCCTTGGTTTTTGTTGCAGTGCCGGTGTACGGGGGCAAGGTTGCTCCGTTGGCTTTGCAACGAATGGAGGCTATGCGAGGCGACAAAACGCCTGTCGTGCTTATCGTGGTGTATGGCAATCGCGCCTACGAGGGTGCTTTGTCGCAACTCGATGAATTTGTCACACAACGTGGTTTTGTCACGGTGGGTGCTGCTGCCTTTGTGGGCGAACACTCTTATAGCAGTAAGGAGCATCCTATTGCTGTGGGACGTCCCGATATGACCGATCTTGCCGATGCTCGCAATTTTGGCAAAGAACTTGCTACCAAACTTGCTGCCATTACCGTACCTCGAATGGTCGATGTGACACGTCTTGTTCCTCCTCGCGATTCGTTGTGGTCGAAGTTGCGTTTTATATTCTTCATATTGCGACAACGTAACAAGAAGAAACCTGCCACCAAGCCTGCTCCTGTAGTAGATATGGAGGCTTGTAAGGGATGTGGTAAGTGCACCCGATTGTGTCCCAATGGTGCCATATCGCCCGATGGTAAGCACACCGATGCCGAGCGTTGTATCAAGTGTTGCGCTTGTGTGAAGTGTTGTCCGGCGCGAGCGCGTCATTTTGCCACACCCTATGCGCCCATTTTATCGCAATGTTTTGCTGCACGAAAATCACCGGTAACTATTTTGTGATATGGCGCAGAATACACTACAACGTTATTTGTGGTTTTTCGATACGGTGTGGCGTTATAAGCGCATTACCCGTGCCGAGATAGACCGATTGTGGCAACAGAGTGACTTGTCGAATGGCGAGAAAATGACTCGCCGTACATTCTACAACTATCGCGAAGGTGCCGAGATGTTGTTCGATGTGAATATCCTGTGCGATCCTGCTACCTACGAATACTATATAGAGCAATCGCCTCAAGAGAGCAACGATGAGTTGCGACAATGGATGTTTGATATGTTGTCGGTCAACTACCTGATGCGTCACGGCGATACGGTTTCGCATCGAATCTTGCCCGAGCAGTTCCCATCGGGTAACGACCATTTTGCAGCCATTATAGGTGCTATGCAGGAGGGTCGTGTGGTGCGTATGATATACCACCCCTTCTGGAAGATGTCGGCCGATGATGTAGAGATTGAGCCATACTTTGTAAAGGCTTTTCGCAAGCGTTGGTATCTTGTGGGTTATAATCGTAACGATCGTAAGATAAAGACTTATGCGCTCGACCGTGTGCAGAGTGCAACCCTGCTTACCGAGGAGTTTGAGTATCCCGAAGATTTTGTCCCGTCGGCATATTTTGCCAATGCCTTTGGCGTGATGCGTGGCGATGAGATTGTGGAGGATATACGGTTGAAGGTGAGTATGCGGCAGGCGCAATACTTCAGAGCCTTGCCGTTGCACGAGTCGCAGCGAGAGTATGAAATAGGCGATGGCTATGTAATGTTTGGCTACCGTATGAGTATTACTTACGACTTGGTGCAGGAACTTATGTCGTTGGGTCGCGAGGTCGAAGTGATTGCTCCTCGGCGACTGCGTGATGAGGTAAAGGAGAAGTTACAGGCTGCCTTTGAGCAGTATCTATAACCCTGCTGTAATATAAATCGACAGGCTGCAAATCGTAAAGTTTGCAGCCTGTCTTGTGTTTGGATGTTTGTATTTGTTATTTTGCTAAGATTTCACGAGCCTTGGCGAGTGCCTTTGTAATGTGGTCGTGTATGTGGTCTTCGCCTATAACCTTGTCGATGCCGGCGTTAACCAATGTTTGGTGAACGTTGGGATTTACACCCGACAAGATAATATCGATACCCTCTTTGCGTGATGAGGCTATTAAGTTCTCAAGGTTGTGCAGACCGGTAGAATCGACAAACGGCACACGACGCATACGGATGATGCGAATTTGTGGTTTGTCTTTTATGTTTATCATCATTTCGTCAAACTTGGTGGCAACACCAAAGAAGAACGGACCATTGATTTCATAAACCTCTACTTCGTGAGGAATATCAAGTTCCTCGTGTATGATTGTTTCGGTACCTTGTGCTATATCCAAGTGGTCGCGAGCCACCGATATATCGACACTCTCCGATACACGACGCAGGAAGAGAACAACTGCCAACAACAAGCCTATCTCAATGGCGATGGTGAGGTTGAACAGTACGGTCAACAAGAATGTGAGTATGAGTACCGATATGTCGCTCTTGGGATTCTTGAGCATACCTTTAACCGTGCGTACACCAAACATATTGTACGAAACCATAACCAATACACCTGCCAAGCAAGCCATAGGAATGTGCTTGGTGAGAGGCGCCAAGAAGAGTAAGATGAGTAGCAACACAACGGCGTGAATGATACCGGCAATGGGGGTGCGACCACCGTTGTTGATGTTGGTCATCGTACGGGCTATTGCGCCTGTTACGGGGATACCTCCAAAGAAAGGTACTACCAAGTTGGCTGCACCTTGTGCTATCAACTCGGTGTTGTTGTTGGTGCGATCGCCTGTTACACCGTCGGCTACGGTTGCCGAAAGGAGCGATTCGATAGCACCCAACATAGCAATGGTAAATGCCGGCGACATAAGTGCCGAGATAGATTCCATATTAATGCTCAATCCTTGGGGTGCAGGGATTGACGCGTTTATCTCAAAGCGATTGCCAATGGTTTCAACCGAATTGAATGCTTCGATGTGGAATACCTCGCGACATAGATATACCAATATTGTCATAACGAGTATGGCTAATAGTGAGCCGGGTATTTTCTTCGAGATGCGAGGCGATAGTGCTATGAGTACGATGCTACCTATACCTACAGCAGTAGATACCCAATTGATGGTGTCGAAAGCACCGAAGTAGGCAATCCATTTCGATACGAAATCGGCGGGAACGTTGGTCATTGTAAGTCCGAACAGGTCTTTAACCTGTGTAGCGAAAATGGTGAGAGCAATACCACTTGTGAAACCTACTACAATGGGGTAGGGTATGAACTTGATAATAGTTCCCAACTTAAACACGCCCATCAGTACCAGCATAAGACCTGCCAAGAATGTGGCAATGGCAAGGCCTTCAAGTCCGTAACTCTCTATAATGCCATAGACAATAACGATAAATGCACCGGTGGGTCCACCTATTTGCACGCTGTTACCACCCAAGAAAGATACGATAAAACCACCGATGATGGCTGTGATAAGACCCTTCTCGGGGCTTACACCCGATGCGATACCGAATGCAATAGCCAAGGGCAGTGCTACGATACCTACAATGATACCCGACATCAAGTCTTTGGTGAAACGTTGGCGTTTATAATCGCGCAACATAGAAAACAGCTTCGGTTGGAAGTCGAAGCCGTTTTTGAGGAAATCGAGATTGATTTGCATAAAATGTATTATTCCTTAAATATCTATTATAATTTTTTGCGATAAGCACGACGACGGCGATGTTGCTCGCGCTCGAAGTATTGCCATTGCGATTGTACCTTGTTGTTGTCCTCCAATTCGGGGTTGCTCTCGGCATAGTCATATCCGTTTTGGTTGAATACGGGAATAAGGTCGGAGAACAAGAGGGCATTTACGCCTTTGCTTTGGTAGTCGGGGCGTACTGCTACAAGTAGCATTTCCACCACATTGTTCTTGCCTTTGAGGGCTTTGAGCAGATGTATGAAGCCGAATGGGAACATACGACCACGCGATTTTTGCAGTGCCTTGGCAAGCGAGGGGAGTGTGATACCTACGCCTATCAACTCGTCGTTTTCGTTTACAATCAAGGGTACATTCTCGAGGCGAATCAAGGGGATGTACATATTGATGTAGTAGTCAATCTGACGCTTGGTGAGGGGTGAGTATCCATACAAATCGTCGTACGCCTCGTTGATGAGTTCAAATATCTTCTGACCGTAATCTTTGATGAGTTTCTTGGAATCGGTATATTTGATGACACGCAAGTTGAATTTGCGTTTTACGATATCGGTAATGCGTTGGTGCTTCTCGGGAATAGACTTGGGTACTTGTATCTTAAACTCTACCCAATCGGTTTCCTTCTCGTATCCCAATGCTTCGATGTGGTCAACGTAGTAGGCGTGATTGTATATTGTAACCGATGTGCCCATTTGGTCGAAACCCTCTACGAGAAGGCCTTCGGGGTCCATATCGGAGAAGCCTAACGGACCGTGCATCGATGTCATACCTTTGCGACGCGCCCAATCTTCTACGCATTTGAAGAGTATCTCGCTCACATTCTTGTTGTCGATAAAGTCAACAAAGCCAAATCGTGCCTCTTTCTCGCCTGTGCGCTCGTTGAGGGCGTGGTTGATAATACCTGCTATACGTCCTACAGGCTTACCATCGATATAGGCCATATAACATACACTTTCGCTGAAGTCGTAGGCGGGGTTTTCTTTGGGGTCGAATGTACCTGTAATGTCGGCAATAAGACTGGGTACATAGTAGGGATGGTCTTTGTAAAGAACATCGGTAGGAAATACTGCAAATTTTGTCAAGGCTCTTTTGCCTGAAATTTCCTTAACGTGAATGGGTCTTGAATCACTCATACGCTTATTTGCTAAAGTTTGATTTTGCAAAGATAATATATTTTTACAAAACTGTTGATATTTGCTAAAAATATCATCTCTACCACAATGAGGCGTTGTCATCGTGGTAGAGATGTATGGTGTTGTAAACTCGACTATTCCTTCTCGCCGTAAGCGAGGTCGCCGGCATCTCCCAAGCCCGGTACGATATATCCGTGGGCGTTGAGTACGTCATCTACAGCGGCTACCCACACTACTGTGTTTTCGGGGAAGTGCTGCTTGACAAACTCGATGGCTTGTGTGCTGGCTATAACGGCTGCAATATGTGTTACAGCAGGTGTGCCTTTCGACTCTTTCAGTGCGCGATAGCACAACTCCATTGAACTGCCTGTGGCAAGCATCGGGTCGGCAAGTATCATAACTTTGCCTTCGAGTGAGGGCGATGCTATGTATTCAACGTGTATGTCGAAGTGGGTTTCATCGGTGTATTTTCGATAAGCCGATATAAATGCATTCTCGGCGTTGTCGAGGTAAGACAGGAATCCTTGGTGAAATCCCAAACCTGCTCGCAATATGGTTGCCAATACTACCTTGTCGGAGGGTAGGCTCATCTCCTTGCATCCGAGGGGTGTTGTTACTTCTTGTGTAGTATAGTTGAGTGTACGGCTTATTTCGTATGACATTATCTCTCCTATGCGTTCGAGGTTACGACGGAAGCGCATACGATCTTGTTGTACGTTTACATCACGCAACTCGCTCATAAATTGGTTGATGATGCTGTTTTGCTCGGCAAAGTTGATGATTTTCATAGTGGGTTATTTTTTCTTTGATACGGTTTTTCGTGTGCTACGTTTGGGGGTTGAGGGTGCTTTGTCGGCCTCTTCTATGATGCGCATACAATCGGTGTATGAGAGTTCCGATGCCTCTGTGCCTTTGGGAAGTTTGTAGTTTTTCTTCTTATAGGCAATGTAGGCTCCGTAACGACCATTGAGTACTTCCAACTCGGCATCTTCATCGTATCTCTTGATGAGGCGATTGTTGTCCTCTTGTCGTTTTTGCTCAATGAGTTCTATGGCCTCCTCAAGGGTGATGGTTTGGGGTGTTTGTGTCTTGGGGATAGATACAAACTTGTTGTCGTGGCGAATGTAAGGGCCGAATTTTCCTACGTTTGCTATTACGCTGCCGCCTTCGTATTCGCCAAGCGTACGGGGCAATTCAAAGAGTTTCAAGGCCTCTTCGAGCGTGATGCTGCTCATCGATTGCTCCTTGGGGAGTGAGGCAAACAGGGGTTTCTCCTCGTCGGAGGGTTGTCCTATTTGAATAATAGGGCCGTAGCGACCTATCTTCACCGAAACGGGGCGTCCTGTCTTGGGGTCGTCGCCGAGGATGCGTTCGCCTACTTTGTGTTCGAGTCGCAATGAGTTGGCTGCAACAATGGTGGGGTGGAAGTCGGTATAGAAACTGTCTATCACCGATACCCACGCTGCATCGCCTTCGGCTATGTCGTCAAATTTCTCCTCGATACTTGCTGTAAAGTTATAGTTGAGAATGTTGGGGAAATACTCGGTGAGGAAGTCGTTTACCACAATACCGGTGTCGGTGGGTAGGAGTTTTGACTTCTCGGCTCCTGCCACTTCTTTCTTGAGCGATTGCTTGATGGTGCCTTTCGAGAGTTTTATGATGTTATACTCTCTTTCCACGCCTTGACGGTCGCCTTTTTCGACATATCCACGTTGTTGTATGGTCGATATGGTGGGGGCGTAGGTCGAAGGACGTCCGATACCCAACTCTTCGAGTTTGCGTACAAGGCTTGCCTCGGTGTAGCGAGGGGGATGTTGCGAATATCGCTCGGTGGCTGTTATGTTGTTGCACAAGGGGTGTTCGCCTTGCTTCAGGGTGGGTAGCATATCGGTTGTGGTGCTGTCGTCATCGTCGTCGCTGCTTTCGAGATATACTTTCAAGAAACCGTCGAACTTCAACACTTCGCCCGATGCTATAAACTGTTCGTTGCGTCCCGATATGCCTATTATGGCCGTTGTTTTCTCTGTTTCGGCATCGCTCATTTGCGAGGCGATGGTGCGTTTCCATATCAACTCATAGAGGCGTTGCTCTTGTCGGTTACCCTCGATGGTGTGATTGGATATATAGGTGGGGCGTATTGCTTCGTGAGCCTCTTGTGCGCCCTTGCTTTTGTTGTTGTATTTGCGTATGTGCAGGTATTTGTCGCCCAAGGTCGAGGTTATCTCCTCGCGAGTGGTGTTGATGCACAGCGATGAGAGGTTTACCGAGTCGGTACGCATATAGGTAATGTGTCCGTTTTCGTAGAGGCGTTGTGCCACCGACATTGTTTGTGCTACCGAAAAACCCAATTTGCGTGCTGCCTCTTGTTGCAGTGTCGATGTGGTAAATGGGGGAGCCGGTGTCTTGTGCGCCGGTTTTACAGTGATGTCTTCTATGCTGTATTGGGCGTCTTTGCAGGCTTCCAAGAAGTTGTTTACCTCCTCAATGGTCTTAAATCGGTGATTCAATTCGGCCTTGAATTTAGCACCTTTGTCGGGTGTAGAGAACTCTGCTACAACACGATAAGAAGCCTCGCTGCTGAAGTCCTCTATCTCGCGTTCGCGCTCTACAATAAGGCGTACGGCTACCGATTGTACACGTCCTGCCGATAGAGCCGGTTTTACCTTCTTCCACAGTACGGGCGATAGTTCAAATCCTACAATACGGTCGAGTACGCGACGGGCTTGTTGGGCATCGACGCGAGCCAAGTCGATAGTGCGAGGATTCTTAATAGCCTCAAGTATGGCATTGGGTGTAATTTCGTGGAATACGATGCGCTTGGCCTTGGCAGTGTCGAGGTTGAGTACCTCGGCAAGGTGCCACGCTATGGCTTCTCCCTCGCGGTCCTCATCGGATGCCAGCCACACGGTGTCGGCTTTGGCTGCCTCTTCGCGTAGGGTTTCCACTAATTTTTTCTTGTCGGCCGGAATTTCATATATGGGCTTGTAGTTCGATTCGATATCGATACTGAATACTTTCTTCTTCAAGTCGCGAATGTGTCCGTAACTCGACAGTACTTTGTATTCTTTTCCCAGAAACTTCTCTATGGTTTTAGCCTTGGCAGGCGACTCTACGATAACTAAATTTTTCTGCATACGCTTGGGGTTATTTGAGTCTATTCTCAAAAATCGCCGCAAAATTAGGTAAAAATTCAGTGAAAATATGTGTGTTACTCAAAATTTTATCAATTTCTTTACTGCAACTTGCTGTTGCATAGCCCTCGATGTGCTTGTAGTGATTTATAGCCTCGTTTATTATACTATATAAATAAGGTTAAAAGTGTGCGTGGTTGCCATAATTAATGCGTATCTTCGTGGGTCGAAATATTTTAGTATGAAGCGTATCGGTATATTGGCACTTATGTGTGCGTGTGTGGTGGCTGTGGCTGCCGAAAAGAGTAATGATTCTATGTTTGCATATTCGCAGAATCTTGAGATTTTTGCGAGTGTGCTGAAGGAACTTAATACATATTATGTCGATACGGTGGATGTTGACAAGACTACCAATGCCGGTATTGCGGCTATGCTGTCGCAACTCGATCCCTATACCGTATATTTTACCGAGGAGGAGGCTAAGGAGTTTGAGGAGTTGAGCGTTGGCGAATATGCCGGTGTGGGGTGTACAATAGTGCAACGCGATAGTGCTGTGTATATATCGGAGCCGTTTGAGGATACTCCTGCTCACGAGGCCGGTCTGCGTGCCGGCGACAAGATTGTGGCTATCGATGGCGATACGGTGTTGGGTTGGCCGAGCGACCGTGTGAGTAAGCGTATGCGTGGATTGCCCAATACGTCGCTCAAGATGGTGCTGGAGCGTAAGGGCGCAGATGCCCCCTTTGAAGTGACGCTTACACGTCGTATTATTCAGCGCAATCCGGTGGTTTATTATGGCGTTGTTGCCGACAGTGTGGGATATATCTTGCTCGAAACCTTCTCGAAGCAGGCTGCCGAGGAGGTGCGTAAGGCTTTTGATGACCTTCGGGATAATCATCATATCGCATCGCTCATTATCGACTTGCGAGGCAACTCGGGTGGCTTGGTTTCCGAGGCTGTCGATATTATAGGTATGTTTGTGCCTCGTGGCACAAGGGTACTTGAGTCGAAAGGTCGCATCGAGTCGAGCAATCACGTCTATAAAACCAAGTTTGAGCCGGTCGATATAAAGATGCCTTTGGCTGTGCTTATCGATGGCTATTCGGCTTCGGCCTCCGAGGTGGTGGCAGGGGCTTTGCAGGACCTCGACCGTGCTGTTGTGATGGGTGAACGCTCCTTTGGTAAGGGACTTATTCAGCAGGTATTCCCTTTGCCTTACAACCGTCAGTTTAAGGTAACGGTATCATATTACTATACCCCTACGGGTCGCTCTATACAGGCCATCGACTACACTCGTCGTGATGCCGATGGCAAGGCTGTACGTGTGCCCGACTCGCTTACCAATGAATATCGCACCCCTCGTGGACGCATTGTGCGCGACGGTGGTGGCATTACGCCCGATGTGGTGATTAAAGCCGACACGATGAGTCACCTGCACTACTATCTGTACCGTGGACACTATATGTTCGATTATGCCACCGAGTATGCTGCCAAGCATGACAGTATTGCGCCTGCTGCCGACTTCTACATATCCGATGCCGACTATGAGGAGTTTAAGGCCTATGTGGCAAGTCGCGACTTTAAGTACGACAAGATGAGTAGCAATCAACTCAAGAACTTGCGCGAAATGATGACCTTCGAGGGATATATCGATGACACAACCACACAACTGCTTGACTCGATAGAGCAAGCCCTGCAACACAACGTCAGCAAAGACCTCGACACCTTCCGTAAGGAGATAGAACTATCGCTTATGCAAGAGATAGTAATGCGCTATTACTATCAGCGAGGTGTTGTAGTAGTAGGCCTGCGCAACGACCCTGTAACCCTTGCAGCCATCGAACTTCTGCAATCGCCACAGCGCTATGCCGAGTTGCTTGCAGAGCCTAAATAAAGCCTCCTTGTAAATTTTTTCAAAAAAAATTCTCGAAAATTTTGCAGATTCACATAAATGCCATACTTTTGTATCGGCTGCCGATGTAACGATGTGCGATATAACGGTTGCCGAACTAAAAAAATAAACGAATATGGGAGATAATACAAACATTGTTCTTACCGAGGCAGTATATTACATATTGCTGTCGCTTACCACACCACTGCACGGTTATGGTATAATGCAACGTACAAGCGAGTTGAGCCGAGGTCGATTGGTTATATCGGCCGGAACGCTGTATGGCGCTATCAATACCCTGCTTGAGCGTGGGTGGATAAAGCAACTCTTTACTGCCGAGGATAGCCGTCGCAAGGAGTACCTCATTACCGAGGATGGCAAGGCGGTGCTGCGAGCCGAGTTGGAACGTCTGTGCGAATTGGTTGTCAACGGCAATAAAATATTGAATAATAAATAATCACATTAATTTATAGTTATGGAAAAGAAACATTGCTTGCGCTATTTTACAATAGCCGATTACGAAAAGGAACAAAAGTGGATAAACGATATGAGTCGTGGTGGCTGGAACTTTGTTAGCACCAACGGTTTCGTTTATACCTTTGAGAAAGGTGTGCCCGGAGAGTGGAGTTACAAGATAGACCTACCCAACGAGCAGATGACCGAAGGCGAGGTAGAGGCCTACTATCGATTTATGGAGGAGTGCGACATCGAGGTAGTGCACACCTTCAAGATGTGGCGATACCTGCGTCGAAAGACAGCAAGTGGAGCATTCAGCACCGGCAATAACACTTATGCACAACTCGTTATGGTAAACAAAGCCTACGGATTAGTAGGCAAGTTGATAAATATATTCCTTGTCCTCTTTGCAGCCATTATACTACTTGCAGCAGTAGTAGAAGCCTTTGCAGCCGGAGCCTTTGCTGCATTTATGGAAGGCCTTGCCCTCGGCGTTTCATCATCGGCAATAGTAGCCTTGGCATTAATCTTTGTACCCATCTCACATCGCCTGCGCTTGCGTATGAATGAACTTGTAGCCGAAATGCAAGTGAAAGAGTAATAAGGCTTTTATCTCCCCATATCGCATCGCGATATGGGGAGATAAAAGTTGAGAGATTAGAGTTTATAACCCTGATATGCGTGGTATCCTTATCCACATCTGTGTTTTCCGATAAGGAAAATACAGATGCGAAAGGTTGTATGTATCAAGGTTGCTTATTGTATTGCGATGGGGTGATGCCGTATATTTGTTTGAAGGCGCGAGTGAAGTTGGAGCTTTCTTCGTAGCCACAGCGTTGTGCAACTTCGGCTATAGTGTATCCTTTGTCCGAGTCTAATAGTCGTTTGGCTCGGTTCATACGCACTTGAAGGATATATTTACTGAGGCTCTCTCCTGTAATGGCTGTTATTTTACGGCTCAATTGCTTGTTGCATATGCATAGTGCCGATGCTATTTCGGTGGGAGTAACATTTTGCTGTGCCATAAGGGTATAGATAATATCTATCACTTTGTTCAAGAAGAACAAAGAATCGCTCCCAGAAGTCAATCCAACTCAGGTTTGATAACCGAATAAACACGAACGGTTTTTTTCTTGGGACGTGTATTGGTATAAATATATATGCTTTTGACATATTCACCTTCACGTCCCATCGGTTCAAGTGTTACATTTACAACCCCTTTATCACTCGGAGCAATAGGCTCTTGGGTAAAGTCGTAGGTTATGCAACCACATTTTACATATACACCCAATATGACCAAAGGCTCATCACCCTCATTCTCTATTTCAAAAGCGCAACTCACCTTACCATCAGCCTCATTGATAGAGCCGAAGTTATGCGATTCCTGCAGAAACTTGGCGCGTGGTTGCGCCACAGTTCCCATTGCCAACATTGAGGCAAGCATCAAAGCCGATATTTTAAGAGCCGAACACTTCATAAAGCAAAGATACAATATTTCCTCAATGCAATCACTATAATGCAAGTATTAAAATTTTGTGGTATCTTTTTAGGTCGTCGAAAGGAAATTTTGGGTGTTTTCTGCCGGATGTACAGTGCAAGCGACATAAAGGACATCCTTATGGACGAATGCAAGTAGTTACCACAATACCTGTGCGATAAGCCTCATAATGCGTCCCCTCTTTACTACTCAATATGCCCCAATATGCCCAATAAGTCTGGCTAAATTCGGGCTGAGATATAAAAGAAAATCGCTAAGTGTTGTACTTTCAACTACTTAGCGATTTGTTGTGTGGTCCCACTTGGGCTTGAACCAAGGACCCCCTGATTATGAGTCAGATGCTCTAACCAACTGAGCTATAGGACCGGCATCGATTATTGTATCGAATGTGGGTGCAAAAGTAGGTATTTTTATTGAATGATGCAAGTTTTTATCGCAAATATTTTTTATCGATCATTTTGGGGAGGTGTTTTTTATGTGATTTATGTGACTTTTTCGTGTTTGTATATATCTTGTGTGTCTTTATTTGTTGTGGTGGGAGGTGGATGCGTTGGTTTTGCCTGTGTGGTGTTGTTGTACTTCTTGGTTGTGTCGGTGTGGTGTGCTTGGTGTAATGTTGTTGTGGTATTCTTGATGTGATGTTGTTCTTATTATGTTGTTTGTGGTATTTTGCTGCTGTTTTGTACATTGATATTGTGGTTTCGTACATTGTTGCTTTGAATGTTTTGTTATGCTGTAGCGCCTGTGTATCTTTGTAGCGTGTGATTTAATGATGTATCGGATGTATGCTTGTGAGAGAATGGATGTGTGCGTGTGGATGTATTGATTTTCGCAATGATGATGGGTGTTGTTGATACTGTTGTGATTTACTTTTTTATTGATACCGTGGTGTTATGAAGAAGACTATTTTGTTTACGTTATTGGCTTTGATGTTTTTGCCTGTAGTTGTTGTGCTTGTGTGCTATGCTGTTGTTGCATACGAGGCGCGTGGTGTGATTTATGATAGTGTCGATGATGTTGTGGCGACTGAATATGGGTTGTTGCTTGGCACTACTCCTCAGGCTCGTATGGGTGGCTGTAACTACTTTTTTACTTATCGTATTGATGCTGCCGAGGCTCTGTTTAAGGCGAAGAAGATTGAGAGGATATTGATAAGTGGCGATGATGACAGCCTCGGTGGGGTTGATGAGACGGTGTGTATGAGGGACTCGTTGGTGGCGCGTGGTGTTCCGTCGGATGTTATCGTGCTGGATGGCAAGGGGTTGAGTACTATCGATTCGGTTGTGAGGGCTAATGAATTGTATGGTTGTAAGTCTGTTACGGTTATTTCGCAGAGGTTTCACAATGAGCGTGCGTTGTATTTGGCTTCGCATTTGGGCTTGGACTTTATGAAACTGCAGGCGTATAACGCGCGGTCGCCTTATTCCATGTGGGCTTATGTTACTTATTACCGCGAGTTTCTTGCGCGTGTTAAGATGTTTATTGATATTGTAAGGGTTAGGTTGCAGTAGCCTATAGGAACTGGGCTAAATGATGTTTTGTGTGTTGCTGTTGCTCTGCGCGTAGGATGGGGTAGTGGCTTACAAATGGAATGAGGCTGTGCCAAATTTGTTTTTTGGCGCAGCCTCAATGTCGCTTTTCATCTATACTTTTTATTCGTTTGCTGTAAGGGGTGCCGGTGCTGTGTAAACTCGTGCTGCGAGTTCTTTGTCGAACATATATAGTCCGTAGCCGTGGTCTCCTATTTTCTTTAGCGCGTCTATGTAGTCGCGTGCTGTTTCTTCTTCTTCTACTTGCTCATCGATAAACCACTTGAGCATACTTTGTGATGCGTAGTCTTTTTCTTCCAAGGCTATTGTGTAAAGGTTGTTGATGAGCGACGATACTACTTTCTCGTGTTCGAGGGTTTTCTCGAAGGCGTGTTGTATCGAGTTCCAGCTGGTATCTACGGCGTCGATGGGGCGCAGTGTTACCTTGCCGTCGCGCGAGTTTACATAGTTCATAAATATTGTGGCGTGGTCTTGCTCTTCCTTGAATTGTACTGCAAACCAGTTGGCTACTCCTTTATATCCTGCGTTCTCAAAGTGCATTGCCATAGAGAGATATAGATATGCCGACCAAAATTCGGCGTTTATTTGGGCGTTTAGAGCCTCTTCCATTCTTTTGCTTAACATAGTTGTGTTTTTTTATGGGTTATATAATTATTTCATTGCAAAGATAGCGAGAAATTTGTATTTGTCAATAGATATTATGTGAAATAATTATAAATTTAGAATAATTCTAATATCTGGGCTTAAAAATAGTATCTTGTGTGGAGCGATTCTCCTCTTGCAAGATACTATATTATGTGATTACCTGATTACGATTTTATGGCATCCTCCGTTGTGGCGTACAAAGTAAATGCCACTGTTCAGGTGGCTGAGGTCTATCATTGCGCTGCCGGCTTCGACGGTTGTGCTATATGCGAGCGCACCTTGGGTTGTGTATATGGCTATGGGTTGTGCCTCGGCAAATGTGAGGTACAGATAGCCATTGGCTGCATATACGCTGTTTTTGTTACCTGTAGTGTTGTGTACAGCGCCTTTGTTGCCTGCTGCTTGTAAGCCGTCGAGGCACACTATTGCTGCTGTGTTCATACCGTATTCGCCCTTGTCCGACGAGTCCATTGTGATGTATATAACGTGTACCTCGCCCAATTCCGAGAGGTCGCACCACGCCCAATGGTCGAGCGTGAAGTTGTCTTGTTCGTTAATAACCCCGTCGGCATTACGGTCGCTAAATTTGCGCTCGGCAAGGTAGAAATCGACGCTTTGGGTTGTTTGGGTTTCGGTATTTACGCCGTTGAATGTCACTTTATAATAGCCACCATCGGCTACAAGAGGTTGTGCAAATCCGTCGCCCTCGGTGCAACCGTAGTAGCCCCACGGTGTGTTGCAGACGTATATACCTCTGGGGGTGAAGGCTGCGTTGTCGGCAATGGTTATGTAACTTGTACCGTAGTTGCTGCCGTCGAGGCTGTAGGAACTGTAGTAATTAATAAGGAAGGGTTTGCCCTCAATCGATAGGGCATCGAACACTTGGCCACTGCCGAGGTCAATGCCACCACGCGCCATACAACCCCATTGGTTGGCAGTCCATCCGGGGGCATCGTAGTAGTTGTCGGTATCGGTATTGCGACTTGCAATGAAGCCTTCGTAATATCCCGGGCCGTAGGGTGCTGTGTGCGAAAATATAAATCCGTCGGCACACAAGTTTTCGTTATTGTATATGCCTGTCCACACCTCATTGGCATCATACGAGAGCGTGTCATCGCTCAGGTCGAGTTGTAATACGGGTGTTGAAGCGTAGGCGACAATTGCCGACAGTAGTACAGCGATAGAGAGTAGTCTTTTTGTCATATTGATGTTTTTTTAAAGTTATTACTTCATAGAACGATATATACACTCGGCAAGTTTGCGATAGCCATATTGATTGGGGTGCAACCAATCGTTGTAGAGCGAGGTTGCATTATAGGGTGTAACGCCCGACTTGTTCCACAGGTCGATAAGTTGCACACAGTAGTAATCGGCTATCTCTTTTATTGCCTCATTCTTGGCGCGTCGCAATGTATCCAACTCCTCCCAAGAGCCCAACGACTGGTCGTAGCGCGACTTATCGCATTGCATCAGGGTCATACAGTACACTGTGGCGTAGGGATTCTTGGTGCATAATAGTTCTACAATGCCTTTATATGCCGAGTAGAACGAAACGCTGTCTCTGGGCTGTATCCAACTGTTGGGTGAGTTCCATTGCGACTTATTGGTAAGATAATACAATCGCTTGCCGGCACTTGTATTGATGTGCAGCAACATTTTGTCTTGCACCTGAATAGATTTTGTACTGATGTATTCCAGGGCATCGACAATAGAATTTACGGTACTCTGCCCGGTCAGGTCGGTCAGTTGCGAGGGTAAGAAAGGTTCGTCGTCGATGCTACCCAACTTGTCGGGAGCAATCTGGTCATTCTGTCCACCATATACAATGATTACATTGGGCGAATAACGACGCACATCCAAGCAGCGCACCGACATCGAGTTGGCATCGTTGGGCGTAATCCACGCGCCACCTACCCCCATAGGGGCATATCCACTTGTGCCACTGCGAGTTTCATCGACACTCCACACAAAGCCCATCCATTCGGCAAGCCATTGTTGCCAATGCTTACCACGATTGCCACTGTTGGCAGTGAAACTGTCGCCGATGGTTACCAACTTGCGTCCCGAGTAGCAACTGAGATTGGTTTCCAACACACTGACACGATCAGTGGCATCGATAACGGCTTCGTCGATTGATGTGCCCTGCTGTACATAACTGTCGCATTGTGCCGGCAACCAATTGACCACAAAGTAGGCTGTACCCTCGGGGGCTGTCTGTGGCGAAATGATAAGTTCGCGACTTGTATTGCCGGCAGCATCCACTTCGCCGAGGTCATATCCCACGCAACTGTTGAATGTTGCATCGCTATAGAATGCTACAACCGGAATAATACGCTCGGTATTATATGTGCCATTAGAATATATCTTATATACGTTATTTTCGAGCGCGATAAAGCGCGAGTGACGATAACTCGAATTTATCACTCGCTTGCCGTTGCAACCCACATACGCTCCTATATATGAGAATACGTTTTCAACCTCTCTATAACTATATTTAATCGATGTATCAATAACATTGGTAATGGGGGTGCGCTCCTTCAATGTTACATTTTCTTGCTTATCCAACAGCATATTGACCGAGAAAAATTGAGCCGAGGCAGGTATCTCATCGGTCGAGAAATCGAAAGTTTGCATTTGCCAAGTATCCGACGTCAGTGTATCGCCTACATAGGGCAATCGGCTGCTCATATCGGGCGATGAGTAGAACGAAATGGCCGGGTAGGTAGAGTTGCCGTAGGCCGTAACAAACCAATTGCCGTTGAGAGGAATAAGAGGTGTATGCACCATATTACGGTCATCAACCTCATTGCCTTGATAATCGACTGCACCGGCTTGCGAGAACTGCTCATTATGTGTTATGTAAAACCACGCTCCGAAGGTCGACATATCTTGCATTCCCTTTTTCACATCATTCACCAATGTGTCTATGCGGGCTATTTCGGCTTTCATTTTGTCCAACGTCGAACTATTCAGGAGCAACTGCATCCACGAGTCATCCTTTGCCCACGCCGTATCGTTACATTGCAAGGTAATATACTGCTCATTAATCACTTCTGTATTATTATAGTACGATATGATGAGTCCTTGTTGGCGATACTCATAAGGTACTTGCAGTCGGGTCAGCGAGTCGTTCTCGACAAACGGTAGTATAAGGTTGCCATAACCTCCATAGTTGCGCCAAGCGTGTGGGTCGCTCCATTGTGTTGTGTCGTTGTGAACAAATTGGATACTGCGCCAATTAAGCGTATCGCTCCTGAATGTCACTACCAAACCCTGACGGCGCAATCGTTGAGGCACCGACTCGCAAGCCGTCTTATTGGTATGATAGCCACCCTCAACGGGTGCGAATGCCGTTGCATTGAAGAAAGGGGTTTCGAGTGACAACGAATCGGTCTGTGCCGACAATTGCTTCAACTGTGTTGTCAGAAGTGAGTCGTTCATAGCCACTGCGTCTATCAGCGAGTCAACATCCATACGCAATGTGTCTTGCTCAAACTGTACCGAATCGAGGTCTGTCCTTACTCCTCCAAGCACACGCTCTATTGTATCAATATCGACCTGCATAGAGTCTATCAAGGCGTGAGCCAAATAGGACTCGGCAGCCAATGAGTCGGTTGTTATTTTCAAGGAATTGGTTTCAGTACCTAATGAATCGACGGCAATCCACATCGCTGCATCATTGTCGTGTACTCCGGCCAATACAAGTATAATCGAGTCGGAAGTTTGTTGTAATTGCGATATAGTGATTACTTGATCATCGACTTGCAACGATGTCTGAAAATGTGCATCGGCAATCGAATCGATGCTGTACTCCATATCATCCTGCCCCTTGACACGTTGTGCATACAGCGCATAAGGTACCGATGTGAGATGACTCTCAGCAATAGTTACACCGTCCAATATGCTGCGCATCATAACAGCACCGGCACCCCAATCGATAGTCGCAAAATCGCCAGTCAAAGCATTACCGGCTCCGGGATGCACCGAGAAATAACCGTTGGCGTTGGTCGTGATGCGATGCTCCTCACTGTATATCATAACGTCGGATTGTACAAACTGAAGCGTGAGCGTAGCCTCCTCATTGGGGCGCACCGAGCCGTCACGATTTTTCAATACCCCTTGATAGTTGAGTACCTCGGGAGTCCCGGCATATACCAAGAGTGCTGCAATAAATGCTATCGTTAGAAATGCAATAAACTTCTTCATATCCTTATTTTTTCAGCCAGCGAGTTGTATATGGGATGCGATTGGGGATACCCTCGACACGCAGTATATACACACCGGCAGGTAATTGAGCATAATGTATAAAGTATGGTATTCTACTTACTATTCCTTGCAGATGCACAATGCCATCCATTCCACACACCACATAGCGAGGATTGTGCGAGGTCATCTCTTGAGCCATAAAGATGGTGGCTTGTTGCAATTCGTTGTCGAAGTGTACCTGTATGGAGGCAGAGTCGGTCAACTGCTTTTCGCTGCTATATGCCGAGTAATACATCGCCGGCAGAAAGCCTATGGCCGCAGGTGTGGTATATTCGGTAACCGACTCGCCCATAACAAAGTCGAGTGGCGATGCAGCATCGATATATGCACCGGTTGCACAAAGGCTTTGTGCCACACCATACATATATGACACCAAGAGTAAAAGCGATAATATGACACAACGCAACCGATTCATACCTTTACTTAATCGTTTTTAATCCACTGAATCCTGTCAATCAACTCGCCCCGACTTGTATATGTGCGCAACGTCATCGTATCGGAAACGCAATCAATGCAGTGGTAGTATTTATCACTGTTGTCATACATCTCAACAGTCGTGTTGCGATGCTTATATACCTTGGGCGAGCAATGCCCTATTATATACACAGGGCTGTCATCTTGAGGGTTATGAATACGCGCATAGCCGTGTTCGTGACCCGACAAGACGAGTTCGACGTCATATCTCTTCAAGATGGGAGTAAGCAGCCATTTCACAGGTAGGTTGTTACTCTTTCGGCGAATAGATAACGGGGGATGATGCAATACCACCACTCTCCACTGTGCATCGGATTGCGACAGCGCCTCATCCAATTGCCGGCACTGCTCTATCAGTCGCAATATATCACAATGGCTATCGAGCATAAACAACTCTACGTTGTCATAACGCAAAGTCTTGTAGCAATAATCTTCCTGCTTGTAGTCATCCCAATAGTAGGCAAAATGCAATGGGAAACGCGCCTCACACTTTTTGTAAAGCGACTTCAAGTATTCGTGATTGCCACTGACTGCCACAACGGGGTAGGTGGTGGCAAGGGGCGATATGCCTCTGAAAAACTCATCCCAATAACGTTCCTGTGGGCGATGAATAAGGTCGCCACCCAATACATAAAACTCCCTATCGGGATGCGACATAACGATTTGTTGGGTAATATCCTTCGTTACACCGTTGATAGAATCCTGAATATCGCCTATAAAGGCAAGTCGCACCACATTGTCGGTCATATCGTTGACAACAAAATTGTGCCATTGCGACTGCACCTTGGGATGACAGATGCGATAAGTATATTTGCCCGGTCGAGGTGTAGGAATCTCGGCTCTATAAAAAACCGACGCACCCCCGGGCGAAATATATTTTTCGCCGGTAGCGACAACCCATTGCAACACATCGTGCGATGCTGCCGAGTCGCAACGGTAAAAGTACTCGACACAAGCCTCCTGCACGACGGTATCGCATTGCCAAGTAATGAGGCGACTATTCTCATCATCGGTTAATGTAAGCAATATATGAAAAGGCTCATTCGGTGTCGAATAAGCAGGCTCGGGCGCATTGCCAAACCATATATTCCACCGAGCCACCAACAGCCCTATTGCAGCACACGCTGCAACAGCCATTAATACCCATCCTATAGCCTTCACATATCTCATCGCTAATTTTTAGCAAAGATAGCGAAAGGTGAGAGAAAAGGAAACAAGTTTACTTGATTTTCTTTTCCGAACCGCATCCTGTCTTATTTAAAGATAGCGAAAGGTGAGAGAAAAGGAAACAAGTTTACTTGATTTTTTATCCCGAGGCGCAGCCTATCTTGGGCGTCAGCCAAAGTGCAAAAGGTGAGAGGGTGTGGAGGGATATACAGTGTATCAACATCGAAGATGTTGCACTGTTGCACGCAGAAGTGAAACGTCTTCGACGTTGCATCGAGCCACTATGCTTACTCCTACATAAAAAAGGTGTGTGCCAATTGCTCGACACACACCCTAATTGTCTATAAATTATAATCTTATTAACGTACAACTTTGCTAACGGCGTTGCCACAGCGTACGATGTACACACCACCGTTCATACCGTTGAGGTCAACTTCGTTCTCGCCACGGGCTACTATTGCACCACTCATATTGAATACTACTATAGAGCCTTCGGCTGTTACGATACCGTTCTTGTATGCTATACCATTTTCGACTGTTACACCTTCAATACCAGTACCGATTGTCAAGTCGGGCGCAAGTGTTACAGTAAAACTGAATTTGGGGTTTACACGCGAGGTAAGACCTTTTGCTGCAAATGTTACAGCACCTTGCTCAAATGTGATAGTGTAAGTTTCACCTGTAGTGAGGCATCCGTCCCAACTGTTTACACCGAACGATACTGTACCACCACTGATGCCTTTGTTCAACACTTGACGTTCGCCTTGAATGTGAACACCGTTGTAGTGCATCCACCAAGTCTCGGGAGTGATTATCACTTTCGAAGCATCAAAGTCAGATACTTTCTCGAAGAAAGTTACTGTCATAGTTTCGGTTTGAGTCTTTTCTTCAACTGTAAGGTATGTACCATCGGCAGGCGATGTGCTTTCGTAGGGGAGTACATAGAGTGAGTTGAAGTCGGGACGAACTTCTACCTTATATACACCTGCGCTTTCAACCTTAAATTGGTTATCAACGGGGGCAGAAGCGAAACTATAGTCAAGACCTTGGAGTGCGAAGTGCTCGGCTACCTTTCCGTCTTCACGAGCAACGAATGCGGGGTGCAATGCCGACTCGGTGGTGGGGAACAAGAAACCTTCATCGGCACTTACAAAGTTTACAACGGCAGTGTAAACAGCCTCGCCGTTTTCGCCGGTAGTAGGCTCAAGTGCGCCACGACCGTCCACGCCATATTCTGTTGCGTTACCTGCTATGAAGATGTATTCGAATGTTTCTTCTTCAACAGGATAGAATGTAACAGTCATATTTTTAAGGTCGATAACGGCTTTTACTTTTACGCGAGTTTCACCCTCTACGGCTGCTCCATCGTAAGTTTCCATACCGTCGAAGCCATTAGAGTGGAAGAGGCGATCGCTGGTATCATCCCAAGAGAATGAGAGGTTGTAAGCCTCTTCATAGTTGATATCTGTTGTAGCTACATCGGGGATGAGGTGACCACCGTTGGCAAAACCACTACCCAAGAGGAATTTGAAACGAGAGTTGTCTGTGCCGTCACCGTTGTCATCGTAGAGATAACCTGTCCAAGTATATGTACCTGATGCCAAGTCAACATCGCAACCTTGGATGGTCGATACGCCCCAACCTGTTGAGCCACCACCTACATCGCTGGCTTCATATTTTTCTACTACTGCACTACCGGCAATGTAAACGTCGGCAGGAAGTACGCGTACAGTATTGAGTGCGCGATTTACCTCTACGGTAACTTTGATAGGATTACCATTGGGTGTAGTGAATGTTTTGGCATCGTTGCTCGATGTCGATTTCATACCGTAGGTTTTACCTATCTCTATTTGCAAGTCGTTGTCGCTGTTGGCACCATATTGACCGTTGTCGCTCTCTTTGTAAAGACGGAATTTGAAGCCACCTTTGAGAGGTCCGGTATAAGTGTAGATGTTGCCATCGGTTGAGGTCATTGCCAAGCACTCATTCCAGTTGTCATTTGTACCTGTTACGAAGTAGAATCCGGCCTCTTCTTCAACGGGCTTGTTTACTTCACCTTCATATTGGTAGTAAGCATCGTCTTTCCAAGTGAGGTCGTACGATTGATTGCCTTCACCTCCACTGCCATTGTTGAAGATAAGGCCGGCGCCGTTTATATCATCACCGTAGTAATTATATTTCCATACATTGTCGCCTACGAATGTAGCTGCACTACCGGGCCAGTCGCCCAAGTAATTTTCATTGGTTTCTTGATTCCAAGCATATACATTTACTGTACCCCAACCTTCGTTGTTGATGAAATATACAGTGTGTACTTGTGAAGGATCTACAACCTCTGTATCGTTGTAGTATGCACCGTTTTGGAGTACGAGGTCGCCTGTTTGTCCTTGGTCGCCTGAGAAGATTACCATAGGTTCAATAAGAACATCGGTAGTTGTAAATGTAAACTCCCAAGTACCATTGTTGTCGGTCATAGCCTGACCGGGCCATACGCCGCCGGTATAGTTCTTGTTGTTATTACCTTTATCCCATACCCAAGTCTTGACGTTGGTTTTACCACCGATGTAGTAGAATGTCCAAGTATATTCTTCGGGGGCTGCTGTTACGGTAACAGTAGCAGTCTTGGTCTCGGCAGCACCTGCAAGAGTTGCTGTAATTTCGTATGTACCTACAGCACCGGGAGTCCAAGGTGAAGTGATTTTGTTGCCATCGATGGTATATTCAACATCGGCAGCATCGGCATCCTCAACCTCGCAAGTGAATGTAACCGACTCACCAAGTACGATTGTTGAGGGAGTAACAGTGAATGATACCAATGCAGGAACGGGAACTGCATTAACAGTTACAGTAGCAGTTTTGCTTACTGCACCTTCGAGTGAAGCAGTGATGGTATATGTACCTACAGCATCGGGAGTCCAAGGCGAAGTGATAACCTCTTCGTTAACAGTATAAACTACTTCATTAGTAGTGTTTTCAGTTGTCGAAGTCAAAGTAACCGACTCGCCAAGAGTAATTTCGGCAGGCTCGGCTGTGAAAGAAGTGATAGTGGGAACAATTACAGCAACTTCCGAGAACTTAGCAGTAAGGTTTACATCGGCGTGAGGTGCTGTGTAAGTATAAGTAAGTGCTGTTGATACTTGGTTGTCTTCAGCATCGTACCAGCCCAAGAACTCTGCACCGTCATCGGGTGTGGCTGTACAAGTAACAGTAGATGTGTAAACTGCTGCTACATAAGTTGTACCAACAGTTGTAGTTGTACCGTTAACACTTGTCAAGTAAGGAGCAGTTATCGATGTGCTACCATTACCCTCGATAGTAATGTTTTGAGAGTGGTTGAGGGCTGTGTAGTTCGAAATCTTTTCATTAGAGATATTAGTACTACCTGTTGAAGTGATGAGGTTGTAGGTGTTAGATAGTTCTGCATTAGCCACACCTGTTGAGCGAGGTGCCCAATTTTTTCTGTTATTAATAGAACTGCCTTCACCACCCCATTCGCCGTCAGTACCAAAGATGGCATAGTATCCATAGCCACCCCAAGCATCCATATTGCGATAATAGAGGTTGGTGTTTGTGATTTTTGTCATTGGGTAGCCTTGCGACCAAGAGTCGTGGCCAATCATCACTTGAACACAAGGATTTGTCCACCCTGTGCCATCGAAGTAAATCTTTGCATTGGCTGTAAGATTCCAAGCCATTGCATTGAAGTTAGCGCATAGCAATAATGCACTAACAAGAGTTAATAAGATTTTTTTCATTTTTTGTTGTGTTTTATGTTTTTAGATTTAATATTCAGTTTGCTATATATTGCTGTAAATCAGTGTTTTTTATACTATCACGAGTGGTATACAATTCGCCTGCAAAATTACACAAATACCTTAATTATATTGAAAAAAATATACTCTTAAATAAAATTTAACACGCAAACGTTTGCATCCCGGTGAAACGAGGGCTGTAGGCATAAGAACAGGAAGGGGATTTTTGTTTAGATATAAGAACAAAAAGAAAAATAAAGTTAAGAGATCAGAGATTAGTGTTTATAGCCTCGTTGTTAGGGCATAACGTCGAAGACGTTGCACATTGTTAACCCCACGTTGAGCGCAGCGAAACGTGGGGTGGGAAGGTATAGCCAAGGCATCAACATCGAAGATGTTGCACTGTTGTGTGTTGCAGTGAAACGTCTTCGACATATAGGGCGTGTGGTTGCGAGCCGAAAACCGTCTGCA
>JAFXIZ010000013.1 GCA_017532725.1 Bacteroidaceae bacterium
TGTCGGCAGTAACGGTAACATTGTTGCCTGCGATGCGTATGTTGTTGCCTTGTGCAACCTCGTCGATGCCCGAACTTTGTCCACTGACTGTTACTGTGATGACGTTATATGTTCCATCAAGTTTCAAATAATAGTATCCCGGGGTGGTAACTTGGTATGAAAGTGTGTATCCCGAATTGTTGTTGTCGTATTGTGATGATGCCAAGTAATTTTCGGTATCGCAACTGTCGTACATATACATACTGAAGTAGTTGTAGTTGGTCGACTTGATAGTGAATAGACCCGGATCAAGATTTATGCTGTACCAAACAACTTCGTTGCGTGATGTTTGAGGTAATGTAATTTCTCCTGTCGAAATAGCGATAGGCATCGTACAAGATTCGCCCGGCTCAAGGTCGCGTATGGTTGTGGTGAGTGTTTTGTTTTTTTGTGCCGATATGGTTACTACATTAATAAACAATACATCACCCTCTGCAACAATAAAATTACCCTTAAAGACAGTGCCTGAAGCATCACTTTGGGTAATATTGTTACCATATTCATCGCACGAGGTTTTTACATTTACAGCCGATGAGAGTGTATAGTCGGATGTTTGTTCGTAGATGATGTCGGAACTGATACTAACGACACCGTCTTGAGTAGCAATAAGTTTGTACCAATAACTGCCGGTCTTGTTGGGTATATTGGTTATGCCCATTTCTATGGGGGTTGCTGTTTCGCACGATTCGCCTTCGGCGTATCTCTCTTCACTGAGGAAGAAGGTCGTTTCATCCTCGATGTTGGTAAATTTGATGATGCAGGTTTCGCCTTGCTTCAACTCGGTCTTGGTAATGTTGGCCGTTTTGGTGGCATAATATGTGCCACTGTATTTGTTGCAATCACGTAGGAACGTTACTTCGATTGTTATGTCGGTGTCGATTACCAGCCACCCGGTTTGTGTGGCTGTGTAAGTATAGTATTTGTCACTGCCGGCTGCCAAGTCGTTAGCACCTTCGACAGCAGTCAAGGGGTTGGTGCAGGTTTCGCCTTGTGCAATTTGTTCGTATGCAATGTGGAATTTAATGTTGTTGTAGCCTTCGTTGCATACCCATTTGATGATGTATTGCGAGCCTCCCATAACCTCGGCTTTGGCGTAGTCTTTGCCCGATGCCAATGGGGTGTAGGTGTTGTACTGATCGTATATACCCACTTGTGTGGCTTCATTATTGATGTTGGCTGTAGTAGCGTCGGCAATGAGGAAACAACTGTTGCCCTCGGGTACTGTAACGCTATAATAGTATGTACCGTTGTATTGTGGTAAGGTTACTTCTTCATTCTCCGTAATGGCTATAGGGTTGTTTTCGCTATCGCCGGCTTGTTCATCTTCAACAGCAATTGTAAATGTTTCATCGGTTGCTGTTGCCTCATTTTTCTCAACACAGATGAGATATGTTGTGTTGGCATTTACGCGAGTGCGTAGGGCGAAGTATCCATCAATTGTGGCATCGGCTTGATAGGCGTAGCACGATGACCATATCGAGAGTGTTCCTCCGGCCAATCCTGTTTCGGAATTTAATGTGATAAATCCCGATTTGTCGGTTGTGTAACTATACCAATATGTGCCTGCTGCTTGGGGGAGGGTGTTGGTGGCGGCTCCTACAAAGGGCCAATCGCACGACTTGCCCTCCTCGGGGTGTGAAATAACACCCTTTGCCATAAGGGGCGAATAGGTGGATACCTTAAGTATGTAAGTTGTGTTGGCTGTAACAGGATGTTTGCCTACATAAGTTCCTCCTGTAGCGTTGTTTATGGTGATGGATTCGGCTGTGCCGTCGCAACCTACTTGAATGTCACAACCCGATACACTGCCACTGAATGTGATTTCCAATAATCCCTCTTCAAGGGCTGTGTAAGTGAGATATGTGGCATTCAACTCATATGTTTTATTGATGAACTTGGTAGGTACGAAAGTTTCGTTTTCGGTGAGTGTGATGGCATCATAGCAGTTGTTACCTCCGTTAACGTTGGCGTCGATGATGGCAATGGTAAATTCCACAACCGAAATATTATATCCACTTACTGCCAAATATACCGTTTGTCCCGGATTGACGGGGTAGGTGGTTGTTGTGTAGTTATTGGTGTACATACCGGCAATGTTGGTGTTGTATGTACCGTCGGCCGACAGTTGGCTGCTCACCGACGACTCACTTCTTGTGAAAGATATGAGTTTGCCTTGCGACTCGGGGGCTGTATAGACGTAATATACAACTTGTTGCCCACTTGCGCTGTCAAATGTATAACTGTTGTTGCCTTCTTGTAGAGGGAGCGCTGTTTCGGCTGTACTTTGTGCATAACCACAAATGATAGCATTTACAAGCATAAAAAGAAGTAATGCTTTTTTCATAATTATTTATGTTTAAAGTTATTAGTTCTGTATGGTGATAGGATTGTATATACGCCTTTGTATTTATTTACAAACCTTTTGCAAGTTTATGAAATTTATTGAGTAAATGCAAGAAAATTAGTTGCGAATATGAACAAATATTTTCAGAGAATTAATAATGAATGGATTATTGCAAGGGCTTGAGCCTATTCCTCTTTGTTTCGTAGAACAAAGTCTAATAAATCGGGTCGCTTGATGCGCGAGGCTGTTTCGGCATCGAGGTAAATGAGGACTTTGTTGGGGAATGGAACGCACTGCATTGTGCTGTCAGAGGGTTGTTCGCCTTCTTGCAGTACGGTGAAGGCAATATCTCGTTCTTGGAACTTGTGATTGAATGATGTTGACCCCATTAGGTAATATATCTCTACTTTCGATTGAGGCGTAATGGTGTGGTATAATGCGCCAAGTCGTTGTGTGAATGATATGCCACCTAATATGGTAGCACCACAGCATAGCAGTTGTGTAAATAGCAGCATCGCATAGCAACAGTTACGGGTTGCTCGTTGCAGGCGCGACAATGTGTGGTCGTACTCGGTGTATAGTAGCAACAATACCGGTACAGCCCACAGGAAAGGAACGTATCGCATCCACCACGATTGCTCGAAGATAAAGCACCCCGATATCAGTAATATAGCAATACCGGCGTATGTTATAGTGCGTTGTTTGTTTATAGTATTCTCTCGGTGCGATTGATATACTTTGCAAGACCATAAGATAGCCGAGGCAATGAGGCAATATACAAAGAGTGGCCCGAAGCCGGCTATGCGTGCATCGTACGATATGTAGTAGTCGCGAAGCGAGTCGGTTATGAACGGAATCCATACAGATGTTCCGGCTACGTTATAAAAGAGTGAGCGCAACCAATTGGTAAATCGATTGCCGTCGATATACAACTCGGGGGTGTTGTTGGTCATTATATCTACAGGGCTACCTATGAGTGGGAAGAAAGGATTGCCCCACCCGAGCGTATTGGTAATGTAGGGATGATAGCCCAATACGCCAAACCCTATGATGATGAGCAGTACTGAAGCAAGTGCCAGAATGTAACTTGTCTTGCGCTTGCCTGCTACAAATATCCATACTATGCCTACTGCCAATGTCAAGTAGGTGTAAAATCCTATCGTAAACTTTGTTACTGCCGAGAAGAGTGTGGCTGTAATAAGTATAATCCAAGCCAAACGATTCTTGTTGTTGCGATAAATCTCAATCAGTGCAATAATGACCAAAAGCATAAATATATACAACGGATAGTCGTTGTAGTAGATGTAGGCTTGTCGTATTACTGTGGGGCATAGGGCAAGCAGTGAGGTGAACAGTGCTATTTTTATGCCCGAATGCCGAGGAAACTCACGACGCAGGAAACTCGCTGTAATGAATATTGATGATAGGATAAGCAGTAGGTTGACAGCCTTGCCACACTCTATGCGATTGAAACAAATAGAAATCGTACTTGCCACAATCTCTAACGACTTGGCGTAGTGTACCTCCCACAGCGATGTTTGCGCATCGGGCGCATAGAAGGGGTTCCACCCTTGTATCAGGTGGCTGATGGCTCCTTGATGATAGGTGTTGCCGTCGTAACTGTGGTCGTATATGATAGCCGATGTGAGGAGTGAAAAGAGCAATGAAAGTATTACAACCACACTGCTGTGGAGGGTTGCCGATGCTTTACAATCATACGCCCGTTGCAGCATATATCCTATCGCCAATGATAAGATGATGGCTGTAGGAAACATCCACGATTCTATTACACCTCCACATAGCAATGTTATGGAGGCCGTAAACAGCGAAATGAATGGGATGAGCAGTAATATTACGCCCCATATTGTCATTTCGTGTGGAGTGGGGGTGTGGAGGGGTTTCATTCAAAGAGTTTTAGTTGTGTGTCAACAAGCCGAAACGACATACGGTGATAGGGGGTTGTACCATACTTTTCAATAGCATCGCGATGCTGTTGTGTGGGGTATCCCTTATTGTTATCCCATCCGTATTGTGGATATTGTGTATGCAATTGCATCATATAGTCATCGCGATAGGTCTTGGCCAATATCGAGGCTGCTGCTATCGACAGATATTTACCATCGCCCTTAATAACACACGAATGTGGAATGTCTTTGTATGGCTTAAATCGATTGCCGTCGATGAGCAGATGCTCGGGCGTTGTAGCCAATTGCTCTACAGCACGGTGCATAGCAAGAATCGATGCGTTGAGTATGTTGATATGGTCAATCTCCTCGGGTGTTACTATGCCCACTGCCCACGCTATGGCATCGCGCTCTATTTCGGGACGCAGTTTATAGCGTTGCTTTTCGCTCAATTGTTTTGAGTCGTTGAGCAATTCGTGGTGATAGTCGGGTGGCAATATGACGGCAGCGGCAAAGACAGCACCGGCAAGGCATCCACGACCTGCTTCGTCGCATCCGGCTTCAATGCGCCCCGATTCCATATAAGGCAGTAGCATATTCTTATCTTTTTCGGTGGAAGAACAAAAACAATTTCGTGGCAGGGTTGTTATATAATTGAAGTTGCCACGATGGCGTGTGCAATAACTTCATAACCTTTAAGAAGTTGTTTGTTATTCCTAAGTTATAGTTTGCTATTTGTTTGATTTAAGAGTAGGTGAGGGTACATCGTGAGATGTGCCTTTGCTTTTTTTATTCGGCACTGATTGTTCCTATCTCCGATATGCCTCCGGTATCGGGGTTGAATATGACAAAAGTAGGCTCTTTCTTGGATGTGAGTAGCGAGGGTGATATGCCGAATACCACACCCAACTGTGCCACCGAGATAGCCTCCTCGCACAAGGTCTTTTTCTCATATTGCAACTTGATGTTGGCTTTACCGGGTATGCAGTAGGCTACAGCGCCTTTGGGAACTTTCTTTATCACACCTTTTTCATCGACGGGGTATTCACCCTTCTCAACAACCTCGACCGACAGATATATGGGTGCGCCACACAGGTTGTCGGCATCTACAAATCCATATACATCCGAGAATCGCATAAGGATACCATTCTTAACATCGTCTTGAGGCATATACTTGATGCGTTTGGTAATATGCTTGGTCGATGTAGTGCCTAAAAACAGGGCTGTAAGTGCTGCTTCCTGCTTGTCAAGTTGTTCGATGATAATCTTGAGCGACTCGCCATCCGACGGCATATTGTCGGCCTCGCCGGTGAGCAGATTCATACGGCTTTCGCGAATGCGATATATCTGCTTGGCAGCGAGTTCGGCCATCTTGGCTATCGACCCCGACATAAGCATCTCCTCGGTTAATGCCTTGTGTGTATCTACATCGCTTATTTGGTCTTTCTCGACGGGTGGAAATTCATCGTTCGTAAGCGAGTCGGGGGCTGTATTGATGCTGAGGATGCACCCCTCTTGGTTGACAAAAATGTAAGGTGTCTGTCCGGCCTTGAAGGTGAGTTGATAACGATTTTCGGTATTGGCTATGCCACGGGTTATCATTGTGGCATAATCCAGCGTACACCTTTGTCGGTCCTCGGTAATGGCATCCGATGTCCCCAGATACTTTTGTGCATATTGGTAGTAGGGGCCGGCTTTGTCGGTGGTTTGTGTAGCGACAAATTCGACCTCGACAACTGTCGTGGGAAGATAGTAATTAAGCGCGTAGTCATTGAACTTCTCCGGCACAAGTTGTACTACATCTTGTACTTGCAGCGTTGAGGCGATAATGACCGACAATGCTATAAGAATGCGATATTTCATATACAAAATAAGTTTTGTCAACAGATTGAGTATCGGTTTATTTTTCGTTGTTGCGCAGTTTACGGAATGCTTTACCCAAGTAGGCTATGATATCTTGTGCCGTCAGAGCCTCCTCGCTGCTCTCGTTGGCAGCCATATCGCCTGCCTGACCGTGCAGATATACAGCAAGTACAGCGGCTTTGAGTGGCTCGTAACCTTGTGCAAGGAACGATGTGATGATGCCTGTAAGTACATCGCCACTGCCGGCTGTTGCCATACCATTGTTGCCCGATGTGTTGATGTAAACTTCGCCTCGGGGCGATACCACGGCTGTGTGCGCACCCTTCAGTACGATGATGATGTTGTAGCGATTGGCCATACCTATTGCTTGTTGCAGACGGTGTGAATCTGAGTCGATAACACACTCAAAGAGTCGCTCAAACTCTCCAATATGGGGCGTGATGATAGAGCCGGCAGGCAACAGTCCCAACAACTCCTTGTTGCGCGAAATGATGCGCAAGGCATCGGCATCAAATACGGTGGGAATCTGTATGTTGTCGAGTATCAAGTTATTGAGGAATGAGGCTTGTTTGATGCCGTGACCCAATCCGGGACCTATGCCCAAGGCTGTATAGCGTGAGTTGATGGTTATTTCGCTGCACACCAAGTCGTCGGGGTCGGGGTCGAAGAGGGCTTCGGGAACGGCTGTTTGCAGTATGATATTGGCGCAACGGGGGGCGTGTACGGTAGTGAGTCCTATGCCCGAGTGCATTGCTGCCTTGGCTGCCAATACTGTTGCTCCCACCATACCGTAACGACCACCTATAATCAGTCCGTGACCGAAAGCAAATTTGTCGGCAAATTTATCGCGAGGTCGCAACAAGTTGGCTACATCGTTGCGCTCCACGCAGTAGAAGCGCGATGCTGCATCGGTTATTGCATCGGCTTTAAGTCCTATGTCGAGTACTTGCCACTTGCCTACATAGATAGCATTCTCACGGAAGAAGAATGCCAACTTGGGATATTGGAATGTGTATGTTATGTGGGCTTGAATAATGTGGCGATTGTCGGTTTTCTGCACCCAATCGCACATCAGTCCCGAGGGGATATCTATGGCGATGACGTAGGCTTCCGAGTCGTTGATATACTCAACCAACGAGGTGAAACCACCCGATAGGGGCTTGTTAAGACCCGACCCGAAGAGCCCGTCGATAACAAGTGTGTCGGCAGTGAGGTGTGGAGGACGGAATGTCTTTACCACCTCATCAACAAAGGCGTTGGGAAATTCGTTTCTCAAACGGTCGTAGTTGGCCTGACACTCGTCCGATAGTCGTGATGCCGTGTTGAACAGATAGGTTTGAGGATTGTAGCCCTCGACCAGCAGCAGACGGGCTATAGCCAAAGCATCGCCACCGTTGTTGCCGGGGCCGGCAAAGATGCAGATATGCTTGGTACGAGGGTAGCGCGATACAATTTCATATACAATTGCCGAGGCAGCCCGTTCCATCAGGTCCAACGAGGTAATAGGCTCTTGCTCTATGGTATTTTGGTCTATTCTATTCAGGTCTTGTGCCGAAAAAATCTTCATAGTTATAGTCTTTTTCTTGAATATACTCTTAATCTTACAAAGATAGTATATCGCAATGAAAATGCAATACTTGTAGCGTAAATTTATTTTTTTTCATTTTGGCGACAGGCTAATTGCTTAACTCTCACAACTCAATACTCCCCTTGAAAAAATCATATAAAAAATATTGATGATTGTGTACGCATATATTGTTATTAATTGTAACTTTGCCAAAATTCATTACATTTAAGCGTATGGATACAATTAAACTCAAAGACCTTACATTTAAGCCTTATATCAGCAAGGAAGAAATAGCAACTGCCGTAAAGAATGTGGCTGCTCGTATCAACAAGGATCTTGCCGATAAAAATCCCCTCTTTCTGTGTGTGCTGAATGGTGCATTTGTTTTTGCTGCCGACCTTTTCAGAGAGATTAATATTCCCGATGCCGAGATTTCGTTTATTCGTATGAAATCTTACATAGGCACTCACAGCACAGGTGAGGTGCATATGATATCGGGCTTGCACGAGGATATTTCGGGTCGTACAGTTGTTATCATTGAGGATATTGTCGATAGTGGCTTTACTTTGATTCAACTCAAGGAGAAGTTGCAAGAGTGTAATCCTGCCGATATCAAGGTGGCTACCTTGCTCTTCAAGCCCGAGTCGTTGAAGTATGATGTTAACATCGATTATGTGGCGCTCGACATTCCCCCTGCATTTATTGTGGGTTATGGTCTTGACTACGATGAGTTGGGTCGTAACCTCAAAGACATTTACACCATAGTACAAGATTAATAATTGCCTGTACAGGCATATATATACTTGATGATGAAAAATATAGTTATTTTTGGAGCACCCGGCTCGGGTAAAGGAACGCAGAGCGCTTTAATTATAGAGAAGTATGGCCTTTTCCATATATCTACCGGCGACGTGTTGCGCGCGCAAATCGCGCAAGGCACCGAACTTGGCAAGGTGGCCGATGCTTATATTTCGCAAGGTAAACTTATCCCCGACGAACTGATGATAGATATACTCGACAATGTGTTATCTACCAATGCCGAGGCTGCCAATGGTGTGATTTTCGACGGTTTCCCCCGTACTATCAACCAAGCAGTTGCGTTGGATGCTTTGTTGGAGAAGCGTGGCGCAAAATTGGATATTGTATTGGGTCTTGAGGTTGATGAGCCTGAGTTGATAGCCCGCTTGCTCAATCGTGGTAAGACATCGGGTCGCAGCGATGATAACCTCGAAACCATACAGAAACGCCTCGATGTGTATAATACACAGACAACCCCCTTGCGCGAGCATTATATTGCCCAAGGCAAGTATGCTCACATTGTGGGTGTGGGTAGTGTCGAGGAGATTTTTGCTCGCATCGTAGAGGCTGTCGATGCCTTGGATTGATATCCTCCCTACTATGAGATACAAATAGAGGGCTTTCCCGTGTGGGAAAGCCCTCTGCTTTTGCTTGTATGTAGTGTGTGTTATCTTACTACTACTTTTTGTCGGTTGGCAATGTATATGCCCGAGGGGAGTTCTACGCGAGTGCGTTGGTCGATGGTAGCATCATACACAACACTACCGTCAATACTTGCTATTACCAAGCGAGTAGGCTCGGCAGGAACGGCTATCAAGGCATTATCAACGCCATAGATGCGTGTCGATTGCTCTTTAACCTTGCCTACCGATGTATATACATTCTCCTCAAACTCTATATATACGTTGGCTGTCATTGCAGGCATAGCAAACTCGAGTACCGAGATATTACCGGGCACTACAAGGTCGGCTACTTCGCTACCGTTGAGCGTGATGCTCTTGATGGTGTAGTAGCGATAACTGCTGCTGCTCTCATATATGGTGTCGGTGAGCATAGTAATTGTTACCAACTCATTTTCGCGAGCAGCGTAGGTCGATTCGCCATATACAAAGGCATCCGATACGCCATTGGTTTCGACGTTTACAAGGTAATAGGGGGTAAAGACACCTTGAATAGTTACATTGCCGTTTGCACCTACATATACGTCATCGAAATCGATTGTGCCGTAGGCGTCGCGATGTACTAACTCGGTATCGCCGCAGAAGCACTTGTAGTAGTGCATACGATAACCGTTGCTCTCGACAGTGGGTGCAACGTATTCCATACCGGCAACGTGTATTTCGTCGAGGTTGGTTATGGTTGTGTAGGTCACACCGTCGAATGTGTAATCTACAGCGTTGGGGGCATATACCGTCAATGCACCACCACCAATGATTTCGGGGGTTGTATTGAGGCTGAATACAGCAACGTTCGATATCATACCGGTCTCCTCGCTCCACAAGTAGTAGGGGGGATTGGCGTTGTTAACGACATTCTCGCGTATGGCTTTCTCGTTTTTGCGAGCAATGTTTTCAGTGTCGGCCTTCATCTCCTCTTGTGTGGCGTATGTGTTGTTACCTGTGGTAACATCCGAGCCCGAGTAGTTGTTGGCTATACCGGCATTGCTCTCGGTCTTTGAGCCATCGGCTTTTACACTGTTGCCTGCTGCGGCACAGTCGGTAATGGTAGAGCCTTCGACACTACCGGCTATACCACCGGCGCGAGCAGTACCGTATTTGATAACAGCAGTCCAAGGTGAGTTTACGGTTACATTGTTATTAACCGATGAGCAGTTGAGGATAACGCTGCCGTTTTCCATCCAACCTACCAATGCGCCACCGTAGTTCTCGTGGCAGTTGCTCTTGACGTAGAAACTACTGTTGGTTATACCCAAGTTTTTGATGGTCGCGCCACTGATAGCACCAAAGAGGCCTACGGTAACTATGCGAGAGTTGCCCGAGCCACCACCTACGCCATCTAATGAGGCGTTACAGTTGGTAATAGTGTGACCTTGACCGTCGAATGTTCCACAGAAGAAGCGTTTCACACGATTGGTGTTGGTTAGATTATCCTTTGCCAAGTAGCCAATAGGATTCCAATTGCGATTGCCCAAGTCGATGTCATCGGTCAAGAGGAATGTCATACCCTTGCCATAAGATGCGTGCAACTCGGTGTTTGCTTGATATACAAGTTCATTCTCGTTAACTACCTTGGCAAGACCAGCCAACTCGGCAGCCGATGTGATGAGGTAGTTTCCGTTGGCATCTTGTTCCCAACTTGTGTCGGTAGTTCCATCCCATACGCTCACTGCATAGCCTGCGAGGGGCGACAGCAACAAGGCTGCCAATGCCATTGATAACGATTTCTTCATAAGTTATATAGTTTATGATTCTTATTAGCGTACTACTACTTTTGTGCCATTAACGATGTAGAAACCACGGTCGAGTGTCAACTCGTTGCGACCTTGTGATACCTTACCGTTATATACCACACGACCTGCCATATCTACTACAGTTACATTGCTATCGCCGGCAGCCTCAACAACTACCACACCGTTTGCACCGTATATGCGTGTTGCAGCCTCAACACTCTCTACCGATGAGGGGATAACAGCCTCGGTGGTATAGTACAATGTAGTAGCGGCAGCAGGCATTGCAATGGTAAATTGTTGCTTACGCAAGAAACGACCCGACTCGAAACTGAATGTGGGGTTGCCCTCTTCATCCATACCTGTTTCGGGCATAATGTAAGTAGCATCGTTGCTTCCGGCCAATACATTACCATTGTTGTCGGTAATCTCTGCGATATAGTAACCGGCATTAGTCCAGTCGCCTGTGTAGCCTTCCAAGTAGAACTCGGCTACAACTGTTGCACCGGCAGGATATAGT
Organism: Bacteroidaceae bacterium; assembly: GCA_017532725.1. GTDB lineage: Bacteria > Bacteroidota > Bacteroidia > Bacteroidales > Barnesiellaceae_A > Barnesiella_A. Next base: position 11,443 of record JAFXIZ010000013.1, read on the forward strand.
GCGTAAGTTGTGCTGTTGTATTCAAAGTCCATTTTGTTAGCGTTATGAATAATAGCAGCATTGTTGCGCACGCTACCGGCTTCGGCTTGGCTGTTGTCCACACCCAAGAGAGCGTAATATATCTTGTCGGTAGGCATACCGGTTGTTTCGTCGAGGTAGTAAGGTGTTTTGGGCGCGCTACCTATACCCAAGTTGTTGTAGAGAATTGTAGCGCGATTTATCTCGGCAATATTGGCAGCCATTTCGGTGGTTGAACTATATACGTTGTTATTGGCATCAGATACCGATGAACCACCGTAGTTGTTTGAGATGTTGGCAGAATTGTCGCTTTTTGCTCCATCAGCAGACAATGAGTTTCCTGCAACAGAACAATCTGAAGCAGTTGAATTCTCGGCACTACCGGCTATACCTCCTGCGTAGGCATTACCATATTTAACAAGAACTTGGAAGGGGGCATTTACATTTATGCTGTTGTTTGTAGATGTACAGTTGGTAACAACGCTACCTCCGTCCATAAAACCAACAATGGCTCCACCATATATATGGTATGCATTACTCTTCACATAAACATAACTGTTGGTTACTACTAAATTCTTGATTTTAGCACCTGTTGTGTAACCAAACAGACCGACTGTTATTCTACCGGTACCACTTCCGGCGTTATATGAAGCAGAATAGTTACTGATGGTGTGACCTTGACCATCAAAAGTGCCACTGAAAGGATTGCGACTATCGACAATAGCACCTCCGGCTAAACCATTGAAATAACCGATAGTATTCCAATTGTGGCTGCTGCCATTCAGGTTTAAATCATCCATCAAAAGGAATGTGTATCCACTATACGAAGTTCCACTATTGACTTTTTGAGCCAAGCCTGCTAATTCGTCGGTCGATGTGATAAGGTAGTTGCCGTTGGCATCGGTAGCCCAATCGGTATCTACGCCACCATTCCATACACTCTCGGCATAAGCAGTAAAGCAAGTTATCGCTGCTACGGCTATGCTCATCATCGAAATTAATACTTTTTTCATCTTAAATTCTCCTTTCATTTAGATGTCGCACATTACTCTCAGCGTATATAAGTAAATGCGTTACAATCTTTTAGTTTCTTGTTTCTGTATAAATTAACGTTCAAAGTTTGCTTAAAAAAATCGACGCAAAGTTATGTAAAATATCACAAAATAAGCAATTAATGGTGTGAAAATGTGTTCATTTGCCCGAAAAACATCGTACAAATGCGTTGAGGGCGTCATTCCTTCTCGAATGTGTACAATTGAGAAGGGTGATTGCGTGCCAATGTTACGAGTTCTACATCCTTGCCTACGCGAATGCCTTCGTTGTATAGTCGTCCTTCGATGGTCTTGTAGGCGAGTTGTGGGTGATTGTTGTCGAGGCTCAGGTGGCACAAAAAGATGTGAGTGAGTTCGGGACGATAGGTGGTAGCCAAGAATTCGGCCGTTTCGGCATTGTCCATATGACCACGAGGGGCTACTATACGACGTTTCAGGTGCAAGGGGTAAGGGCCGTTTTGCAACATTGTGGCATCGTAATTGGCCTCTATTACAAGATAGTTTGCCTCCGACAGGTATCGGGCAGCCGTTTCGGTGATGTGTCCCATATCGGTGGCCAGCACAAATGTGTGATTGCCGTATCGCACGCGATAGCCTACGTTGTCGCTGCCGTCGTGTGGTACTTCAAAGGCTGTTATCTCGAAGTCGCGAATCATAAAAGGCACTTCCTTTACAATCTCGCGATGTGCGCTGTATATCTTCTCGGGCATACAGTAGTTGCGATTCATACCATTGAGAATGGTGTGCGTGGTATATACGGGAATGCCCAACTTCTCGCCCAAGTTGCCGGCTGCTTTTATATGGTCGGCGTGGTCGTGTGTTATGCACAGTGCTACTATTTTTTCGAATGGTATGTTATTGTCCTTGAGGGCTTTCTTGATAGTGCGAACGCCTATGCCGGCGTCTATCAGTATTCCATATTCTTCGGTACCCAAGTAGCAACAATTTCCACTGCTGCCACTCGCCAAACTCATATATTGTAGTTGCATTGTTTTATCTCTTTATTTAGGTTGCAAAGGTACAACAATCACGCCAATAAGTAAAGATAAAGGGGCGTTTTTTCAATACAAAAATCAATTCGTGATGTGGGTGTTGTGGCCAAATCTTTTTATCGCACTTCTTGCTATTCTTTATTATATTTTTCCACCTTATAATATAATAACAAAGGGTGTGTCGCATAGGCGACACACCCTTTGTAGTATAGATTGAATGAGTGCTATATTAGCACAAAACTACTTCAATGTCAGTTTCTGTTTCAGTAACGCAAACTTTGCCCTCACGAGCAAGCCAGCCGATGGCTGCATAAAGTTCTTTTTCTTTGAGTTTGGTTGCTTTTTTCAAACCTTTTACTGTAAGCATACCAGATGCGTTCAAGGCTTCCCATACAAGACCAGCCCAAGAACCGATAACATCTACATTCATTTTACAATCTTTTTTGTTTAACATTAATATTATATTTCGCTACAAAAATAATGTCTAAATTTTCAATCAAAAGCAAAATATAGTAATAATCACGCATTTAGTTAATGCAAAGCGTTGCATAATTATCCAATGCAATGCTTGCATAGATTATAAAACGGTTGTTGGGGGGCAAGTGTTGCGTGGGTTGTTATTTTTTGATGACAATTTGCATATTTTCGCGAGCGAGTTGCACGTTGGCATACTCTTCACGCGCTTGTTGCAGCAGTATCTCTTCGTTCTTGTCGTAACGAGCCGAGAAGTGTCCGAGTAGCAGACTCTTTACGCCGGCTTTGGTGGCAATACGCGCTGCCTGACGGGCTGTGGAGTGGAAAGTGCGACTTGCCCACGCCTCGTTGTCGTCGGCAAATGTTGCTTCGTGATACAATAGGTCGGCACCTTCGATAAGTGGTATGATGCGCTCGTTGTACATTGTGTCGCTGCAATATGCGTAGCGTGCCGGTGGTGTGGCCGGTAGTGTGAGGTGTGCGTTGGGGATGGTTTGCCCATCGGGGGTTATAAAGTCGTCACCTTGTTTGATGGCTGCTCGCATATAGGTGGGTATGTTGTAAAATTCCACCATATCGCCTCGTAGGTGACGGTCGCTTTGTGCCTCTTCAAAGAGGAAGCCACAAGTGGGTATGCGATGTTTGAGGGGTATGGTACTGATCGTTACGCTGCGATCGCTGTATATTACCTCGCTTGATGAGGGGGAAATGGCATTGAAGCGTATGTCGAAAGGGTTTTCTCGGCAGAAGTAGTCGAATAGTGGTCGAAATAGTTGCTCGGCATCGGGGTGTGCGTGGATGACAAGTTCGCCGGTATGTCCTGAAAGGGCCATAGTAGAAAGCAGTCCGGGCAATCCGAAACAGTGGTCGCCGTGCAGGTGCGATATGAAGATGTGCCCTAACCGATTGAGCTTGAGGTGTGCGCGTCGGAATCCAATCTGTGCGCCCTCGCCACAGTCTATCATAAAGAGTTTGTCGCGTACATTCACCACTTGTGTAGTGGGCAGATGTCGCAGTGTGGGGGTTGCTGCTCCACAACCCAATATGTTGAGTTCGAATCGAGCCATTTCGCGAGGTATGGTGGGTAAAAAATGACGGCTGCACATCAATGCAGCCGTCAAGTACTCTATTGGTTTAGTGATAATTATTCACCTTTAGCCATTTTCTCTTTGAGTGCTGCCAAAGCGTCGATGTCACCGAGAGTAGTTTTCTCTACTGCGGGGATAGCAGCAGTTTCCTCTGCGGGTTTTGCTTTCTTAGCAGGACGTTTTGCAGCAGCCTCTTTCTTCAATTCGGCCTTAGCCTCATCTTCGAAAATACGGCTGTGAGAGAGGATGATGCGTTTAGTCTCTTTGTTGAACTCGATAACCTTGAAGTCGAGAGTCTCTTTTACTTGTGCTTGAGAGCCGTCTTGTTTAACAAGGTGTTTGGGAGTAGCAAAGCCTTCAACGCCTTCGGGCAAAGAAACTACAGCACCACGCTCGAGCAACTCCTCGATAGTACCTTGGTGGATAGTATCTACTTTGTAGATTTCTTCGAATTTATCCCAAGGATTGGCTTCGAGTTGTTTGTGACCGAGGCTGAGGCGACGGTTTTCTTTGTCGATTTCGAGAACTTGAACGTCGATAGCAGCACCTATTTGAGTGAACTCAGAGGGGTGTTTGATTTTCTTGGTCCAAGAGAGGTCGCTGATGTGAATCAAGCCGTCAACGCCTTCTTCGATTTCAACGAATACACCAAAGTTAGTGAAGTTGCGAACTTTAGCAGCGTGTTGTGAACCAACAGCATATTTAGTTTCGATGTTTTGCCAAGGATCGTCTTTGAGTTGTTTGATACCGAGTGACATCTTGCGCTCCTCACGGTCGAGTGTAAGAACTACAGCCTCAACATCGTCGCCAACTTTCATAAAGTCTTGTGCGCTGCGGAGGTGTTGTGACCAAGACATCTCTGATACGTGGATAAGACCTTCAACACCGGGGAGGATTTCGATGAATGCACCGTAGTCGGCCATAACAACCACTTTACCTTGTACTTTGTCACCAACTTTGAGGTCGGCGGGAAGAGCATCCCAAGGATGGGGTTGGAGTTGTTTGAGACCGAGGGCGATACGTTTCTTCTCCTCATCGTAGTCGAGAACAACCACTTCGAGTTTTTGGTCGAGAGAAACAACCTCTTCGGGGTGATTTACGCGGCCCCAAGAGAGATCGGTGATGTGGATAAGACCATCGATACCACCGAGGTCGATGAATACACCGTAAGAGGTGATGTTCTTGACAGTACCTGCCAATACCGAACCTTTTTGGAGGCTTGCGATGATTTCTTTCTTTTGTGCTTCGATTTCGGCCTCGATAAGGGCTTTGTGCGAAACAACAACGTTGCGATACTCTTGGTTGATTTTAACAACTTTGAATTCCATTGTTTTGCCAACGAGGATATCGTAGTCGCGGATAGGTTTAACGTCGATTTGAGAGCCGGGGAGGAATGCCTCTGTGCCACCAAATACTTCTACAATCATACCACCCTTAGTGCGGCATTTGATGTAACCTGTGATAATCTCGTTGTTGTCGAAAGCAGCATTAACACGCTCCCAAGAGTGTGCGGCGCGGGCTTTCTTGTGTGAGAGGATGAGTTGACCCTTGCGGTCTTCTTGGCTCTCTACATATACTTCTACAGTGTCACCGATTTTCAAGTCGGGATTGTAACGGAACTCGCTCATAGGAATGATACCGTCCGATTTGTAACCGATGTTAACAACGACTTCGCGTTTGTTCATCGAGATAATGGTACCTTCTTGTACCTCTTTGTCCTTGACAGCGTTCAAGGTTTGGTTGTAAGCAGCCTCCAATTCTTCGCGGCTCTTACCACCGAAGACTTCACCTTTTTCAAAGGCTTCCCAGTCAAAGTTTTCTACCGGGCTTTTAAATTCTTCGCTCATTGTTAGTTAATAATTAATTTTGGTTTGTGATTAATAAATTAGACATTATATGGTCTGATAAAATCGGGGACAAAGGTAGGCATTTTTTTCTTAACCACAAACAACTGCCTGAATTTTTCGTGCAAAAGTCTGATTTATTGGCTTTTTCTTGACGCTTTGTGCCTGTTGTGCTTATCTTTTACGGCGAAAAAAGTCTTGGATGAGTGCCTGACACTCATCGGCCAATATACCTTGTGTGACTTCGGTCTTGGGATGTAGTGCTTGAGGGGCTAACAAACTGTATCCTCGACGGGGGTCGGATGCGCCATATACAAGACGCGACACTTGCGCCCACCCAATGGCACCTGCACACATCGTGCAGGGCTCGAGTGTGACATATAACGTGCAGTCGGTAAGGTACTTGCCTCCCATATTGTTGGCTGCCGACGTGATGACTTGCATCTCGGCGTGTGCTGTTACATCGCACAGCATCTCGGTGAGGTTATGTGCGCGTGCAATGATGCGTCCTTGGCACACTACTACGGCTCCTACGGGTATCTCGTCGGCATCGGCTGCTTGTTGTGCCTCTTGCAGTGCCATACGCATATATTTCTCATCGAGTTCTTGACTCTTTTCTTTGTCTGTATCCATAGTGCAAATTTACAAAATATTTACCACTAAGGCTTGCATCTGTGATATTTTTGCTAAATTTGCTTAACTTTAATATTAACTCGAGGGTGTGTCAAAATTGAAATATCCCTCCGTCGCTATGCGACACCTCCCTTAATCTAAGGGAGGAGAAATCAGCGTAAAACGCTGATTTAAAGCCGTAGGCTTCTGCTCCTCTAAATTAGAGGAGCTGTCAGCACTGCTGACTGAGGAGTATTACCGGAATTTTGACACACCCTCACAAAAACTAATCTGTATGAAAAAGTATTTGGCAGAAATGGTTGGAACAATGGTACTTGTTCTTATGGGCTGTGGAACGGCTGTGAGTTTGGCTTGTGGTGTTGACACAGCATCGGTTGTAGGTACGGCCTTGGCATTCGGATTGTCGGTGGTTGCTATGGCTTATACCATAGGTGGTGTCAGTGGTTGCCACATTAATCCTGCTATCACGCTGGGTGTGTGGTTGTCGAAGAGAATGAGTGGTAAGGATGCTGTTATGTATATGCTATTCCAAGTAATAGGCGCATTTATCGGCTCGGCTCTTCTCTACCTCTTTGTAACACAATCGGGTGCAACATTCGAAGGTACAACAACGGGTGCAAATACCTGTTCGGGAACACCTGTAGGTGGCCTTATTGTGGAGATTGTTCTTACCTTTATATTTGTACTTGTAGTGTTGGGTACTACCGATGAGAAGAAGGGAGCCGGCAACTTGGCAGGTTTGGCTATTGGTTTGTCGTTGGTGCTTATTCACTTGGTAGGTATTCATTATACCGGAACATCTGTCAACCCTGCTCGCTCTATCGCTCCTGCAGTATTCCAAGGAGGACAGGCTCTCAGCGAATTGTGGGTATTCATCGTAGGTCCTTTTGTTGGTGCTGTTCTGTCGGCTCTTGTATGGAAGTGCATCGGTGGTGAATGTAAATGCTGCAAAAAGTAATTGTGGTTAGATAAAAATAATAAGCCCATCCGGTATCGATTATCGGATGGGTTATTTGTTTAACAATGTATCTTGTTAGTTGAGGTATTGTTGCGAGGCGTGTTTCGACGGCGTTGCTTCGTTGTTGTGTGAGGGCGATTCTATTACAGTGAAGATGTGTTTTATCTCGTTTATGGTAGGACGGATAATGTGGTCGATAATGTAGTCGTCGGGCAATTCATCATCGATGCAATCGACACGCGATATAAGTATTTGTTGTGTCTTGGGTACATACTGTATGGTTGTAATATCCACCTCCATAATAAGTTGCATAACGTAGTAGCATAGTTGCAACTCTTCCTCTCGGCTGGCCGGGGCGCAGGGGATGAATACCTCGAAGGCAATATAGTTGCCTGTGCCTATATGCTTGTTCTCGCCATTGGCTGTTACGTTGATGTTGATGACTATCTCATCGCCATATTCGTTGGTAATGGTGACGGGAAAAACAAACAGTTCGTCTTGGTCGATTATCTCGCACTCATAGCCTATTTGCGATATGAGTGTGGCGAGTCGTTGCAATGCTCCGGGTATATCGACGGTCTTTTTCATACAGTCGTTGTCAATCTTCAAGATAGTAAACTACCGATGTTACCACCCTTACGTTCTTGAGGTAGGGTGTGTATTGGTCGCGGCTGGTGATAGAGAATTGTCCTTGTGAGGCAGTCTTTATCTTGCCCAATTTGCTATCCGAGTCGGAGGCAAACTGCTCGGCTGCTTGGCGAGCGTTGCGTGTGGCTTCGGCTATCATATCGGGCTTTAGTTCGTTGAGCCCCGTAAATTGGTAATCAATCTGTGCATCGTATTCGCCCGAAACAATGGCTATGCCTTTGTCGAGCAGTTCGCCCTGTTCGTTGATGAGGTTTCGCACAAGATCGACTTGTTTCGACGAAACGGTAATGATAGTGCGAAGGTTGTATCGGTAAGGGATGTTTTGATTGACGTAGCGTTCGGCCTGAAGGTCTATAATTTCGGGTGGTGATACCGATATCTCATCATCCGATATGCCTTTGGCCTTGAGATAGTCTATAATGATTTTGTTTTTGTTATTTACTTGTGAGGCAAGAGCCTCCAAGTCGTTGCCTACTTCTTTATATACCAAGGGCCACACCACCTTGTCGGCAGGTACGATACGCTCTGATAAACCTCGCACCGATACAGTGCGTTCATCGCCCAAAGCATTTTCAAGTCCCGATGCGATACGATTGCCCAATAAGAACAATCCTATTGCGATAATGATAGCGGCAATAACGCTTTTGTTGTTTTGTGCCATAATCTGTAGATTTAAAATATGAGCAAAGTAAATAAATTGTATGGTGAAAAGCAATACCGTATGTAGGAATTATGTATTTTTGTACATTGTAAATATGTATAACTATGGCACAGCACAATCTATTGGGAAAGAGTGGTGAGGAACTTGCTTCGGAATACTTGATAAGTCGTGGGTACATTGTGCGCGATATCAACTGGGTGAGTGGCAAGTATGAACTTGACATTGTTGCCTTTAAGGATGATATGTTGGTAGTTGTGGAGGTAAAGACGCGCCGAAACAGCGATTTTGCTTATCCCGAGGAGGCTGTTACCGATAAAAAGATACGCAATATAGTGCGTGCTACCGAGGCTTATGTCCTCTCGCACGACTTGGATTGCGATGTGCGATTTGATGTGGTGTCGATAGTGGGTAAAGAGCCTCCGTTTGAGGTAGAACATATCGAGGACGCCTTCTTGCCACCTCTTAATATGTGAGATTATGGATATAGAGAGCCTGCGCGATTTCTGTCTGTCGCTTCCGTTGGTTACCGAGTGTTTCCCTTTTGACGAAACTACTCTTGTATTTAAGGTAGAGGGGCGAATGTTTCTCTTTACGGGATTGGAGCATCCCGAGTTGAGTGCAAATGTCAAGTGTGACCCCGACTATGCGTTGGAGTTGCGTGATAGGTATGCCGAGGTGGAGCCGGGATTTCATTGCAACAAAAAGTATTGGAACACTATACACATAACCCCGTCACTGCCCGATGATGTTATGCGAGGGTGGGTGCTACACTCTTATCCCGAGGTGGTAAAGAAGTTTGCACGCGTTCACCGAGAGAGAATTTTTAAATTGCTTGACGAATGGAAAAGCCTGAATGGAATATTATAAAATTGGATGAGGTGGCATCGACCAACACCTACCTCAATGAGTTGGATAATCAGTCGGAACAGCCCGAGGGGTGTGTGGTCGTGACCCATACACAATCGGCCGGCCGAGGTCAACGAGGCAATTCGTGGGAGGCTGCTCCGGGGCAGAATCTCACTTTCTCGTATCTGTTGCGACCTCAAGGTGTAGCACCACAGGAGCAGTTTGTCTTGTCGCAGATTGTGGCGTTGGCTGTTGTCGATGTGCTGTCGCGATATATCGATAATGTAACTGTCAAATGGCCCAACGATATATATTATTGCGATAAAAAGATAGCCGGTATTCTTATTGAACATAACCTTACGGGTATGACCATATCGCGCACAATTGTTGGTATTGGGTTGAATATCAATCAAAAGGAGTTTGTGAGCAACGCCCCCAATCCTGTATCGCTTGCGCAGATTACAGGTGGAGAGTATGACTTGGATGCTGTTCTTGGTGAGATTTTGTCGGCTACATCGCAGCGATATGCTATGCTGGATGGTGGGGTGCAGGCTCTGCAACACGATTATGCCTCGGTGCTATATCGCCGAGAGGGTTATCATAGGTATAGCGATAGCGCCGGCGTGTTTGAGGCTGCTATAAAGGAGGTAAAACCCGATGGGCATTTGGTGCTGTCGGATCGCGAGGGTAAGGAGCGATGCTACGCCTTTAAGGAGGTGGCCTTTGTTATTGCCTGATACTGTTTTTGGGGGATAAAAACTAACCACTTTTGTCCACATTACCCTTATTTGCGCTTACCTTGTGTTACAACAGGTAGCGTGGGCGTAATGGCCTGCAAGCGTGCTATCTCCGATTGCAGATGCTTCGACGGACGTGTGGCGTAGGCGCGTTGCAGCAACTCGATGGTACGAGGCAGATGGTTGTCTATAATATGCTGTTTGCGTGCGATATAGACGGAGTCGATGGGCTGCGCATCTTGCAGGTATAGCGAGTCGATTTCTTGTAGATGCTTGCAGTCTTGTGTAGAGTAGTATGCGCCCAGCAGAGTAATTATTTCATAATTGTCGGTATCGCTTTTCAATACATCTTCGTACAGTGCAATAGCCTCCTCGTGCTTGCCTTGGTAGAAAAGAGCATCGGCCTTGATTTTCTTGAAACGGTTGCTGTTGGGGGTTACCTCGAGTAGTTCGTCGGCAATGGCGATTGTTTGGTTGGTCTTGCGTGCAAATGCGTAGAAATCAAGTAGGTAGATATTAAAGACCCTTGCCAACCATTTGTTGTTGCTCTTGAGGTTGTGCAACAAGCCCTCATATACCTGTGCATTGTGGATGAGGCGCGTGCGCACATACACTTGTTGCAGTAATGAGTCGATGTGTACGCGATTGCGTTGCGATAGTTCGAGGAAGTGATTTTCGGTGGGAATATCCTCCAAGAATTGAGCCGCAATAAGAGCCGTTGAGTAAGGCACAACATCGGCAGGTCGCAGTTGTACCATTTGGGTAGATGTGGACAAAACCTCCTTCCACTCTGCGTGGTTGAAGTGGTCATCCATACGCGATGTCAGTCGCTCGTAACTTGTAGCAAGTGCCGACAATGCTGTGGAAAACAGTAATATGGTGTATATAAGTCTTTTCATATATCCTGTAGCCAATTGTTTGTTGTGTAAGTTGGTTACAACGGCAAAGTTAATGCTAAAACAATTACGGTGCATAATTTTTATTATTTTTATAACGATAAATAATGTCGTTGAGGCTGTTTTGTAACATAAATTCTATAAAAACAAAGGTTTTATTTGCATTGTTAAGGTATTCACTCTATATTTGTGGTAATAAACTTAAAAAAGAATATGGAGAGAAAATTCAAGAGAATATTGCTCAAGTTGAGTGGTGAGTCACTTATGGGCGAGCAACAATATGGTATCGACCCCAAGCGTGCCGGCGAATATGCCGCACAAATCAAGGAGATAGCCGATATGGGTATCGAGATAGGTATTGTAATTGGTGGTGGTAATATATTTCGCGGCTTGAGTGGTGCAACAAAGGGTTTTGATCGTGTCAAGGGCGATCAAATGGGTATGCTTGCCACTGTTATTAACAGTTTGGCATTAAGTTCGGCACTCGAGGCGGCAGGACAAAAAGCCCGTGTATTCACAGCCATAGATATGCACCCCATAGGCGAGCATTATAGCAAATGGCGCGCCATCGAGGCTATGAAGCGTGGCGAGATAGCCATTATGTCGTGTGGCACAGGCAATCCCTTCTTTACTACCGACACAGGCTCGGCACTTCGTGGTATAGAGATAGAGGCCGATGTAATGCTCAAAGGTACTCGTGTTGACGGTATTTATACAGCCGACCCCGAGAAAGACCCTACAGCCACCAAGTTCGACAGTATTACTTATGATGAGATATATACTCGTGGACTCAAGGTGATGGACCTTACAGCCACTACATTATGCAAAGAGAATAATCTGCCTATCATCGTATTTGATATGGATACAGTGGGCAATCTCAAGAAGGTAATGTCGGGCGAGAATATAGGAACTTATGTATATTGATAATATAGAAATAAAAAAATAGAACTATGGAAGATGTAAAAACGTATCTCGACGCTGCCGAGAAGAAAATGGAGCAAACAGTGGAGTTTCTTGACGAAACTTTGGCTCATATCCGTGCAGGAAAGGCAAGTCCTAAATTGCTTGATAACATCCGTGTAGATTATTATGGCTCAATGATGCCTATCAGTGGTGCTGCCAATGTGCAAGTGCCCGATGCTCGTACCATTGTGATAACTCCTTGGGAAAAATCAATGTTCCGTGTAATTGAGAAGGCTATTATCGACTCGGAGTTGGGTATTACTCCCGAAAATAATGGAGAGGTAATACGCATCTCTATACCTCCTCTAACCGAGGAGCGTCGTAAGGCTCTTGTTAAGCAATCGAAGAACGAGGTTGAGAATGCCAAGGTAAGTATTCGTAATGCTCGTCGTGATGCTATTGAGGGCTTGAAGAAGGCTGTGAAAAACGGTATGCCCGAGGATGTATCGAAAGATGGTGAAAATGCCGTTCAAAAACTTCACGATAAGATGATGAAACGTCTTGATGAACTCTTTGCTGCAAAAGAAAAAGAGATTCTTACCGTATAAGAAGAAATATTGAATTGTCAATGGGCGCACTCGGTCAATCGGGTGCGCCTTTTTGTTAAATAATGGTTGCTATTTAACAAAATTATTGGGCGTGGTTTTAAACTTTTGCAGTTGGTGCAAGTCTTAAGGAAAAGAAAACATTACAAAAACATTGTATCACCCTTAATACGTGAAGTTATGAGAAAGAGATTATTTACAATGTGCCTTGCCACAATACTTGCCTTGGGTACAATAGACTCGGCAGAGGCTCAAAGAGGCAACCGTAGCGAAAATTCTTCGCGTACAACAACTACTACTACCGGTCGTCGTGCCACATCAAGTAGTAGTGCTGCTAAAAGTGTAAGTACGACAACGCGCAATAGTTCAACCACAAGCCGCAATAAGTCGGCAGTGACTCCAAGCAGCAGAACATCGAAGAGTATTTCGACAGCAACGGCTACATCTACTACTCGCAGGAGTACGGTAACCAACAACAGTAAATCGACAACTGCCACAAAGAGTAATGCTACGGTTGTTACAGGACGTCGTCCTGCAAGCAGTACCAATAGTAATGCTACCGTAGTAGAGCGCAACAATCGTCCTGATTCGAACAAGCAATCTTCAGCCGGAACAAAAGGTGGTGATGCAGGAAGAAACGGAGGTAACAAAGCGTACCATCAAGAAAAACCCCACGCTCAGTATGACCACAAAACGCCTCCCCCTTCGGGATACCGTCCTAACCATCGCCCCCCTCACGGGTATAATATAGTACCTCCTCCTCACGGTCACGGATGCCCTATTGACTATCGTTTCAATACGCCTCCTCCTCCCCGTGCGCACCGATATACTCTCGGAGGTCTGACGTATTACTTCTACGATTGCTGCTTCCACGCACTTGTTAACGGAGTATATCAGGTTGTAGCAGCACCCTTCGGGTTGCAAATGCTGTCACTCCCTGTGGGATATGAAACAATAGTATATAATAATTCGTTCTATTACTATTACGACGGAGCATACTATCGCAACTACGGCACTCACTTTGAGGTAGTTCGCCCTATGATAGGAATGATGGTACCTTACTTGCCCAACTATGGTGTTAGTTACGTTTACTACAACAACCGTCCGGCATATTACTATAATGGCTACTATTACTACGAGGAGCCTGTATATGGAGGCGTAGCCTATCGCGTAGTAGGCAGGTACTATCCCTATTAAGAAAATAGATAAATAAGAACTTCTTATATATTGAAAATGTAGCGATTAAGAAGGCATCTTGCGAAAGATGCCTTTTTTGTTACATAAAAAAGCCTTGTTTTTATTTTGAATTGCTCGAAAAGTGTTTTATCTTTGTCTTTGTTATATAACCTAATATTTATACTTTAAAAATTTAAGACCATGGCTTACGTTATTACAGACAACTGCGTTGCTTGCGGTTCTTGTATCGGTGAGTGCCCCGTTGAGGCTATCTCTGAGGGCGATATCTACAAAATCGATCCCGACAAATGTCTCGATTGCGGTACTTGTGCCGGTGTATGTCCCAATGAGGCTATCGTTGAGGGCTAATCAAGCACGACAACAGTAAACGTTTGGCTATCTCGATTGCGAGGTAGCCTTTTTTGTACCCATAATCGCAGTGGTAGGTACAAAAAAATACCCTCGACAAGAGTCGGGGGTATTTATTATATATAGATTGTAGGATATACGGTAGTCGGATTAGCCCTTAGTGTGGCATTATTTCTTGGGGGGATACAACAACTTTTGGCAGTCGATGCGTACGATGCGGTTGGGTGCTTCATCAAGGAGGGGTATCTCTATTACATTCGATACAACGCGTGCTTCGTAGTAGTTATCGACCATTGTTTGGTATATGTTGACAAACGCCACCAATTGTATTACAACGCGAGTGAAGTGTCCTTCGGGAAATTCGTTGAGCAGATCGCATATCTCAACATTCATCTCGGCAAAAGATGAAAATCCTTCGCGTGCTATAGCATTGCCTTCTTCATCGATAACTTCGCAAGCCAATTGCAATGATGCGTAATTCTGCCCACGAGCGCGACCCTCGGGCTTATAGTCGCTACGAACGTAGGGAGTGGGGAACAATCCACGTTCCTCAATGCGAGCCAATGAATTATTTTCGATACACTGCTCATACACCTCTCGGCCTATTGCACGATATAATTCGTCAAGCGTTATGCTGTAATTGTATGTCATATCTCATTTCTCAATTTGATGGCGAAGTTACTTATTAAAACCGAATAAACCTATTTTATAGGTCAAAATATTGCGTTATTCCACGCTTGAGCCCCCGCTTGAGTCTTTTTCTTCGCTTGTTTGATTGAGTTTCTCTGTCAATTCGGTTGCGAGGTGTTTGCGCTTTTTAATCTGTGTATAGGCTTGGTGTGCAGCCTCTTGTTGTGCCTCTTTTTTGGTGTAACCGTTGCCTTCGCCCAGTGTTGTGTCAACAATGGTAACGTGTGCGTGGAAGATGGGGTTGTTGTGCTCGTCGTTGGTAATGGAATCTACCTCAAATTGATAGGGTAGGTGGTAGTGCTGACACCATTCGATAAGGCGCGACTTGTAGTTGGCCTCCTGTTGCACCAATTGATTTATATCGATGTTCTGTTTGATGATTCTCTCTTCCACTATTTTACGGCATTTGTCAAATCCTTGGTCGAGGTATATGGCACCAATGAGTGCCTCCAAGGCATTGCCGTATGTGTGGTTGTTGTGGGTAGGTGTGTGGGATGCTGTTTCTACCATTTTGTCCAAGCCCAACTTTGTTGCAATGAGGTCGAGCGTTTCGCGTTTTACTATCTTTGAGCGTGTCTTTGACAAAAAGCCTTCGCGCTTGGAGTGATAGGTTTGGTATATGATGTCCGACACGACTGCGCTGAGAATGGCGTCGCCGAGAAATTCCAACCTCTCGTTGTCGCCTTTCTGCCCCGATGAGTGGCTTGCCGAGCGATGTCGGCAGGCTTGTTGAAACAGCGATATGTTGTTGGGGCAAAATCCCAACATTTGGTAAAAAGTACGATAAGGCTCTTTACGAGCAGTCGTAAAGAGCCTTATCGTTTTATAAATTCTTTGAATCACGTTGATTACTCAAATTTTCTCAAGATAACACAAGCGTTGTGTCCACCGAAACCGAATGTATTTGACATAGCGGCTTTGATTTCGCGCTTTTGTGCTTTGTTAAATGTAAAGTTGAGGTTGTAATCAATTTCGGGGTCGTTGTCGCCCTCTTCGTGATTGATTGTTGGTGGAACAATGCCTGTTTCCATAGCCTTGATACATAGTACTGCCTCTAATGCACCGGCTGCACCCAATAAGTGACCGGTCATAGACTTGGTAGAACTGATATTGAGTTTGTAGGCGTGCTCGCCAAACACTTCTTTGATGGCTTTTATTTCCGAAATGTCACCTACAGGGGTAGATGTGCCGTGAGTGTTTATGTAGTCAATATCTTCGGGCTTCATATTGGCATCTTCCAAGGCGTTGCGCATAACCAATTTGGCACCCAAGCCTTCGGGGTGGGTTGCTGTCAAGTGGTATGCATCGGCGGCAAGACCTCCTCCTGCAATCTCTGCATAGATTCTTGCGCCACGAGCCAAGGCGTGTTCCAATTCCTCTAAAATCAAACAGTTGCCACCTTCACCCATTACAAAACCATCGCGCGAGCCACTGAAGGGGCGTGATGCTGTTTGGGGTGAGTCATTGCGTGTAGAGAGAGCGTGCATTGAGTTGAAACCTCCTACACCTGCTGCGTAGATTGCGGCTTCGGCACCACCCGATATGATTACATCGGCTTTACCCAAACGGATGTAATTGTAGGCGTCTATCAAGGCGTGGTTGGACGATGCACAAGCCGAAACGGTACCGAAGTTGGGGCCGTGGAATCCGTAAATCATAGAGATTTGTCCTGCTGCGATGTCGGCTATCATCTTGGGGATGAAGAATGGACTGTAGCGAGGACCTCTATCGGGATTCTTGGCGTAGTTGGATACCTCTTGTTCGAATGTACCCAAACCACCAATACCGGCTGCAAATATTACACCGGCACGTTCGCGATTTATTTTCTCTACATCAATGCCCGAGTCGGTCATTGCCTCCTTGACTGCGGCTATGGCATATTGCGCATACAAATCGAGTTTGCGCACTTCTTTGATGTTGTCAAAGTAGTTGAGCGGCTCGAAATTTTTTACCTCGCAGGCAAATTGAGTCTTAAACTCGCTGGCATCAAAATGAGTAATGGGTCCGGCTCCACTTACTCCATTGACTGCAGCCTCCCAAGTTTCGGTTACGCTGTTGCCGAGTGGGGTAATTGAACCCAGACCGGTTACTACTACTCTTTTAAGCTCCATAAATTATTTCTCAGCAAGGGCTTTTTCGATGTGTTCGATAGCCTCGCCTACAGTTGTAATCTTTTCAGCTTCTTCATCGGGTATTTTGATATCGAAAGTATTTTCGAAATCCATAATCATCTCAACTGTATCGAGTGAATCGGCACCCAAATCATTTGTAAAGCTAGCTTCGTTTGTAACAGCAGACTCGGGACGACCCAAACGCTCTGCGATGATTGATTTTACTTTTACTGCAACTTCAGACATAGTTTTTCTTTTTAAATGTGAATTAATAAGAAGTTTTTCCGCAAAAATGCTGTGCAAAGTAAGCCATTTTGTACTACTTATGCAACTTTAGCCGTAAGAAAGTGTTTTTTTATGCACATTCGCGCAATTCGTGTGCATATTTTATAACATATTTTTCTGTGTTCGGCTTGTTCTTATTGTTCCTCGCTCGACTCGGCAGGTGTGTTGATGGCTTGTTTGTAGTTGGTGATGTTGGCTGTTTCTTCGGGCAACTCTTCTACCGAAAGGGGCTTGTTGTTGAATAGGTAGTTGCCACAAAGTGTTTCGCCGTCGGTGGTTTGGTACTCGGCATAGTAGGCGAGGGCTAATACTTCATTCTTGTCGCGTCCGTCGTAGGCTGCATAGAGGGGGTGCTGCGCTACCCAATCGTTGGCACCTTGTTGCAAGAATTGCTCGTAGTCGGCCTTGAGGTTTTCGGCATCGCGTGTGAATGAGTAACTGCGACGACGGTCGAACTCGAGGTATTCCTCGTGGTTTGAAGGGAGTTTCTCGGCTGCCTTCAAGTAGCCTTCTATTTTGTTTTTGTATTTAATATCGTTGCCATATTTGCGCTTGGCATCGTTATATTTCTTCATATAGTCCTCGTGGCGAAGGAGGTTGGCCTTTTCATCTTTTTCACAATCTGCTTGTTTCTCTTCCCACGCTTGTTTCTTGCCGGCAAGGATGTCGCTATACTCTTGTGACAGCGTGTGGTTGAGGTACTCCAAACTGTCGTTTACAGTTACGTTTTGTATGAGTCGGAGGGTGATGCCATCCTGCGCAATTTTTTGTTGGTAGTTGTTTTCTACATAGTCGGTGAGTGCATCTTTGTAATCTTGTTCGGTGAGTTGTGATGAGCAAGAGCACAATAAAATTGCAGCAAATGTAATGATTGATAATCTTTTCATAAGTGTAGTAATTAAGTTGTGTTTGAATATTGTGGTGCAAAACTACGGTTTTTATTTGAATTAAGGTGCAAAACGACCAAAACTTTGTATTTTTGTGCCGTTGTACGGTATTTATATAAATGTATATATAGATGGATATAGAAAAAACTGTAAGAAGGTATATCGAACGTGTGGGCTGTGCATCTATGAGTTGCAAGGCGGCATTGATAGATATGGATGGTGTGTTGTATGATTCTATGCCCAATCACGTCGAGGCTTGGTATCGAACGATAGCCCCTCTGGGTATCGATTGCTGTCGCGAGGAGTTTTTTCTATTGGAGGGTAGTACGCGTACACGCACTATCAACCTGCTGTTTAATAGGGCGTATGGTCACGATGCACCCGAGGAGGTGTCGTTGGCGTTGTATGCCGAGAAGGTGAGGCAGTTTCGCTTGTTGGATGCTGTCGAGCCTATGCCGGGTGCCGATGCTGTGATAGATATATTGTTGTCGCACAATGTACGAACGGTGTTGGTTACGGGGTCGAGTCAAGGCACATTGCTTGAGTGCTTGGATGATGACTATCCACGGGCTTTCAATGTGCCGTATCGTATTACGGGTGAGGATGTGAAGAATGGCAAGCCGTCGCCCGAGCCTTATTTGATGGGGTTGCAACGAGCCGAGGTGTTGCCCAATGAGGCTATTGTTATAGAGAATGCACCGTTGGGGGTAGAAGCCGGTGTTGCTGCCGGTGTCTTTACGGTGGCTGTCAATACGGGGCCTATTCCTCCCCAAGCACTATATGATGCCGGTGCCGATATTGTGTTCGACTCAATGTCGCATTTTGCCACGCACCTGCCACAGTTGATTGATGCTATTAATACCGTAAAACTATGAAACAACAACTTATATATACCAACCATATCGATGAGGCTATCGAACAAGTGTGTTCGACCATTGAGTACGATCGTTGCTTTGTCTTGTGTGATGAGAATAGTAGCCGATGCGTTTTGCCTCTATTGTCATCGCCTCGCATCGATAGTGCTTCTGTTATTACAATGCCTGTGGGCGAGGAGAATAAGAGTATTGATACGTTGTCAATGGTGTGGAACGCATTGAGCGAGCAGGGTGCTACGCGACATTCGTTGCTTATTAATATAGGTGGTGGCGTGGTTACCGACTTGGGTGGATTTGCTGCTGCAACATTCAAACGTGGTATCGCTTGCGTGAATATACCTACTACCTTGTTGGCTGCTGTAGATGCTGCTGTGGGTGGCAAAACGGGTATTAACTTTGCCGGACTTAAAAATGAAGTGGGCGCATTTGCCGAGGCGCGTGCTGTGATTATATCGACACGTTTTTTCTCGACGTTATCGCACGAGGAGTTGCTGTCGGGGTTTGCCGAGATGATAAAACACGCCTTGATAGATGGCGAGGCGCACTATAATGAGTTGCTTGCGTGTGGCATTGCCCGATGCGATGGCGAGGCCTTTATGTCGTTGCTGCAACGTTCGGTCGAGGTGAAACGTCGCATTGTGGAGCAAGACCCTCACGAAGGAGGCCTACGAAAGAGTCTTAATCTTGGACATACGTTGGCGCACGCCATCGAGAGTCACGCCCTTGCGCATAATCGCCCTGTTCCTCACGGCTATGCTGTGGCTTGGGGCTTGGTGTGTGCCTTGATATTGTCGCATAGGTTATATCAGTTCCCTTCATCGATAATCTATGACTTGGCTCGTTATGTGTACAATCAATATGGGGCGTATGCCATAACTTGTGATGATTATGATGAGATATTGCAATATATGCAACGCGATAAGAAGAACAAAGGCGAGCATATCAACTTTACTTTATTGCGCAATATTGGCGATTGTGTGGTAAATATAAGTGTGGAAAGAAAAGAAATAGAAATTGCACTTGATTTTTATCGCGACCTTTTTTATTTGTAAATGAGGTGGTTAACAATTTTGATGCAAAAAAGTTGAAAATTTTTTATCAAAAACGCTTGTTTATAATATAAAAAGCACTACCTTTGCATCACCTTTTCAGACGGGGTGTAGCTCAGCCCGGTTAGAGTACACGTCTGGGGGGCGTGTTGTCGCTGGTTCGAATCCAGTCACCCCGACCGAGCAAAACAGCCACTTGCATAGCAGGTGGCTGTTTTTGTATGCTATATCGTGAGGCGTCCATTGCCATCTCTGTTTGTATGCTATATCGCGAGGTGTCCACTGCCACCACCTCTGCTCTCCTGCTCGGCGAGGTGGAGAATAGTGTGGAATTTTGTATCCTCTTCTTATCTCGGCTCTTCTAAACAAAAAAGAAACTGTGCCAAAATTTTCATCTTGACACAGCCTCGTTTATGTCTATATTTGTTATCCTATCGCATCAGGAGCGATACTATATAGGCAATGTATAGCAGTACGAATATAACGCCCTCGGCGCGATCTAATTCGTTACGACGGAATGTAAATGCTGTAATGGCTATTATTAATGATGCAGCAACGAGTATAACGAGGTCGAGGGGTAGTATGTCGCCCATTTGTAGGGGCGATACTGTGGCGCAAGTACCGAGTATAAGGAAGATGTTTGATATATTCGATCCTATCACATTACCAAGTGCCAACTGACCCTTGTTCTTGGCTGCAGCAATTACGCAGGTTATCAATTCGGGCATTGATGTACCACCGGCCATCAATGTTACGGCGATAACGGCCTCGGACATACCCATATCGCGAGCAAATATTACAGCGTATTCGAGGAAGAGGTCGCCGCCGTAAATGAGTCCGGCAAGACCACCGGCAATCATCAGGAGTTCGATCCATATAGGGTGTTTCTTTTCGGGTGTTTTTTCGGTTGTCTGCTGTGTTTCGGGCGATTCATCGCGCTTGGCTGTAGCAAATGAATATACCATAAACACTACAAAGAAACATAGTAAGAGCAAGCCTTCGCTGCGCGAAATGCTGCCACTCTCGCCATTGAGCCATATATCAAGGCCGCAAATTGCCAATACAACGGCTGCTAATAGCCCGAAGGGAATGTCGCGCGACAGTGTATTATGCTCGATGCGTATAGGGCGTATAAGGGCTGTTATGCCCAATATCATCAAGGTGTTAAATAAGTTTGAACCTAATACATTACCTATGGCCATATCGGTTTTTCCGTTGATTGTCGATATGAGGCTGATAACGAGTTCGGGTGCTGATGTGCCTATTGCAATGATAGTAAGACCTATTACAAACTCTGAAATGCCAAATCTCTTGGCTACAGCCGAAGAACCTTCGGTCAGATAATTGGCTCCGACAAGCAGTAGTGCCAAGCCGATAATCATTAATAATACTGTCATATCAATCTACTATTTATTTTATTCAAAAATGCCTTCTATCGATTCTTCAACATTTTCTTCGGGGGTTGTTGCTATTACAACCTCGTCGGTATTACTCTCTTCGTACTTGGGGTATTCAAAGTCGAGTGTCTGTACATAGCCTTCGTTTTGTAGTGACTTGTCGGCAAATACCTTTTGGTAGAAGAGCCCGGCTACCGGCAGGGCGATGCTTGCGCCTTGTCCGTCGGACATATAGTCAAAGTGTATGTCGCGATCTTCGCCACCTACCCAAGTACCTGTTACCAAGTTGGGGGTAAACGACATAAACCAGCCGTCGGCCATATCGTTAGTAGTACCTGTTTTACCTCCCATCGGGGCTGTGATGTTGTAGCGATAGCGAATGCGCGAGCCTGTGCCTCCGTCGATAACGCTTTGTAGAATGGGGACTATGCGACTATAAGCGCGTTCGCTGAAGACGTCGGTAAGTTGTGGCGTAAATTCGGCGATGACATTGCCGTGATTATCCTCTATACGGGTAACGTATATGGGGTCGATTCTTACACCATTGTTGGCAAAGGCTGTGTAGGCCGATACCATCTCCTCAACCGATACTTCTACAGGGCCAAGGCATAGCGACAGTACGGCATCGATGCGATTGGTGATGCCGAATGAGCGCATTATGCGCACAAGGCTCTCGGGCGAAAGTTGGTCGATCAAACGGGCCGATATCCAGTTGTTGGAGGTCGATAATGCCCAACTTAATGGAACCATCTCGCCGATGCGTGCCGTTCCTGCATTGCGAGGCTCCCATACATCGCCACTGGGTAGTATAAAGGTGGGTTGCTCGTTGAGGAAGGTGGTGTTGGGGGTAAATCCCTCCTCCATTGCAAGTGTGTAGAGGAATGGCTTGATGGTAGAGCCTATCTGACGGCGGCCTACGCCGGCCATATCGTATTGGAATTGTGAGAAGTTGGGGCCTCCGACGTATGCTTTTACCTTGCCGTTCAGGGGATCCATTACAACAAATCCTGTGCGTAAGAAGGTCTTGACGTAGCGAATAGAGTCCATAGGGGTTATTATGGTGTCTATTGTGCCGTTGTAACTGAATAATTCGGTTTCTACGGGTGTGTTGAAGGCCTTTTCTATCTCGGCTTGGCTTGCACCGGCTTTTTTCATTGCTCGATAACGGTCGCTGTTTTTCATACTGCGTTCGAGTATGAGTTTGCGTTGCTCGGGTGTTACGGTGCGAGCAAACGGTGCATAACTGCGCCCCTTCTTCTCGGCAAAGAACCGGGGTTGCAGGTAGTCGGCAATGTGTTCTTTTACAGCCTCCTCGGCGTATTGTTGCATACGCGAGTCTATACCGGTGTATATCTTCAATCCGTCGCTGTAGATGTTGTATTTCGATCCGTCTGGCTTGCGATTTTTCTCGCACCAGCCGTAAGCAGGATTGTTCTCCCAAGCCGTCGAGTCATCTACATATTGTTGTTGTTCCCAGCCGGCATAATCTTTTCGATTGGGCTTCTTGGCAGTGAGCATCATACGAATGCGCTCGCGAAGGTAGGGTGCAGGCCCCTCTTTGTGGTCAACAATCTGGAAGTCGAGGGTGAGGGGCAGTTGCTGCAACGAGTCGCATTCGGCTTTCGATATGTATCCGGCCTTGCGCATTTGGTCTAATACAATGTTGCGACGTCCTCGTGTACGGTCGTTGAATCGGCGAGGGTTGTAATAAGAAGGATTCTTACACATACCTACAAGTGTTGCTGCCTCCTCGATGGTGAGTTCTTGTGGCAGTTTGTTGAAATATACTTGTGATGCCGATTGTATGCCTACAGCATTGTTGAGGAAGTCGAAGTGGTTGAGATACATATTAATAATCTCCTCCTTGGTGTAGAAGCGTTCGAGTTTAACGGCTATAACCCATTCTTGGGGCTTCTGTACCAAGCGTTCCACCACGCTGCCGGCTTGTGGCGAGTAAAGCAGTTTCGATAACTGTTGTGTGATGGTACTACCACCACCGGCGCTCTTCTGCATAAGCAAGCCACGCTTTACAATGGCGCGCATCAAGGCCTTAAAGTCGATGCCGCAGTGGTCGGCAAAGCGTACGTCCTCGGTGGCGATGAGTGCTTCGATAAGGTAGGGCGAAATTTCGTTATAATCGACATATACGCGATTGTTGCGACTTTGATAATATCTGCCCAGCACCTTGCCATCGTCCGAGTAGATGACCGATGCAAACTTATCCTTGGGGTTTTGAAGTTCCTCGATAGGGGGCATATATCCAATCCAACCCTTGGATATGGCCAAGAAGAGAATAATAGTGCCAAGTATGGCTACACCGAAGATGCACCATAGGCATTTGATTATAAATGAACTGTTCTTTTGTTTTTTCTTATTTTTTGCCATACACTATTGTCTGTTTATTAGTCTGCTACTGCTTTGGGGTATGTATCAAGTAGCAAAAGTACGAATTATTATTGATATCAAGCCCTTTTACCGGCTCATTTGATGGATTTTTGGTATTATTTATGAATTTGCGACTGTTGTTGGTAAGAGATGGCTTTGCTTATGGTGAATTTTTTTTGTTGTTTTGTAAGTGGTTGATTAATAATTATTTGTTATTTTTGCTGGTAATTTTTGTAAAATATTTGTGCGAAAAACTTGCATAATAGAGATATAACCACTACCTTTGCATCGCTTTAATTTCAAAGGGTTATAATATTGTTGAAGGTGCGTTAGTTCAGTTGGTTAGAATACATGCCTGTCACGCATGGGGTCACGGGTTCGAGTCCCGTACGCACCGCAAAAAAATCATCGAGACAACTCGATGATTTTTTGTTTATATAGATTTAGCGAACTGTTGATTTAACGCATATATTCTATCAAGGAGGTGGGCAATCGTGAGATTGCTCACTACTTTTTTGTACCTTTGTGCCCTGAAGTAAATGTATAGAAGATGAAAATGCTCGATACTCAAGATATTCGCATAGAAGATTATGACTATCCGTTGCCCGATGAACGAGTGGCCAAATTCCCTCTCGCACAGCGCGATAGTTCGCAGTTGCTTATATATAAAGATGGGGAAATAACACATAAACACTTTGCCGACTTACCTTCGTTGTTGCCCGACGATGCTATGCTTGTGTTTAACAATACAAGGGTGATACAGGCGCGTATGCGATTTCGCAAGCCTACGGGTGCTGTTATCGAGGTGTTCTGTCTTGAGCCGTTGCTGCCTGTCGATTATGCTCTGTCGTTGCAGAGTACTCATTCGTGCCGTTGGTTGTGCCTGATAGGTAATGCCAAGAAGTGGAAGGAGGGGGCGTTGCAACTATCGTTTGCGCACAACGACCGTGAAGTGACGCTCAATGCCCGTCGTGGAGCGCAACGTGGTGATGGTTATGAGGTTGATTTCGAGTGGAACGACGACACCATAACCTTTGGCGAGTTGCTCGAAACGCTGGGCGAGTTGCCTATCCCGCCCTATCTCAACAGGGCTACCGAGGAGAGTGATAAGACTACATATCAAACGGTCTATTCCAAGATTGAAGGATCTGTGGCTGCTCCAACTGCCGGCTTGCACTTTACGCCGGCTGTGCTTGATGCTGTTCGCGCCAAGGGTATCCCCACTTGCGAACTTACCCTGCACGTCGGTGCAGGTACTTTCAAGCCTGTCAAGAGCGATACAATAGCCGAACACGAGATGCATACCGAGTATATATCGGTGTCGCGTTCGCTCATTGAGGAGTTGTGTCGCAGCACGCGACGTGTCGTTGCAGTGGGTACGACCTCGGTGCGCACGCTCGAGAGTCTTTATTATATCGCTCTTTCGCTCTATCGCAACCCTCAAGCCACTGCCGAGCAGTTGCGTGTGCAACAGTGGGCACCATACGCCGATAATCCTACGTTGTCGCGTGCCGAGGCTATGCAACTCATACTCGACTACCTCGACCGTACGGGAGCCGACCGTTTGGTTAGTGCCACGCGCATCATTATTGTTCCCGGGTATAAATTCCATATAGTCGATGGCATAGTTACCAATTTCCATCAGCCTCGCAGTACGTTGTTGTTGTTGATTTCGGCATTTGTGTCGGGCGATTGGCGTCGAATTTACGATTATGCCTTGTCGCACGATTTCCGTTTCCTCAGTTATGGCGATAGTTCTTTTTTGTGGCGTGGCGATAAGTAATTGTATGGTCTGGGCAATAAAATGCCGTCGATGTCGTATATTATATAGTATATAAGTATAGCATATCGACAATGAAAAAATATATCTATCACATCATTTGTTTGGCCATATTGGCAACTTTGTGTGTGTCGTGTGGTCCTGCCAAGTTGAGTGCCGCCGAGGAGCAGTATGACCGAGGCGAGTATTATGAGGCAGCGCAGACCTATCGCAAGGTGTACAACAAGATGCGCAAAAAGACCGACCGACCCAAGCGTGGATATGTGGCGTATAAGATGGGCGATTGTTATCGACGTCTCAATATGTCGGCGCGTGCATCGGCTGCTTATACCAATGCTGTGCGATATAAATATTGCGATACCGATAGTATGACCTACCTCTATTTGGCGCAGAGTCAGCACGCCGATGGCAAGTATAAGGCTGCTATCAAGAGTTATGAGTTGTTCCTCGAAAAAGATTCTACCAATCGTGTTGCTTTGAATGGCCTGAAGGGCTGTGCCGATGCTGTGGCGTGGAAGGCCAATCCCACCCGATATACCGTAAAACGTGCCAATATATTCAATTCGCGTCGTAGCGACTGTTCGCCTATGTTGCAAGGCGAGGCGTTCGATCAACTCTATATCACAACCTCAAACGACAAGGTGGTGGGCGAGAAAAAGAGTGCCATTACCGGTGCCAAGAGTTTCGATATTTTCCTTGCCAAGAAAGATGAAAAAGGTGTGTGGCAAAAGCCCGAGCCTTTGGAGGGCGAGTTGAATACCGAAGCCGACGAGGGTATGGTAAGTTTCAGCCCCGACGGCTCCACGATGTACCTGAGTAGGGCTCGTCACGACGAGGATAGTGATGCCGCTGCCGAGATATACACATCGACCCGTAGTGGGGCGCAATGGAGTGCGCCTACCAAGTTGGAGATAACGGCCGATACACTATCCTCATTTGCGCATCCGGCCGTATCGCCCGACGGATTGTATCTCTATTTCGTATCCGATATGCCCGGAGGACAAGGTGGTAAGGATATATGGCGCGTAGGCTTGGGCAGTAACACCGAAGGCACGCTCGAAAACTTGGGCGATGGCATCAACACCCCCGGCGACGAGATGTTCCCCTATATGCGTAGCGATAGTACACTCTATTTTTCATCCGACGGTCATCCCGGGATGGGTGGGCTCGATATCTTTGTGGCTAATCTTGATACGCTCGGGCTGTGGCGTGTCGAGAATATGAAGTATCCCATTAACTCGTCGGGCGATGATTTTGGTATAACATTTGCTGTGGAAGAGACAGGCTACTTTTCATCCAATCGCAACGACGGTCGTGGGTATGACAAGATATACAGTTTCGAGAAACCCTCTGTCAAGGTTACAATCAGTGGTATGGTGCTTGATAAAGATGATGAGCCTATCCCCGATGCCATTATACGCATCGTTGGTAATGACGGCTCCAACCAGAAGGAGGTTGCTCGTAAAGACGGCTCGTTTAAGTTCTCGCTGAATCGTGGCGTGCGTTATGTGATGATGGCAGGCTGTCGAGGCTACCTCAATGGCAAGCAAGAGTTTGAGAGTGACACGACCGAGGCCGATGCCGATTATGTGGTCGATTTTGTATTGGCTTCGGTTACCAAGCCCGTTATCCTCGAAAACATATTCTATGACTTTGATAAGGCGACGCTCCGTCCCGAGTCGGAAACGGCTCTTGACAACGAGTTGATAGCCATCCTCAACGACAACCCCAATATCACTATCGAGTTGGCTGCGCATACCGATTTCCGAGGACGTGATGCCTATAATGAAGACCTTTCGCAACGTCGTGCGCAGTCGGTGGTCGATTATCTTATAGCCAACGGCATTGCCCCCGATCGCGTTAAGGCAGTGGGTTATGGCGAGAAAGTACCCAAGACCATCACCAAGAAGTTGGCGTCGTTGCATCCGCAGTTTAAGGAAGGCGATGTGCTTACCGAGGAGTTTATACTCACACTCTCGGAGGAAGATCAAGAGGTGGCGCATCAGATAAACCGACGCACCGAGTTCCAAGTTATGTCTATCACTTACAATCTGTATTAAAATAGGCAATACAAGAACGCAAGCCCCCATTGTGAAGGCTTGCGTTCTTGTATATCTCGTAGGGTAGTTCCCTGCTCTTTGTTATTCAAACTTTCTTTGCCAGAACCACATCTCGTTGAAGGTCATCGAAAGCACTATCGCCAAGTGATCTTCGCTCAGGAGAGGGTTGGGGTGGCCGTTACGGTGCGAGTATTCGAGTGTGAAGTTAAACATCGACTTGTTGCCTCGCAAGGGGAATCCCAAGCCACACGAAACACCAAACTCGCGCACGCTGTTGTAGTTGCCGGCGTCGTCGCGTACGGTTATGTACGATTGTTCGTAAAAGCCTCCGATGCGATAGCGTATGTAGTCGAGATAACTGCTCGATACGAGTTTAGGACGGTATTCAAGTCCTGCCGACACTCTCCAACGGTTGTTCATACGCATATAATCATCGAGGTTGGGACGGTAAAACTTGGCATCTTCCCACAATTCATATCGGGCATCTACTGCCGCAGTGATGCTTTGGTTGTAGGTGTAACTAACACCGGCACCGAAGGCGTGAGGCATTGAGTAGTTGTCGCCCATAGGCTCTATAATGGTGTCGTTAAATGTATTGTAAGTCAGCACCTCGCCCCAAGTGGGCTTGCCCAGCGTGTAAGTAACACCCACGTTAAGGTCGTTCTTGTCGTTGATGGCAACGGGGAATTGCAAACCGAATTGCACTCTCAAGTCGCTCAATGTCATTGAGTTGATGTAACTGCCTGTCGAGGGCTTTGTAACAACGTGTGTAATATTGTCTATTTTGCCAAACACATAGCCTGCGTTAACACCCACCGACATCCACTTAAATGGCTGTACGGCTACACCCAAGAAAACTTGCGACATACCACCCTCGCCGGCGCGAGTATAACTACCATTGGTTATGTTGCTGCCGTAGGTATATTGAACGTGTGATAGGGGAGTGAGGCCTATGGCTGCGGCAACCTTCTTGCCCAAGCGAAACTGCATTGCCACATAGTTGATACCACCACTCTGTCCTGTATCCGAAGCCCCGTTTTCGTTATACCACGAAGCCTTATAGTCTGCCGAAAAGTCAAACATAAACGTCAGCGAGTCCATTGCAGTGTATGATGCCGGATTCATCATATTAATATATGTGTTATTGCGCATACCTATACCGGTACCACCCATAGCGCGCTGATTGCCGGTCGCGTTATCATCGAGTGTACCATAGCCATATTGAGAGTAGGGAGTCTGTGCCACGAGGGGCATCACGGCTGCACACAAGATGGCAGCCCATATAAGTTTATACTTCGACATTGTATTCTAATATTCGGTTTAAACCTTTCGGCACTAAATTTTTATCGACAAAGATACTTCTTTTTATGATAGTAGCCAAACGCTCGGCATCTCCACCTGTTAAGAAAACCAAAAGTTCGGGATATTCTGCCTCACAAGCCGTTATATAGCCCTCCAATTCGTAGGCTGCGCCCTGCAATGCACCGGCGCGTATGGCTGTTTCGGTGTCGTAGCCCAGCAGGGGTAACTCACCGTCGGTCGCCACAAGAGGCAGTCGTCCTGTATGCTCGTGCAAGGCACGCAGACGCAT
Source organism: Bacteroidaceae bacterium (assembly GCA_017532725.1). GTDB lineage: Bacteria > Bacteroidota > Bacteroidia > Bacteroidales > Barnesiellaceae_A > Barnesiella_A. The sequence continues at coordinate 40,453 of JAFXIZ010000013.1, forward strand.
ACTCACGCCGGCTGCGATATTGCCACCCATAAACTTGCCTTGTGCCGACACGAGGTCGTAGGTTATGGCCGTTCCGGCATCTACCACCAGCAGGGGGCGACCCGGTTGTTGAGTCCACGCACCTACGGCTGCGGCTATACGGTCGTGTCCCAATGTATGAGGCGTGCGATATTCGATACCTATAGGCAGGTGTGTAGTGTTGCCCATACACACTATATGTGGTATCTTGCGACTCATTACGTTGATGAGGTGCTTATCATATTCGCGTCGCACCGAACTGTATATGGCAGCCTCGAATGGGGTGTTGGCGATGCGTTGGCGCACATATTCGAGCATATCCTCGTTGTCGCTCACTACGCAATCTACAATCTCACTGCTTGTAGCCGTATATAACTTGGTGGTGCTATTGCCTTGGTCTATTATCAATCTCATAGTGCAAAGATAGTGCAAGCCGAGAGGAGAACAAAATAAATTTATTTATTTTTTATCCCGAGGCGCAGCCTATCTTGGGCGTCAGCCAAAGTGCAAAAGGTGAGGGGTGGGGTGATTAGCGTTTAGAGATTATAGCGTAGAGCCACGATGTTCGTGGCTCATACTCCTCAGTCAGCCTGTGCTGACTGTGAAAGTGTTTAAGAGTTTAAGTTTTTAACCCCGATGTTAGGGCGTAACGTCGAAGACGTTGCACATTGTTAACCCCACGTTGAGCGTAGCGAAACGTGGGGTATGGCGTGATATACAGTGCATCAACATCGAAGATGTTGATGCACTGTTGCACGCAGAAGTGAAACGTCTTCGACGTTGCATCGAGCCACTATGCTTACTCCTACATAAAAAAGGTGTGTGCCAATTGCTCGACACACA
>JAFXIZ010000014.1 GCA_017532725.1 Bacteroidaceae bacterium
CCATTCTTGACCACATTGGAAGAGCTACAATAAAAGCATTTTTTTTAGCATATCAATAATAATCTTTGCAAAGATATGTAAATCAAACAATTATAAGGTTTTTATCCTACTTTTTGTCCACCCTGCCTAAAAAAGAAAGCGTGGACGATGTTCAGTTTATCTAACAGAGGCATCGCCAAACGCCCTAACCATAATAAACAGCCCACCCCACGCATTGCCTATATATCAAGCCCCTTGCCGGGTGGATATAGCAAGCATAGGCGTTTTTATGACTGCTTTTCCTATGGTTTAAATTTTGGCGAATTTCTGTTAAGGATAAAGCAAAAACGCTTTCAAAATAAAATGTAACCGACAGCCTTTACTGTCTTGCAAGCAAAGGTAAATATTTTTTATAAAGACACAAAATAATGGAAAAGAAAAAGTTGAGGAATTAATCGAAGTTGGTATGTTAAAAGGAAAGATGCATAAATAAACCTTGCGAAGCACGTGTTGAGGGCTGCAAGCCGAGGGGGTAAGACACCCTATCTATCAGGCTTACAGCCCTCTGTTGTTGGTACATCTATTTACTCGGGGCTGCGATCGCTCGCTTACCCCGTGCTATAGTCTAACGCACTTTCTGTGCTTTATGTAGTATAGACTTCTATTCCCACTACTTCGCTACGCTCGTTGGGGGGTAACAATGAGGCTGTTTCAAAATGAAATATCCCTCCGGTCTGCGACCACCTCCCTTAATTTAAGGGAGGAGAAATCAGCGTTTACGCTGATTTAAAGCGTAGGCTTCTGCTCCTCTAAATTAGAGGAGCTGTCAGCTTGGCTGACTGAGGAGTATTACCAGAATTTTGACACAACCTTCTATTGAAATCTCGCGTGTACCACGCTCGACACGTGCTACGCACATTGCTCTAACCCCTAAACTCTAACCTCTAACCCCTAAAACCTTATCGCTAAACTCTCCCCTCTCAACTTTCTTGTGCCTCTATTCACTTGCTTTCACAAATTTTGCGTATATTAGCACCGAAAAACGCACAAATCATAAACTAAATAAATCAAACTAAATGAAAGAAGAGAAAAAACAACCGGTAGAACTCCCCGAGAATGCGTTTAGGGAGTTGAAGGAGGGCGAAGAGTATCAGCCTATTATGTCGCCCGACAAGGTGTATCCCGAGGTAAACGCTTGGTCGGTATCGTGGGGTATTGTTATGGCAGTCATCTTTTCGGCCGCTGCTGCTTACTTGGGCTTGAAGGTGGGCCAAGTATTTGAGGCTGCTATTCCTATTGCCATTATCGCAGTGAGCCTTTCGGGTGCTTTCAAGCGCAAGAATGCGTTGGGCGAGAATGTGATGATACAGTCGATAGGTGCTTGCTCGGGCGTGATTGTGGCAGGTGCTATCTTTACCTTGCCTGCACTCTATATCTTGCAAGAGAAGTATCCCGAGATTACCGTAAACTTTATGGAGGTATTCCTCAGTTCGTTGTTGGGTGGTATATTGGGTATATTGTTCCTCATACCTTTCCGTAAATATTTCGTGAAAGATATGCACGGTAAGTATCCTTTCCCCGAGGCTACTGCAACAACACAAGTGCTTATATCGGGCGAGAAAGCCGGCGACCAAGCCAAGCCCTTGATTATGGCAGGTTTGATAGGTGGTTTGTATGACTTCTGCCTCTCGACCTTCGGCTGGTGGAGCGAGATTCTTACCACTCGCGTGTTGCCCTTTGGTGCTGCTGTGGCTACCAAGGCTAAGATGGTGTTCAGCGTATATACAGGCTCGGCAGTGTTGGGTCTTGGATTTATCATCGGTCTTAAATATTCAATGATTATATGTGCAGGCTCGTTGTTCGTATGGTTTGTTATCATACCCTTGTTGCCTTTCTTGGGTGTTGACCCTGCAATAGCAGGTATGCAACCCGAGTAAATCTTTACCGACTATGCGCGTCATATAGGTATCGGTGGTATAGCAATGGCCGGTCTTATAGGTATATGGAACTCGCGTAAGATTATCACCGGTGCTTTAGGTCTTGCAGCGCAAGAACTTGGTAATAAGGGTGGTAATGGCGATGTGAAGGTGGAGCGTACACAACGCGATATCTCGATGAAGTATGTAGCCTTTGGCGTAATCTTTGCCTTGGTACTTACCTTCTTGTTCTTCTATTTAGGTGTTATCAACAGTTGGTGGCAAGCCCTTATAGCCTTCCTTGTAGTGCTTGTTATCGCATTCCTCTTTACCACAGTAGCAGCCAATGCCATTGCCATTGTAGGTAGCAACCCTGTATCGGGTATGACCTTGATGACCCTTATTGTTGCATCGGTAGTATTGGTAGCCATAGGTCTTAAAGGCACAAGTGGTATCGTGGCAGCCCTTATCATTGGTGGTGTAGTATGTACTGCCCTCTCGATGGCCGGTGGCTTCATTACCGACCTGAAGGTGGGATATTGGTTAGGTTCGACTCCTGCCAAACAAGAGACTTGGAAATTCCTCGGAACGCTCGTTTCGGCAGCAACTGTAGGTGGTGTGATACTTGTTATGAACAAGACTTACGGCTTTACAAGTGGTGAGTTGGCAGCACCTCAAGCCAATGCTATGGCAGCCGTTATCGACCCCCTTATGATGGGCGAAGGCGCACCTTGGGCATTGTATGGTATAGGTGCATTGTTGGCACTCATACTCAACTTCTGCAAAGTGCCTGCCCTGCCCTTCTCATTGGGTATGTTCATTCCTTTGCAACTTAACACACCTCTTGTAATAGGTGGTCTTATCAGTTGGTTTGTAGGTAGCCGTTCGAAGGATGCCGACCTCAACAAGGCTCGCGTAGAGCGTGGTACATTGCTCGCATCGGGTTTCATTGCCGGTGGTGCATTGCTTGGTGTGGTAAGTGCCATTATGCGCTTTGCCGGATTTGAATATGCTTGTCCTTGGGCAGGTAACGATGTACTGATGCAATCGATAGGTCTTGTACTCTATTTGGCTGTTATCTTCTACTTGTGTCGTGCCAGCCTAAGTGCGAAGAAATAAAAATCTATTATAAAATATTATGTATGAGTGGCGAGCCTTGGTGTGTTCGCCACTCGCTTTTTATATATTATATTAATAGATATATGTAGTAATATTTGCCCTGAAAAAACATTTATGCAAATAGTGCAAAAAAGTGTTGCTGCGATAGCATAACAATAGAAATTTTATTTGTATCTTTGTACGGTTTTCACGGTAGAACCTATTACGTTTATAATTGATTATTCTAACAATACTATATTTTCTATCGTAATGCGTACACTTAAAAGTGCATCATTAATACTCGAAGACGGCACTATATTCCGAGGCAAATCGTTCGGATATGACAAGTCCGTTGCGGGTGAAGTCGTTTTCAATACGGCAATGACGGGGTATCCCGAGAGTCTTACCGACCCCTCTTACAAAGGACAGTTATTGGTGTTTACCTATCCTATTATAGGTAATTATGGTGTTCCTGCCAATAAGTTAGTAGATAACCTATCTTTATATTACGAATCGGAGAATATTCACGTTAACGCAGTGATTATCTCCGATTATTCGTTTGAATACAGCCATTGGAATGCCGATAAAACATTGGCACAATGGTTGCAAGAAGAGAAGATAACAGGTATTTTCGATATCGATACACGCGCTCTTACCAAGCACCTGCGCGAGAAAGGTGCAATGAGTGGCAAGATTGTTATAGAAGGTTGCGAAGACGTAGAGATAGTAGATCACAACAGCCGTAACCTCGTAGCAGAAGCATCGTGCAAAGAGGTTATGGAGTATGGTGCCGGCAACAAGCGTGTGGTAATGGTGGATTGTGGTGTGAAACACAACATCGTACGTTGCCTCTTGGAGCGCAATGTTTCGGTAGTGCGTGTGCCTTGGGACTATGACTACAGCCACATCAACTACGACGGCTTGTTTATTACCAATGGCCCGGGTAACCCCGACTTGTGCGAGCCTACTGTTGAGAACATTCGCAAAACTATAGCCGACAACAGCAAGCCCATATTTGGTATATGTATGGGTAACCACTTGCTCGCAAAGGCAGCAGGTGCAAAGACCTATAAACTCAAATACGGTCACCGTGGGCACAACCAACCTGTGCGTGAGGTAGGCACAAATCGTTGCTACATCACTACACAAAATCACGGCTTCGCAGTCGATGAGGCTACATTGGGTAGCGATTGGGCTCCGTTGTATGTCAATATGAACGACAATACCAATGAGGGTATTCGCCATAAATCGCGCCCCTACTTATCGGCTCAATTCCACCCCGAAGCATCGAGTGGACCTACCGATGCCGAGGTACTATTTGATGACTTTGTAAAACTATTGTAAACCCGATAAACATCATACTTAATATGGCACAAGAGATAAGAAAATTCAAGAAAGTTTTGCTGCTCGGTTCGGGCGCACTGAAGATTGGTGAAGCCGGTGAGTTTGACTATTCGGGTTCGCAAGCACTCAAGGCAATGAAGGAAGAGGGTATAGCAACTGTACTTATCAACCCCAATATTGCTACAGTGCAAACATCGGAAGGCGTAGCCGATAAAATATATTTCCTCCCTGTAACCCCCTACTTCGTAGAACGTGTTATCGAGAAGGAACGTCCCGATGGTATATTGTTGGCCTTCGGTGGTCAAACAGCGTTGAACTGTGGTGTGAGCCTCTACGAAAGTGGCGTACTTGCCAAGTACGACATCCAAGTGTTGGGTACACCCGTTCAAGCCATTATGGATACCGAGGACCGTGAACTCTTTGTAAAGAAACTCGATGAGATTGACGTTAAGACCATTAAGAGTGTGGCTGTCAACTCGGTAGAGGATGCTCATAAGGCAGCCCAAGAGTTGGGCTATCCTGTCATTATTCGTGCTGCCTATGCTTTGGGTGGCTTGGGTAGTGGCTTCTGCGATAATGAAGAGCAACTGCGCGTATTGGGCGAAAAAGCACTCTCGTTCTCTCCTCAAATCTTGGTTGAAAAATCGCTGAAAGGTTGGAAAGAGATAGAGTATGAGGTAGTGCGCGACCGTTACGACAACTGTATAACCGTATGTAATATGGAGAACTTCGACCCGCTGGGTATTCACACCGGCGAGAGTATTGTTGTTGCTCCTACACAGACACTTACCAACAGCGAGTGCCAAAAGTTGCGCGAACTTGCCATTCGCATCGTTCGTCACGTCGGTATCGTGGGTGAGTGTAACGTACAATTTGCATTCGATACCGATAGCGAGGACTATCGCGTGATTGAGGTAAATGCTCGTTTGAGCCGTTCTTCGGCATTGGCTTCGAAGGCTACAGGTTATCCCCTCGCCTTTGTCGCTGCCAAGATTGGTTTGGGCTATGGCCTTGCCGAACTCAAAAACTCGGTTACAAAAACTACTCCTGCATTCTTCGAGCCTGCTATCGACTATATAGTATGTAAAATACCTCGTTGGGACTTGGGTAAATTCCAAGGCGTTGACCGTGAACTTGGCTCAAGTATGAAATCGGTTGGTGAGGTTATGGCTATAGGTCGCACCTTTGAGGAGGCTATCCAAAAAGGCTTGCGTATGATAGGTCAAGGTATGCACGGCTTTGTCGAGAATAAGGAACTTGTTATACCCGATATAGATAAAGCACTCAATGCACCTACCGACAAGCGTATATTTGTTATATCAAAGGCTTTCCGTCAAGGATATACTGTTGACCAAATACATCAACTTACCAAGATTGACCGTTGGTTCTTGCAACGTCTGTACAATATTATTGAAACAGCCGAGGAGATAGAAACATACAGCAATATAGCCGATGTCCCTGCCGAACTGTTGCACCACGCCAAGAAACAAGGTTTCTCTGACTTCCAGATAGCACGCGCTTGCTTGAAAGAGAATATGGTGAATGTTGATGAGGCTTTGATTGAGGTGCGCAATCGTCGTAAAGCATTGGGTATCGTACCTGTTGTAAAACAAATAGATACACTCGCCGCCGAGTATCCTGCACAAACCAACTATCTGTACCTTACCTACAATGGTGTAGAGAATGATGTTGACTATCAGGGTGATAAGCGTTCGGTTATTGTGCTTGGCTCGGGTGCCTATCGCATCGGTAGTTCGGTAGAGTTTGACTGGTGTAGTGTCAATGCCTTGACTACTGTGCGCAAGGAGGGTTGGCGTTCGGTTATGATAAACTATAACCCCGAGACCGTATCGACCGACTATGATATGTGCGATCGCTTGTACTTCGATGAGTTGACTTTTGAGCGTGTAATGGACATTATCGAGTTGGAGAATCCTCACGGTGTAATCCTCTCGGTTGGTGGACAGATACCCAACAACCTGGCTACTCGCCTGGATGCACAGAAGGTAAATATATTGGGTACAAGTGCTTACGATATTGACCACGCTGAGGACCGTCATAAATTCTCATCGATGCTCGATGAGTTGGGCATCGACCAACCCCGTTGGCGCGAGTTGACATCGCTCGACGATATTTACGACTTTGTAGATGAAGTGGGTTATCCCGTCTTGGTGCGTCCTTCGTATGTGCTTTCGGGTGCTGCAATGAACGTTTGCTCTAACAACAGCGAGTTGGAAATGTTCCTCAAGTTGGCAGCCAATGTGTCGAAACAACACCCTGTTGTGGTAAGCGAATTTATACAAAATGCCAAAGAGATAGAAATGGATGCAGTGGCTCGCGATGGCGAGGTATTGCTCTATGCAATATCGGAACACATCGAGTTTGCCGGTGTACACTCGGGCGATGCTACCATACAATTCCCCCCACAAAAACTCTATGTGGAAACAATGCGTCGCATCAAGAAAGTGGCCGGACAGATTGCCAAGGCATTGCACATATCGGGTCCGTTCAATATCCAATTCCTTGCCAAGAACAACGATATAAAGGTTATTGAGTGTAACTTGCGTGCATCGCGCAGTTTCCCCTTCGTATCGAAAGTATTGAAGATAAATTTCATCGAGTTGGCTACTCGCGTAATGATGGGCTTGCCTGTTGAGAAACCTGCCAAGAACGAGTTTGACCTCGATTATGTAGGTATCAAAGCATCGCAATTCTCATTCTCGCGCTTGCAGAAGGCCGACCCTGTGTTGGGCGTAGATATGGCATCGACCGGCGAGGTGGGTTGTATAGGCGATGATACATCGGAGGCAGTACTCAAATCGATGCTTTCGGTAGGTTATCGCGTACCCGAAAAGAACATCTTGCTCTCTACCGGTGGTGCAAAACAAAAGGCTGCCCTACTCGATGCTGCTCGCACATTGCACGAAAAAGGCTATAACCTCTACGCAACAGGTGGCTCGCACCAATTCCTCAATGACAACGGTATTCCCGCTGTGAAGGTATATTGGCCCTCGGAAGGTGATAAAGAGCCTCAAGCCTTGCAAATGTTGCACGACAAGCAGATTGACTTGGTAGTGAACATACCCAAGAACCTCACTGCTACCGAGTTGAGCAACGGTTACAAGATACGTCGTGCTGCTATCGACTTCAATATACCCTTGATTACTAATGCACGTCTTGCCGATGCATTTATTCACGCATTCTGCTCGATGAGTGTCGATGAGATACAAATCAAGAGTTGGGACGAATATAAGTAAACATCGTAACAACATACACACGCGAGGCTGCCAACATTGGCAGCCTCGCGTATTATACTCCCACATCGTGCGTAGCACGGTAACGAGCGTGGTGCACGCAAGATTTCAATAGAAGGTTGTGTCAAAATTCTGGTAATACTCCTCAGTCAGCCAAGCTGACAGCTCCTCTAATTTAGAGGAGCAGAAGCCTACGGCTTTAAATCAGCGTAAACGCTGATTTCTCCTCCCTTAAATTAAGGGAGGTGGTCGCAGACCGGAGGGATATTTCATTTTGAAACAGCCTCATTGTTACCCCCCCAACGAGCGTAGCGAAGTAGTGGGAATAGAAGTCTGTACTACATAAAGCACTGAAAGTGCGTTAACGTCGAAGACGTTGCACATTATTAACCCTACGTTGAGCGTAGCGAAACGTGAGGTGGGAAGGCACAAGCAAGGCATCAACATCGAAGATGTTGCACTGTTGCGCATAGTAGCGAAACATCTTCGACGTTAATCAGTCACAAACGCACAGTACTATGAACACTAAACGACCTTAAAAACACCTGTTCTTTTACTCTTGTGTCTATTTATACCTCTGCGCCCTAATACTAATTTTTAAATTCTCGTTACTCAATTTTTTCTTTTTCATTATAATGTGTTTTTATAAAAAATATTTACTTTTGTAAATCAATGCATTTTAAGGCTGTAGCGACAGCCCGGCATTGTGCTTTTATTATTATTAGGTGTTATTGATATTATCTTCTAAAGTCAAACTTCGCAACTTTGAAATGGAATGAAGGTGATAGGCGATAGCACCTACATCGGTTGCCTATACAGCTATTGTAATGTAGCTTAATATAGCAACATCGGTGTGGGGCTGTTGTCTTGTCTATTCCATTAGGTAGCGAAGACCTGACTTTAAGATAAGACGGTACAATCTCCACACCATTTTTATATTAATATTTAATGTGCTTATTTGTCCTCGTTGGGAGATTGGTTGGACAATGTTTTGAATAAAAAATTAATAACCAATCTTAAACCCCAACAAAATGAAAAGAATTTTACAAAAAACGCTGCTCGCAATAGCATGCCTATTGTGTAGCTTTGCAGCATCAGCCTACAGCTTTGAGGTCGATGGCATTTATTACGACATCATAAGCGAAACCGACAAAATAGTGGAGGTTACTTATGGAGGATATTATAGTGAATACATCGGTTCGGTAGTTATTCCCGAAACAGTAACTTGCAATGGCACCACCTATAGTGTTACTTCGATTGGTGAAAGTGCTTTCGAAGGTAGCTACGAATTGACTTCTGTTACTATCCCCGAGAGTGTTACTTCGATTGGTTATTGTGCTTTTAGATATTGCGACGGATTGACTTCTATTACTATCCCCGAGAGTGTTACTTCGATTGGTGATTATGCTTTCTATCAATGCTATAATCTTAGAAAAGTAATTAATTGTTCTTTTTTTACATTAAAATATCATTCAAATGAGTATGGTTATGTTGCATACTATGCCGAATTTATTATAAATGCACCAAATGGTTATATTGAAGGAGATTATGTATGGTATGAATATAAAGGTACAAATATCTTGGCTGCATATTGGGGAAATGCTACAGAATTATCATTACCAGATAATTATGGTGAAAATTATAGGATTGGTGATTATGCTTTCTCAGGTTGCGACGGATTGACATCTATTACTATTCCCAATAGCGTTACTTTGATTGGTGATTATACTTTCTATGGATGCACCGGATTGACTTCTGTTACTATCCCCAACAGTGTTACTTCGATTGGTAATTCTGCTTTCAATGGATGCTCCGGATTGACATCTATTACAATCCCCAATAGCGTTACTTCGATTGGTGATTATGCTTTCAAAAATTGCACCGGATTGACATCTATTACTATTCCCAATAGCGTTTCTTCGATTGGTGATTATACTTTCTATGGATGCACCGGATTGACTTCTGTTACTATCC
>JAFXIZ010000015.1 GCA_017532725.1 Bacteroidaceae bacterium
CACCACAAAGGTGTGAGTTTTTTTTGAGATTTGCAAGTTTCTGTGAGAAAAACTGCAATCTCTGCCGGGAGATACGGGTTCTTCGAGTTCTTGACTAAGGAAATTAGCGTAACGATTTAACAAGCTCGATGTGGCTTGTTTAAGGGAAACAAGATTTTGTTTCTCCTGAGTGAGTGTAGTTTTCATAACTGATATGTTGTTAGCAATAGCGAAAAAAAACGGTCGCCATACCCGTTGCTAACAACATATCAGTGGACTCCGCAGAGCTTAAAATGTTCGGGCAGGCGACCTTGTGGAGGTCTATATGTTCGTATATGTAGCCGTGGCTACAGGGCATAAAAAAAGCCCATTTCGCATAATGAGCATTACCGATGCTCTACGGGTGGAATAACCACTGATATATGAGTTAGCACTGCAAATATAGTGATAATATTTGATAGTGCAAGGAATGGAATAAAAATTTAACAATAAACATAATAATACTATTACACACCGAAGTTCGTGAATAGGAATAAATGACACCCTCTTTTTTGGGGGGATAGGATACTAACCTTATTGAAATATAACGATATATGAATAAAAAAATCAGTTGCCCGGGAGGGTAACTGATTATGCGACTATTTATTTGAAGATTTTTATTACCAATCATCATCAGAGTCTTTATATACAGCATCTATGATGTCATAAAGTAAAGAAGTGATGTTGTCGACAACTTCTTGCTTTATTAACGGCATTGCACGCTTTTGCATTTCCTTGTATGTGGCAGCAATGAGAAATTCATCGGATAGTCCTGCCGGTATGCCATTATCATAGATAAGCCCCATACGCCAATCATCCCTATAAGGCTCGTGAGAAAAATTGTTTATTTTGAGACGGAAGCGTCCATCTTTTGCCTGAAAGTCAATTGTATATCTAATATAACCAGACAATATATACCAAGTAAAATTGTCTACTTCGAATTTTATAGAGGCCTTCCCAATGATATGTGCTGTTTCAGCATCATTCATTTGAATAACATCATTAGCACTACGAAATCTTTTGGCAATCCAAACATTGGCTGTTTTGTATAGTAAGTCGGCAGATGCATTCTCAATAGGGATAACAGTATCTATCGCAAAGGGTTTACCAATCGGGGCTTTGGCACTCAATGGTAAAATTGAAATTACGGACAAAAGAGTTATGAGTAATTTTTTCATACAATATTCTTTATAATTTTCTGCAAATATAGTCAAATTGAGCAAATTAAAGTTGAATAATTAAAAAAACATCTACGCCTACGATAACTATAAGTAAAAAAACAGCTACCGGGAGGGCAGCTGATTGAGGGGTTATTTGTTGTGTTTGTACTCTCTGTATCTATCTTCGAGTTCTTTTAAATCTTTACAAGGTTTTTCTAGTAAACAAAACTTTGCGGAATTATCATCAATAATCCAAAAAGCAGTACCTATGGGGATTTCGGCATCAGGTATATAATATGCTAAAACCACATAGAGGTCATCAAATAGCCATTTGATTATATCATTCTTTGGTTTTTTATCACAAGATTGAACGAGGGTAAACATAATAATAGTAAACTAAAAATTATACTTTCCATTTTGCGGGTATTGTATATGTTTTTCCATTCATAGAAACGGTGTCTGGCATAATGGCATTTTGGAAACGTCGTTTGTTCTTAATAAGGAGTACAGGTTTGCTTCTGTGGTGAATAATATTGTCTTTTAGATCATTGCTATAATTTGATGGGGGAAAATAAACTTTAATTCCAACGTTTGGGAATCGCTTCTGTATTAACTCCATTGGTGGAACAAGGTCGCTATCAGCACTTACCAAAGCAGCAATATCTGTATTATTCATCACACAATCATCAATCATCCTAATAGAGATATTGACATCAGTTTTCTTTTCTTCAGGTCTGGTAATATCAGCATTGCAATATGGGCATGGGAAGTGTTTCTCCATATATTTGCCTCTAACAATTTCAAATTTATCACCATTGATAAGTTTATTAGCATTGAGAAATGCGCTCTGTCTGCTATTTTTTTTGGGACTAAGAGGAGCGGCTGTGAAATATATCACTTTTTCTAGCACCTGATTTTCGCCTAAAAAACTATTGAAAAGTTTCACTATATCAATCCAATAAAACTTTTTCCATTCGGGATCATTTTTTTTTGAACGTTTTAATCCAAAATAAAAATTAAAACCGTCAATGTAGAATGTTACTCTTTTGATGTCTGCCATATACTTAAAAATAAAAAAAAGCCACTCGTGAGTGGCTCTATACTCTACAAGAAAGTAGAGCGTTGCTTTTTATAGTGCAAAGATAATACTATCTTACATAAACAACAAAATAACCTAAGAGAAAATATGTTAATTATTTATAATATGTAATTATAAGACAATATATTAAGGTTTAATAACTAAAAACGAGGTGCACCGGGATATCGTTTACTTGACACAGATGTTTTGCTTTTTCCTCACTGTCCAGAGGGACTGCTATGCAAAGAGGAACGTCTGTGGCTGCATATCGTTGCCATTGTTTAACGGATAATTGGTTAACTGAGTCATCGGTTTCAACCTCGATGAATAACAATGGATAATGGTTGTCATCGGTGAAGATTATATCGGGGTATAACCCTCTATAATTGTATTCTCGCCGGTGTAATGTGTTGATGAATACTGTGTGTCCTTGCTCTGCATAATGCCGGGCAATGTGAAGAATTGCGTTGTCGTGTTTCATAACTTTTTTGATACAAAGTTATGTGATGGGAGGAGTGTAATGATGCGATAAAATGAAATGCCCCGACGTGATGAACGCCGGGGCTGTCAAGTGCAGAATGCAAAGTGTCAATTAAACAAAATGAACTTGACTTAGATCTTCTGCGAAAGCGTGCAATCCTCGTTGTATCTTTTCTGCAGTTTTCTTCGAGGGGTTACGATAGCCTTGCACATATTGCGACAGCTGTGCGGCTGAAACGCCAGTTATTTTCTCAAGACCGGCGAATGTAAATTTATCGCTGTAATATGTCAAGAAAGATATAACATCATAACTAAATATCATATCTACCTCTTCAAAATATTTACCCTTATCTTCATAGTGTTTTTTCATTCCTTGATATGCCAACTTTATATCGGCAATAGCCTCCGATGCTGAATATCCCGTACCTATAACGCCATAATCTAATCCGTTATCATCGGGCATATATGCGCTAAATGAGCCATCAGAAGCTCTTTCAATAAAAACTCGTACTTTTTTCATGACTATATCCTTTCTTTTTCCTTTGATTGGTTGGTTATTTAACACCAGCCAATCTCTTAATGTTCTTTAATGTCCCAATTGCAACTTCTTGCTTGTCGTGGTGGCTCGTTGTAAATTCGTTGCCCGTTATAGGGCTAAACCACAATGGATGTCCCGCTTGTGTTTCGCCAGTTGGGTAACATCCATGCTTTTTTAAGAGCCTGTGTAATTCTGAATATTTCATAGATCATTTGTTTAATTGACAATGCAAATATAATGCTATTGTTTTTAATAGCAAAATATTTATGGAATTATTTTTTTCGTAGAGCGATTTTTTTTAGGCAATGAGCTAAAAAAGATTTTGTTGAGAGTATTGAGGTATCAAACGATTGATTTCATCAATAGCTTCTGGTGTGAAGTAGTTGCAGTAGGTTTTGAAGTATCCAAGATAGTACAAGATTGCATTACGTTCAGAGTCGAACCAACCATGCACGAACGCCGGGAGAAGGATAGCTTCGCGTCCTTCTGAAAAGCGTATATTGTATCCTGCAACAATTTTACCGTTAATATCAGCTGTTAGGATAACGATCTGCTCAATGCGATTGTCAAAAACCGAAAGTTCTTTAATTGGATATTGGCGAATATCCGTTGCATCCTCGATGCCGGGATGACGTAGCTGTTCAAAAAAATTAGATTTCAGCATAGTTTTTTGCTTTTAAGAGTGATTTATTAAAAAATGAAGATTGTTTATAGCTGTCAATTCGTTTGTCATAGTATGTGGCCATAGATTTATCACGCTTGATATGCCACATAATTTCGTAGTCGCGAAAGCCTTGTTCACGAGCCAGTATCAAGAATATAATCCTTGCATATACAGCCTTTCGTCGACGGCTCTCACTTTTCACGAGTTTTGTGCTGCAATTAGTTGCTTTGCAAACAATGTTGAGTAGTATGTGTAGTGGCAACATATCAGAAAGGTTGTTTAATAGCTTCTTCGGTACTCATAACGGTAAAATATTCCACACCACCGGACTTGTCAGCTTCGCCTTGGAAACATTCTCCTTGGTGTTCCAATATCCAATCGCCAAAAGAAATACCCTCTTTGTTGTGTTTAGAGGGGTTCAGATGATACCCCTTAAATTCGCAGAAATAAAGCAACTTAGTCTTGAAGTTAGATGCTGTAACGCCATAACGACTGTCCGGGAATTGGCTATGATATGCGTCAAACATTGTTTTACGCTCGAGACGGTTGTTAAGGACATTGCCCGAGGCATCGAAGTACATTTCTGCCCACTGGAAGAATGCTTCACCCATCTGTTGCTTGAGTGTACGAAGTTTAATGTCGCGCATAGGTGGAGGAACAGCACCTTGCCCGGCACGATACCAACCATCTTGCATAGACTTGAAGTAGAACATAACACATTCAGCCATAAAGTTGTCAAACAAAGACCATTGAGTGTCGTCCCAATCAGAGAAGAATTGATGGCCGAAATCGTCAATAGGTCGATGGCTATCATTGTACCAATCACTGAATGCCATAAAAGTGATACGCTCCATTGCCGAGCGAGTATTATCCTTGATTGCGTGGTTGGTTGTGATGTAGAATTTGGGCGATTTCTCGTTTGGTATTATAAAACGCGCTTTGGTTTTAGGGTTAACAGCGAGGTCGCCTGTAACGGCAAAGAAGAATCGTTCAAAATCGAAGTTAACACGCACGTCATCAATGAAGATGTTTCGAGTTCGGGGTGTAACATTCGAATAGACGTAATCATCGTCGTTTTTCAGAGTCTTGCCGTCGATCGACGTTTGCTCGAGCATTTTAGCAATGGCGGCACCAACAAGCGATTTACCTGTACGACCGTTAGACTGAGCGACTTCACCCATCTGCCCGTCCATAGCTATTATTGCTTTGAGCTCTGTTTGATATTTATAGTCGCAAAGAAGAAATCCGATAGAGGTGATTTTATTGACGATGTGTTGGTGGTACTCGTTAATATCATTGTTGGTTAACTCATAACCGGGCGAATTCCAAAAATTGGAAACGTTCATTAGGAACTGCAAGAACTCACATTTCTCGCCCTCGGGTGTCAGATATACTGCAAAATGATTATTGTCATACTCTATACGATCTATGATTTGAACGCGGTCAAATCTACGACGTATAACCTTATTCTCCCACACTTGACCAAGATTACTACCAAATTCAAGACCCTGAGAAGTAATCTGCAACTGACCATTGCGATAGAAGAAGTGCTGAATGTGTGGTTCAAATCTATCAAAAGAATCATCTATGCGAGAAAGACGTTCCAACTTATCAGTTCCGAGAAGTCGACCGAGTTGTGAGGCAAGCATCATATGGACATCGCGGTCTTTACAGGTTTGCAGAGCATAATAGTAAACGAAGTCGCGTATCTCGACCGGACCCGATAGGTGTACGACTCCGTCATCGATGCGAACGAATTTGTATTGGTCAACTTCCAAGTCGGAGGTGTGTATGCGATAAAATCCGTTGGCTGCTATGAATTGAAGAGCTGATATGTAGTCGAAAGATACTTCTTTCTTACCATTACTCTTGTTATTTTCAACAATCCAAAAATCACTGTCCGTAGCGTATTTAGAAGCTTGAATAAACTTTCCATCCTCGACTCGATAAGAGATTTTTGCGAATCGAAAGTTTGGCAGTTCCAAAAGTTGTTCACGGTGTAACGAGAAGAAGGCATCACGGTCATTTAATGCCCAAAAGTCTTTAATTTGGTTGTCCGTTTTTGATGTGATTTTATGGATATCCACAAAAACTCCTCTGCCGTCGTGTGTGTGAAGAACGGTATCAATCTCTTGCAATAACACATCTTCTCTACCTTTGAGTGTGTTACACAACAGATCGTCTATCCCTTTGTCGTGATTATCATTATTATTGATGTGAGCAAAATAGACGTCAACAGACACACCTATATTGTGCATCGTTTGAATATATTGCTTAAACTTGATGACAGCTTTGGCAAACTGATTCGGTCGTTGATCGATATAATCGCCGATTTGTATATTTCGGTGCAAATCGTTCCAGTCGGCATCAAGTAGTAGAATGACATTTTTAATTGTGCATTTTTGCACAAGGTATTGGAGATCCTGAATAAGACCTGTCTCAGCATTGCCTATATTATAAATGCCCTGAATACCAATGGATGCGATGCCGTGTTTACAAGCTTTCTCAGCTTTCTTCTCGCCCTCCTGTACTATGAGGGTTTCGATGTGTTCTTCTGCGAGAAATTTATTCCGGATATATTGCGGTATGTAAAATTTAGTAGGAGCGCCCTTGGGAGTCTGATATTTTATTTCTCGACCGTCCTTGTCAAGATGTAAGCTGGGATTAGACCAGCGTACACGAACATACGGCTTCAAATGCCCGGTGCTACCACGAGTGGCGTACATAACGGGATTTCCCCATAGGTCGAAATAGTATATAAGCATTTCATCATCATTTTTATTGATGTTGAAAAGGTGGTCGAAACCTCCACGCTGAAATGCCGGGATATAAGTTTCGCTCCCGTCGGGAGATTTAACTGTGGCAGTCACATCTTCTACTGTAAGACCACTAGCCAAAAGCTGTGTTGAACAGAAAGTTTTTTTGACAATCTTTTTTTGTTGCTCAATGCTGTTTTGACGGCGTTCTGCCTGAGTAAGAAGTGTGATACTATAATGTTCGGCGACTCTTTTAATTGCCTCGGGATATGAAAGATTTTCGTAATGCATAACTGCCCCGATAGCACCATTTATTGTAAAATCGCAAGAAAAACATTTAGCGATATCAAGGTCTTTGCGATGGGTAACACACAAACCTTTATTTTTCCCTTCTTTCCCACAGCTTGGGCATTTGGTATACTGAGTGGCTCCTCTACCTGTAAGTCCGGGTATGAAGTCGCGAATATCAGCGACCTTTCGCACTCTATCTATTTCGTGTTGTTCGTACATGGGGGGAATAATTTATTATCGTCGGCAAAGCGAATAAACGAAGGTGTGTCTTTAATACCTATGCGAATATATGCGTTGCGAATGTGATTATTGACTGTATGAATTGAGAGATATAGGCGATTGGCAATTTCTATACGAGAAAGATTGTTGTATAAAAGATGTAATACTCTCAGTTCTGCATCACTTATTTGATGATTGAAACGAGGTTGGCAGACAACACCTTCATATTTACATTCACCACGAAGTGGACAATGTACGTACTCTATATTAAATTTATTATCTACCATATCGGGGATGTTGTCAATAACCCCAAAATTACATTTGCAGAAACGCCTGACAATCAAATATCTATAGAACGATATATTTCTCTTGCTTTTTTCATACTCCGTACAAAGAGCAGCAAACGCAAGAGGGTAGAATTTCTCTATGATATCAATAGATTTAAGCACAATATCAGTACATTGTGGTGTCAATATAAATGTATCGCCATTACACAATTTGCAGAATACGTCTTTATCAACTGTATAGAATTCAATCGATGACATACTTATGTCATTTTAAGAAGGTTATGTGGACTCAAAGATTTTTTTATCGAAAATCTTCTCAATTTCGCGCTTGTGAAGTGTTGGTATTCGCGATAAACCACGCTGCCAATTGAATACGGTGTGCCGAGGCACAAAGCAATGGAGAACTATTTTGTCTATTGCCAGAGTTCTTTCGGCTCTGGTCATGTTCGATAAAAACGAACACAAAGCATTTGCATCATTCATATTCTTGTAAACTTATAAGGTAAATTGTAATATTACGATGCAAATATAGATAAAATGTTTCAATATTTGCAATATGTATATTGAAAAAATTGAAATTATATGTCAAAAAAGCATTGCATAAAAATTGCATATTTATTTAATTTTGAATATGAAAGAGAAAAACGAAGAAGTGATAAAAATATTAGAGAATTTGCGTAAAATTATCTTGGATAAGAATATAACGCAAGCTACAATGGCATCTTTTCTAGATAAAGATGCCTCTCAATTCAGCAAAATCCTGAATGGCTCAATGCATTTAAGATTAGAGCATCTTGCAAAAATTGCAACGGGGTTAGAAATGTCAATTATTGACATAATCACATATCCTGAAAAATATGTGCCGAGTGAAGAGAAAGAAGAATCGGTAAAAACGTCTGTAACAATAGAATTGGACAGAGAAAAGCGAGAAAAGGTATTAAAGATGATTTTTGGAGTAGAAAATTTAGATTTTCTTAAATAATAAAAGAATGAAAAACTTGGTTGCCACAAATGATATAGATAGAAATGAGACTATATATATCAACCCATTACACATTTTATATATAAGAGGAGAAATAGTACCCAAAGAGATTTGCCTGACCAATGGAAATATAATAAGAACAGATGACGATGTTGATAATTTCATCTATGAAATCACAGCCGAGTCGGGACAAAATCGGGACAAGAAATAAGAAATATTCAACTACAAAATGCACGCAGAGCTTGTTATAAGGTTTAATACCGATAAAAATGAAATCCTGTCACCCCGACAACAATAAAGAGCCGATAATCAACTGATTATCGGCTCTTTTTATTTAATGCTTTCTACTGCTTACTCCTCTGTCGGGCGTACGAAGAACGAAAAATTCACGCTGCCATACACCCTATGCTCCTCAAACCATCGGTGGCTCGAAAAATTATTGTTGCGCGAATGTTCCAAGATAAACAAGCCGCCCGGCTTCAGCAGGCAATTCTCATCCAATACGCGCGAGGGGATACTCTCCAATTGTGGTAAGTCGTAGGGTGGGTCGGCAAATATAAAGTCGAAACTCTCGCCACAACTTGCCACAAACTTAAATACATCGCCTTTGATAATCTGCAAGTTATCATCATTGAGCATACGTTGCACCTTGCTTATAAAACTATATTGTGTAGGATGTTTCTCCACACACACCACTCGGGGGCAACCTCGCGACAGCAACTCAAAACTGATGGCTCCCGTGCCGGCAAACAAGTCGAGCGAGGTCAACTCCTCAAAGTCCAACCTATTCTCCAACACATTAAACAGATTCTCTCTTGCAAAGTCGGTCGTCGGGCGTGCCTTGATATTACTCGGCACATCAAATCGGCGACGACCATATTTTCCTCTTATAATTCGCATAACGACAAAGCGGTTAAATCAAACGGTAACTGCATCGCATCGCTGCCAAGTACAAGGCGATTCGACGGAAATATGACAGGTACAACGGTTAGTATATAATTGCGTAGTAGTTGCGACAACTCGCGGCGCACCTCGCCATCGCCGGCTATATGCACCTCATCGTGTGCTTGGTCAAAGCCCAACTGTTTCCACACATTCAGCACATAGTATGCCGCATCATTGGCACTACCATAGTTGTAACTATTGGCAAGAAGTAGTCCCTCGCGACTGTAGCACACAACATCCATTCGTCCCCTATACAGGTGTACATACACCTTGCGTTGGTTACCCAATCGGCTCTTCCTGTAGAAGTATTCGCACAAGGCTGTAAGGGGATGCAATAGAGTAGGGCAGTCAAACGTGCGACGTATAAACGAGGTTAATCCGGCATCGGCACCCGATAGCATAACAGCTCCGATATGAGGCAACGAACTCTCTACGATATCACATTCGCTGTCAGGATAAAGGCTTGTAAAGAATACCCCCTTATCGCCCTGCGTAGCAACATCATTAGGCACCAATACAAAGTGTGATGAAGGCAATACCACATACACCCTCTTGAAGGGTTGCAATAAGATTTCGCGAGCATACACCTCTCGCTCCACAGCCTGCGCCGGCACATCACCACGATGCAAGGCAATGCGCTCACTCACAAGCGAATTGTCCACTGCCGGATGATAATATGCATACGTCAATTCATTACTATCAATGCGCAGCATCAACGTATATTTCTCCGTATCTATCGCAGTACCTTCATTCATATTCTCTACATTATACTTCAATATCTGATACAAAGATAGCGATAAGCGAGTGGAGAACAAAATAAGTTTACTTATTTTTTATCCCGAGCGAAGCTATCTTGGGCGTTAGCCACTATTGCGATTGAGTGAGTGCAGTGCTGTGCTTGCACAAGCAATGCCGAGCGTGAGCAATTTGAGTGTTACTAAAGATAGTGCAAGCGATAAGCGAGTGGAGAACAAAATAAGTTTACTTATTTTTTCTCCCAAGGCGCAGCCTATCTTATCTATGTTATGCCTTTTCGCCCTTTTCGCCTTTTTAGCCCTTCAACCTTTTCAGTCTTTTCCTCCCTTTCCTCCTTCCTCCTTTTTAGCCCTTTTAGCCCTTTTAGCCCCCTCTTGCACCTCTCAATACTTTTTATTACATTTGCATATACAATAACAACGATATGCTACACCAAGCCCTTGCACGGCAAATAGCCGACAACCTTCCATACACCCCCAACGAGCAGCAACAACAATTGCTCGACAACCTGTCGCGTTATATTATCAACGGCAAGGACAACGACCTGTTTCTACTCACAGGATATGCCGGTACCGGTAAGACCTCTATAATAGGCGCAACTGTCAAGGCGCTTGACGCACTCAAGTACAAGACCGTTCTTCTTGCGCCCACAGGACGTGCTGCCAAGGTTTTCTCGCGCTACGCCTCGCATCCGGCCTACACCATACATCGCAAGATATATCGCCAACAACGATTCTCACCCGATATGCGTGGTTTCCTTGCTGGCAACAACACACATCGCGACACTCTCTTTATTGTCGATGAAGCCTCTATGATAGCCAATGCTGCCAACGACAGTGGCTATTACGGCTCGGGCAATCTGCTCGACGATCTCATCGAGTATGTATATGCCGGCGATAACTGTCGCCTCATCTTACTCGGCGACAGCGCACAGTTACCTCCCATCGGGCAGCCATTCAGTCCCGCGCTCTCGCCACAAATATTGCGTGCGGCTGGTGTCAATGTCATTACATTCAATCTCGATAGGGTAGCCCGACAGCACGCCGAGAGTGGTATCCTGCACAACGCCACACAACTGCGTGCCGACATTACCAATGCGCAGCAACCCATATTGCCACCTCCTCAACTGCGGCTGAACGGATTTCCCGATATTATCAACCTCAGTGGTGAGTACCTCATCGAAACAATTTCCGACTCTTACGATCGAGTAGGGCTCGACGAAACAATAATCATCACGCGCTCCAATAAGCGTGCCGGCATATTCAATCAAGGCGTTCGCAATCAGATTCTCTATCGCGAGGAAGAACTCACTGCAGGCGATATGCTGCTCGTGGCCAAGAACAACTACTATTGGGGTAAAGAGTACAAAGAGGTCGATTTCATCGCCAATGGCGACGTTGCACAAGTTGTACGATTGCGCAAGAGTTACGAAATGTATGGTTTCCGTTTTGCCGACGTGCAACTATACTTCCCCGACCTCGATGTCGAACTCGAGGCGCGTATCCTCCTCGACACACTCACAAGCGACGCTCCTGCACTCACACTTCAACAAAACGAACAGTTATATACGGCTATACTCAACGACTATGCACACATTGCCAACCAACGCGAACGCCTGCAACGACTCAAAGCCGACCCTTGGTTCAATGCGCTGCAAGTAAAATATGCCTATGCCGTAACCTGCCACAAGGCGCAGGGTGGACAGTGGCGACACACCTATATCGATATGGGATACATCGACCCCGACAACCTCACTATCGACTTCTACCGTTGGCTGTACACGGCCATAACACGCGCTACCGATAAAGTATATCTTATCAATCCTGCCCCTTACTTTATCGAGGGGGCTTCTATCGATTAGCCTTTTATCGCATCAGAAGGCTTCCGAAAGCGTGATGACAAATCCTCCCATCTCCTTGCCAAAGCCATAATCGACACGGAAGTTTATATTGTGCTTGAACTCAAACCTCACACCAAGTCCGTAGTTCAGCAAGAAGTCCGAGCCTTTCAACTCCTTAAACGAAGGGAATACACTGCCGCAGCCCACCCACACAACTGCTCCAAATCGTTTGTAGATGTGTTGGCGCAACTCTACCTGCCCACTCAGCATATTGTTGTCGATGTAGCGACCTCGATAGAAACCTCGCATACGGCTGCTTCCCTCGCCAAGTTCTGGGCGCAACGGCCAAGGCACATTCTCGCCGTTATACTCGCCATACACGTCGAAGGCAAGCACCGAGCCTTTCCACATTCGTTGGTAGTAATTACCTATAAATGTTGTCGAGAATATACTCTTACCGGCTGTGCCAACGAAGCCCGGATACACCATCTCCTTCAGCATTATATGCACTCCTTGGGTGGGGTTGGTCAGAGAGTTGCGTGTGTCGTACGTTATGGATGCTCCTATTCCCGTAAAGTAGTACCACTCGTTTTGTCCCTGCAAGTAAGCCACATCGGCTATCTTCGACAAGTAATTATAGCGCACATCGAGCGCACATCCTACATACAAGTTGGGATACACCATATAGGTATAATCTGCCTCAAGGCTCAACCCCTGCCGTGTATAGGTACTCATCGGATTGTGGCAGCAAGCATCGTACGAGATTCCCCAGAAGTTCAACGGCCTGTTTTGAAACTCAATTTTGTAGTTCAGTCGCTGATATCGGTCAAAGAAGTTATGACCCTCAATCGATACGTTATATTGCCCTGTAAGTGATACTCCGGCAAGTAACTTTACATCCGACGGATGCAATATCGAGTCGGTCTTGTCTATTCGATACAACCCCGACACCATTCCTCCCAAGCCGAAACTCGACTCGTTGCTGTACGACGGATATACGGCAAAACTCAAGTCTATCGCTTTCTCGAAGGTACGGTCTTTATTGCCCATTAGCAACTGTTTGACAAACTTTACTATAATGTTGTCTTTCTTCTTTATTGCCGCACTATCTATGTGGGCCGATACATCTACATCCTCTATCTCAGTGGGTACATCGGGGGCTGGCAACGGCGCAATTGACCACTGCCTTGCATTATCTTGTGCCATTGCCACGCAACAGCACAACGATAAAAATATAATATAGATGACTCTTTTTACCATTTACCTATCTGCCTTACAACTATCTTCCTTACAACTATCTTCCCCATCTATATGCCACGCCTACACTCGCAGCCATAGGGTACAATGCTACGTTATTGCTATTGACATCTACTATATTGGTTATACTTATTTTATACGTTGCATTCACCTGCAATCCGAAGGTCGTTTCATAACCTATAAGCACGCCGAAACCACTATTGCTGCCGGCCATTGCCTGTATCTCATCGCGACGCGTAGGCTCATAGAGGTTGCGTTTACCTGTAGGCTCCCACAGCGTTGCCTTCAGCCCAAATTCGCAATATGGACCTAATCCGAAGTTCATCGAATCGCCTTTCTTAAATCGCAATGTGTACATCGCATATATCGGTATCTCAAGACCCCAATAGTCCAAGTCGTAACTTGCACTATCCGTTAAGGTCGAACATTTATAGTGCATAAGTAGTTCGCCCTGCACCGAGAAATTCTTCTCAAGTTCAAGTCGCAGAAAACCTCCGACTGTGAAACCCATATTACCGTAATTAAACACCATATAATCGGGTTTCATTATATATTGCGACAAGTTCGCTTCGGCTTTTACACCTCCCGAAACTTGCATCCTTATCTCATCCTTCTTCTCCTCTTGTGCCACTGCGCACATCACCGTCAGCACTACAAGGATACTGCATAATACTCTCTTCATAAAATTTCCTCCTCTTCCCGACTTCGAGAAATTTGCTAATATTAATTTGCAACTTGCAAAGTTATACAAAATTGTCGTACATTTGCACTATACAAGACATATTAACTATGGCAGACAACTTTTTGGAGAAACAATACCAACAATATCAGGATCGCAAGGCAGCACAGGAACAAGCGCGTCGTCGTGCTTGGCAGAAGAAGATGAAGCAGTACAAGGCGCAACTTGCTGCTCGCAATATTGCCGATGCACACACGCCCGACGCTGCACAGCAATCCGATGAGAAATTCTGAAAACATCGCTTCTGTTAGCAAACTTTTCACCATCAAACATCGGTACATACAACAAGTTTTATTACCTTTGCCTATAAATAATTGCAAATGTTACAAGCACTGATACATATTATATTTGCGCCCGAGCGTGCGTGGAAAGACCTATCCGACGACCCTTATTGTCGCGCCGGACTTCTTCCTATGCTTGTATATCCACTCTTACTGCTCACAGCACTATCGGCTTTTGTCCCTTATGCCTACGGCTACATACCGTTCTCCGACGCCGTGCGCGATGCCGTCGTAACGCTGCTCAAGTACAGTGCCTGTATGCTGTCGGCGTGGATAGCATTCTTCTATCTGGCTCGATACTACTTCCGTTCCGACGATGACAAGAAAAACATTCACCTCTTTGTCGGATACACATTTATTATATGGTTACTGTCGGTACTTGTAGGCAACCTCTTGCCGTCGCGTTTCGCATTTGTGCAGTTTGCACCTATGTACATCATTTGGATAGTATTCCAAGCACGCGACTTCCTCAAGATACCGGCCGATAACATTTTCAGTTATACAGTTGTCACATCCGTCCTGTTTTTAGGTTTACCATTCCTTTGGGACAATATTTTCGGCATAATTTTGCAATAAGATGAAAGCAAAACCCAACAACAACATAAATATCAAGAACAAACGCGCTACCTTCGATTACGAGATTGTCGAAACGTTCCAAGCCGGCATCGTGCTCACAGGTACCGAGATTAAGTCTATTCGCGACGGTAAGGCTGCCCTTACCGATACCTTCTGTTATGTTTATAATAATGAGGTATGGGTCAAGAATATGTACATTGCCGAGTACTCATTCGGCTCATACAACAATCATCAAGCCCGTCGCGACCGCAAACTGCTACTCAACGCCAAGGAAATTGCCCGACTTGCCCACACCGCTCAAACCCCCGGCTTCTCCATCATTCCCACACGTCTTTTCCTCAATGAGAAGGGGTTAGCCAAACTTACCATTGCCATTGCCCGTGGTAAAAAGCAATACGACAAGCGCGAAAGCATCAAAGAACGCGACGACCGTAGGGCTATGGATCGCGCTATGAAATTGTAATATTTGTCGATTTTCTTTGGTATCTTCATTTTTTATTCCGATATTTGTAGAGGACAGAATGTAGTTCAGATGAATTTTTTTACGTTCACCCCTTGCTACAATGCCTTTAAGTGCATTTTTTACTATGCGTTAGTTACACAAGGTGGACAACTAAACCTCTAAACACCATTCTTATGAAATCGTCGAAACAAGAAGAACATACAACCGACCTTAAGCCATTCCGTTCAAACGGTGCTTGTGGTTATAAAAATAAAGAATCGGAAGAAGTAGAAGTTCCTTGCATTTACGAGAACGCCAATGACTTCAGCGAAGGACTTGCCCGTGTCAAGCAAAACGGACTATACGGTTACATCGACACTTCGGGCAGCCTTGTAATTCCCTGTCAATTCAAAGACGCCTTACG
Organism: Bacteroidaceae bacterium; assembly: GCA_017532725.1. Lineage (GTDB taxonomy): Bacteria > Bacteroidota > Bacteroidia > Bacteroidales > Barnesiellaceae_A > Barnesiella_A. The sequence goes on from JAFXIZ010000015.1 coordinate 15,734, forward strand.
CTTCATCGGTGGTATGGCTGCCGTTATGGTGGGTGCATCGTGGGGCTACATCAATAAAGTGGGCAAGATGCTTGTCAAGCCCATATACAAGCGCGTGTTGTCTTTCTCCGAAGGGTTGGCACCTGTCAAGAAAAGAAACAAATGGGGTTACATTCGCACCGACGGCGAGTTGGTCATCCCATTCAAGTACGACATTGCCGACCCATTCTGCGACGGTATGGCACGCGTTAAGGTGGGTGGCAAGAGTGGTTTTATTAAACCCGACGGCTCCGTTGCTGTTCCTCTCAAGTACGATAAAATTACCGACTTTATCAGTGGATACGCCATTGTCGAGATAGACGGTATGCAAGGACTCATCAATCGCAAAGGACAAGAAGTGCGACCCTGCGATTACGCATACATCGAGTTACCCTTCCGCGACGGTATCACAACTATCAAGCAGAACGGCAAGTACGGATACATCGACGAGAAAGGCAAGACAATACTCCCCTGCATCTACGACAGTGCAAGTTACTTTATCAATGGCAAGGCCGAGGTAGTACTCGACGGCGAGCATCTGTATATCGACCTGCAAGGAAACATTTTAGAAAACAAACAATAAGTCGTACATCCTATCGCAATAATAAAGAAAACCTGCGCTGTGTATATCACAGCGCAGGTTTTTTATCCCATCAAGGCTTTAAATCAGCGTATCGCTGATTTCTCCTCCCTTAGATTAAGGGAGGTGGTCGCAGACCGGAGGGATATTTCTATTCTGCCAGACCTCATTTATCACATAGGCGCATACACAACACATTGTTATTACGCCCTGTTAGAATCATTATTTCGCAAAGACACCCTTCTTCAACAAGTATTCGGCTATCTGTACGGCATTCAGCGCAGCACCCTTCTTGATTTGGTCACTCACAAGCCAGAAGGTCAATCCATTAGGATCGGTCAAGTCCTTGCGAATACGACCCACATACACAGGATCTTGGTTAGCCTTCTCCAAGGGCATCGGGTAAATCTTCTCGGCAGGATTATCCTCCAGCACAACACCCTCTGCGGCAGCAAAAGCAGCACGAGCCTCCTCCACACTTACAGGACGTTCGGTTTCAACCCACACAGCCTCGCTATGCGCACGCAACACAGGCACACGCACACACATAGCACTCACCTTTATATCCGAGTGCATTATCTTGCGAGTTTCGTTATACATCTTCATCTCCTCTTTAGTGTAAAGATTATCGGTAAACACATCCACTTGAGGAATAAGATTATATGCCAACTGATAGTAGAACTTCTCAACAGTAGGTTGCTCGCCGGCAATAATCTCCTCATATTGGTGGCGCAACTCTGCCATTGCCGATGCTCCTGCACCACTTGCTGCCTGATAAGTAGCAACGTGTACGCGAGTAATGTGCGATACATTCTCTATAGCCTTCAGGGCAACAACCATCTGAATAGTAGTACAGTTAGGGTTAGCAATAATACCACGAGGGCGCACCAAGGCATCTTCTCCGTTCACCTCGGGTACAACCAAAGGCACATCATCTTCCATACGGAAAGCACTCGAATTATCTATCATTATAGCCCCGTGGCGAGTTATAGTTTCGGCAAACTCTTGCGATGTTCCACCTCCGGCCGAGGTAAATGCTATATCAACACCCTTGAAGTCATCATTATGTTTCAACTCCTTAACTACAATCTCTTTACCTCGGAATGTATAACTCGTTCCGGCACTGCGAGATGAGCCAAATAATAACAATTCATCAATAGGGAAATTGCGCTCATCGAGTACTCTTAAAAATTCCTGACCAACGGCTCCGCTGGCTCCAACAATTGCAACTTTCATTTTCAATCTTATTGTTTTTGTTAATACCAAGTTGCAAAGATAGTGCAAGCCGAGAGGAGAACAAAATAAATTTATTTATTTTTTCTCCCGAGCGAAGCTATCTTGGGCGTAAGCCACTATTGCGATTGAGTGAGTGCAGTGCTGTGCTTGCACAAGCAATGCCGAGCGTGAGCAATTTGAGTGTTACTAAAGATAGTGCAAGCGATAAGCGAGTGGAGAACAAAATAAGTTTACTTATTTTTTCTTCTCGTTGTGCCTTGTTGCCCTTTCAGTCCTTTTCGCCCTACACTCCTTTCACTCCTTTTAGCAACCCTCTCAACTCCTTCTCACCAGCGATAGCAACCCCTCGGCTTTTATCACAACGCCCATATACACACACAGCAGGCTTGTGCGCAACACAAGTCGCCACACAACGCTGTCAATAGGGGCATACATACCTATCGCAAACAATACAACCGTAAGCAATATATAACCGGTCATCTTACGCAAGGGGTAGGGGACGGGATAACGCTTGCGACCCATAGCGTAACTCAACAGCAGCATCACACTATTGCAAGCCACCGTAGCCCAAGCGCACGCCATATACCCATATATCGGTGCAAACACCACTATAATGGTTATCGTAATAATGTAACCCAATACCGTAAAGATTGTACCCCAATAGGTCTGGTCATTGAGTTTAAACCAGAACGATACATTAAAGTACAACCCAAACAGGAACTCTCCGGCCATTACTATCGGTACTACCTTCAAGCCCTCATAGTAAGCCGGCGATACAAGGTGCTTAAACACATCCTCAAGATAGAACGAAACACCAAGATATATCAGTAGCGAAAATATCGTAAAATAGAGTGTCGTTATTGCATTGCTGCTCCTGTCGTCCGATTCACGACTGCGCTTGAAGATGTAAGGCTCTATGGCATAACGGTAGGCCTGTATAAACATCACCATAACAACGGCTATCTTGAAGCAAGCACCATAGATGCCAAGTTGTGTGTTAGCCTCCACCTTGTCGCTAAACTGCAAGGGGAACAATATCTTATCTACCGATTGGTTCAATATACCGGCTATACTGATACCCAAGATAGGAACGGCATACACCAGCATCCGACGCAATTTAGGCACATCCACACGGTACGCAAAGCCTCGCAACTCCTTGTTCAGCATCACAACATTTGCCACACTCGTTATCACATTCGACACCAAGATGTAGCCTACACCATAGTCGGGGCAATAAAACCACGATATCGCATCGGGTGCGCTCTTGTATATCAGTGGGCATACAATAAGGAAAAAGATATTTAGAACTATATTTAACCCTATGTTGGCCAATTTTATTCCGGCAAACTTCCACGCCTTCTCCTCTATACGAAGGCGCGCAAAGGGCAGACTCATAACAGCATCCAATGCTACGATAAAAATGAGCATACCCACATACTCGGGGTGCGACGCATATCCAAGCCATTCGCTTACCGGTTGCAAGCACGCAAAGCCTGCTATAGCAAACATCACTGCAAGCACCGTAACCGTTATCAGCGAGTTGGCATACACACTCATCGGGTTATCCTCATCCTTACGACTTGAGAATCGAAAGTAGGTCGTTTCCATTCCGAATGTCAGCACTGCAAGCAGCAGGGCTGTCCAACCGTATAGGTTTGTTACAATACCATACTCCCCGGGAGTCGCCAACACACGCACATACATAGGTACAAGCAGCCAATTCAGGAAGCGTCCCACTATGCTGCTCAACCCATACACTACCGTGTCTTTGGCCAAACTCTTCAATCCCTTACTCATACATCATCTCCAAATAATCCACCCATTCCTATGCGTGTCCTGCCCAAATGACTATACGCAAGGTCAGTTACTTCACGACCTCGGGGCGTACGTTTGATGAAGCCCTCCTTGATAAGAAACGGCTCATACACCTCTTCTACCGTTCCGGCATCTTCGCCCAATGCTGTCGCTATGGTGGTCAATCCCACAGGGCCTCCTTTGAACTTATCTATTATCGTAGTAAGTATCTTATTATCTATCTCATCGAGGCCATACTTATCTATGTTCAACGCCTCCAACGCATATCGCGCTATCGCCACATCTATACGACCACTGCCTTTCACTTGGGCAAAGTCGCGTACGCGACGCAACAACGCATTGCATATACGAGGCGTACCTCTACTGCGCATAGCCACCTCAACGGCTGCCTCGTGTGTGCAAGGCACTTGCAGTAATCGAGCCGAACGCTCCACAATACGGCACAGCACATTATGGTCGTAATACTCCATATGGCAGTTAATACCAAATCGAGCGCGCAACGGGCTGGTGAGCAGGCCACTTCGCGTGGTTGCACCCACAAGCGTGAAGGGGTTGAGCGTCAGTTGTATTGAGCGTGCGCCCGGGCCCTTGTCTATCATAATGTCTATTCGATAATCCTCCATTGCCGAGTAGAGATACTCCTCTACTATCGGGCTCAATCGGTGTATCTCATCAATAAACAACACATCGTTTGGCTCAAGCGATGTCAGGATGCCGGCCAAGTCGCCCGGCTTATCAAGCACAGGGCCCGATGTTACCTTAAAGCCTACACCCAATTCATTGGCTATAATGTTGGCAAGCGTTGTCTTACCCAACCCCGGAGGGCCGTGTAGCAAAACGTGGTCGAGTGGCTCTTGACGCATTCGCGCTGCCATCGTAAACACACGCAGGTTCTCTATTATCTTATCTTGTCCGCTGAAGTCGTCAAATGCCAATGGGCGCAGAGCCTTCTCAAACTCGCGCTCGCTATCGCCATATCGACTGCTGCGTATATCGAAATTTTCTTCTGACATATCTTTCCTCCAATGTAACTCTTTCGGCTACTCCTTATTATCTGCAAAAATAGGTTTTTTCTTACACTTTCACAACTTTACTTTACTTCAACTTTTGCAGTGGAAAATACTTGCGCACAAGTATCACATACGCAATGCACAGCACGGTAAGTACTATGGTAAAATAGTAATATCCCCACGCTGTGGGTATAGCCAACAAGCCGACGCCTATCACTGCCTGTAATGTCGCATACAAGGCACTCACACTTGTATGTTTCCATCCTCCCTCATTGGCAAGCATCTGATACAAGTGCATACGATGGGGCTGCGCTATATTTTCGTGCAATATTATGCGATGCACAATGGTCAACACACTATCCACACCATACACTGTTAAGAATGTCAGATAGGTGTAATTGCCCGTTTGCAAGATAAGTTTTCCAAGTAGGAATATGATGATAAACGCTATCGATACTGCACCTACATCACCGGCAAAACAGCGTGGATGGTTACGAAAGTTGTAGTACGAAAATACCAATACGGCAAGCATCACACTATGCAGCAACCCCTCCTCTACAAATGGCTCGGGTAGTGCATACTCATTGATATACGCCAGCAACACAAGTATCACGGCACTATATCCGGCTGTCATACCATTCACTCCATCCATAAAGTTGTAGGCGTTGATTGTTCCCGTACCGAATACGATTACAATAAGCATATACCACCAAGGCGCACTTTCGGTCAATCCCCATTGGGCAAGGAGCAGCCCCAGTGATGCGAAGTGTATGAATAGTCGTGGCAACATTCCCACTTCGCGCACATCGTCTATAAAACTTATGCCTCCTATCAGGGTTAGTGCTACGAAGAACAAGCCGTACTCTCCCCACTGACCGGCATTCATCGATAGGTAGAATAGCACCGATACCCAGAAGATAATTCCACCACCGCAGATGGTGGGCTTATGGTGCGAACTCCGTTCTATCGGACGGTCTATAATATGGCACCTCTTTGCTATAAGAAAGTATATCTCCTCAACTACAAAGAGTAGCAATATCAATATCGGATAATATATATTGGCTGCCATATCTATTTGAAGGGGGTTATTACATCATCTTTACACATATATGCCTCGTGTGCATATCGCAACATCGGATAGTCGCCACTGCTGTTACCATAAGCCACAAGGTGATACTTTTCGCGAGGGAACATCTCTCTTATTCGACGCACCTTCTCTTCGCCATTGCAGTTTCCACCGGCAAATCTTCCGGTATAACATCCTTCGGCTATCTCCATTTGCGTGGCTATGATATCGGTCACTCCATAGCGATGTGCCCAAGGTGCTACCCACACATCGGCACTTGCACTCACTATCGCTACGCGATTTCCTTGGGCTATATGGTTGCACATCTGTTTCACTACGGTCGGGGCTTTCACATCTTCTATCTTCGTGGCAAACTCTCGGGCAAGGGTGGCAACATCCTCGCACTTCTTGTGGGCAAAGCAACCTCGCAACAGTCGCTCTTTGGTCGTCGAGGCATCTATACCCCACACGGTTTTCCACCCGGCACAAGCAAGCACTATCATTGCCGGCATATTCGACAATAATGCCCACAACAAACCCCACACACCACTTGCGTGGCGAATGAACAGTGGCAGGGTATCGCGACGTGTCAGCGTGCCGTCAAAGTCAAACAGTGCTACTACCTCTCTATCCATATATTATTACACCGAATAAGACAAGCCAGCACACAATACATATCTGCAAGAATCGGTCACGGGCTATGATAAGGGTAGGGCTCCACGACTTCTCCTCTACAAGTGTCAGTTGCAAGTAGCGCAATATGCCGGCCAGCACAAAGATACTTGTCGAGTACACATATTCGCAGTCAAACTGCGCTATAACATTCGCATCGACGGTGTACATCAGGTAACTTACAAGTGTAACTCCGGCCACAAGTGTTAGCGAATGGTCAAGAAACATCTTGTTATACGACTTGATGTTGCGACGTGTTGTCGTTTCTCCCTTTTCATATTTCAGCACATCATCGCGACGTTTGGCCATAACAAGAAACAATGCGAGTAGGAAAGTCATTATCACTATCCAATGCGACGGAACAACATCGGCTGCTACGGCACCGGCTATAATGCGCAACACAAACCCCGAGGCTACTATCATCACATCTAATATCGATATGTGCTTGAGCCATAGCGAATAGGCGTGGTTGAGCAATATGTATATGCCCAATACGATACCCAACTGCACATCGCGCAGCAGTGCCAGCCATACGCCTGTCGCAAGCAGCAGTATGCCTCCATACATCATCCACGCTCGCTTTACGCTCACGCTGCCCGATGCTATGGGGCGACGGCACTTTTGTGGGTGTTGACGGTCATACTCCACATCCTTAATGTCATTCAGTATATAGATACTGCTGCTCACCAAGCACAACAGCACAAATGCCACGCAGCAAGCATATAGGCGTGGTAAGTCGGTTATGCTCTGCGCAAAGAACAAAGGCAGGAATACAAACAAATTCTTGCTCCATTGTGCCGGTCTTAAGAGTTTTATACACTCCATTATTATGTCTATTTCTGAATTTTGCTATCGGTGTCCACGATCACGTTACTTCTCGCCGAGGCGATACCAAGCGTACATTCGCTCTACACCCTCATCTATCTCTATGCTGTGGTGCCAACCAAGGTTATGCAGTTTGGTCACGTCGGTCAGTTTGCGCATTGTGCCATCGGGTTTGTTGGCGTCAAAGTACAACTCGCCTTCGTAACCTACACACTTCACTATCAAGTTGGCTACATCTTTTATCGATATCTCTTTTCCTGTACCTATATTGATGTGACAGTTGCGCACCTCACGACTGCCGGCCTCATAGGTATCTTTGAAATCTACATTCTCAAGGATGTAAACCGAGGCATCGGCCATCTCCTCGCTCCACAAGAACTCTCTTACGGGTGTTCCTGTTCCCCACAAGGTTACGCGAGTAGGGGTTATGCCGTAGCGCGACAATACTTGCAATATTGCCTCCTCGCTTGCACTGCCGTCTATTCCCTCTACGGGGCGTAGGTTTAAGTCCTTGCGTACCTCTTCCCAGTTTCCGTCCGACAGTTGCTTGCCAAGGTGTATCTTGCGTATCATTGCAGGCAAGACGTGACTGTTTTCAAGGTGGAAATTGTCACGTGGCCCATACAGGTTGGTGGGCATCACGGCAATATAGTTTGTGCCATACTGTAGGTTGAAACTTTCGCACATCTTCAGTCCGGCTATCTTGGCTATGGCGTAGGGCTCGTTGGTATATTCAAGTGGCGATGTCAGCAACACATCCTCGCTCATAGGTTGGGGTGCCTCTCGTGGATATATACAAGTGCTACCCAAGAATAGCAACTTCTTTACGTTATGGCGAAAACTCTCGCCTATCACGTTTTGCTGTATCTGTAGGTTCTCATATATAAAGTCGGCACGATAGGTATTATTGGCCATAATACCACCCACGTGGGCGGCGGCAAGTATCACATAATCGGGTCGCTCCTCATCAAAGAATGTGCGTACTGCCACACCGTCGAGCAGGTCAAGTTCGGCGTGGGTACGGCCCACAAGGTTGGTATAACCCTTGCTCTCAAGGTTATGCCATATCGCCGAGCCTACCAGCCCTCGGTGACCTGCTACATATATTTTTGCACTCTTATCTATCATAACTTATGCTTTATGGTGCAACTTCCTGACAAATTTCATATCGTGTTCTACCATTATGCGCACCAATTCGGCAAATGGTGTCTTGCAAGGATTCCAGCCAAGCAGGGTCTTGGCCTTGGTGGGGTCGCCAAGGAGTTGATCTACCTCGGCAGGACGGAAGTATTTCGGGTCAACCTCTACAAGTATCTTACCGGTTGCCACGTCTATACCCTTCTCATCTACACCTTCACCTTCCCAGCGTAGTTCTATGCCCACACCCTTGAAGGCAAGTGTGCAAAACTCTCTTACCGTATGATATTCGCCCGTAGCAATCACAAAGTCCTCGGGGGTCTCGTGTTGCAAGATGAGCCACATACACTCTACATAGTCGCGTGCATATCCCCAGTCGCGCAACGAGTTGAGGTTACCCAAGTACAACTTGTCTTGGTAGCCTTGCGCTATGCGCGCTGCCGCAAGGGTGATTTTGCGTGTTACAAAGTTCTCGCCGCGACGCTCACTTTCGTGGTTGAAAAGGATACCGTTTACGGCAAACATTCCGTAGGCCTCACGATAGTTCTTCGTAATCCAGAAGCCATATTGCTTGGCTACTCCGTAGGGCGAACGGGGGTAGAAGGGGGTTGTCTCCTTTTGGGGTACCTCTTGCACCTTACCATACAACTCGCTGGTCGATGCCTGATAGATACGGCACTTCTTCTCAAGGCCCAATATGCGCACGGCCTCGAGCAAGCGCAATGTACCCACTGCATCTACCTCGGCTGTATATTCTGGCACGTCGAAACTCACTTTGACGTGGCTTTGTGCTGCAAGGTTATATATCTCATCGGGTTGTATCTGTTGTATGATGCGTATCAATGACGACGAGTCGGTCATATCGCCGTAATGCAAGTTGACAAGACTATCTTTCTTCATATCGCGCACCCACTCATCAAGGTACAAGTGTTCTATACGACCGGTGTTGAACGATGAACTACGACGTAACAAACCGTGTACTTCATAGCCTTTTTCCAACAAAAATTCTGCCAAGAATGAGCCATCTTGACCCGTAATTCCTGTAATTAAAGCCTTCTTCATAATATCTGGTTTTCTCTATTTATTGCTATTGTATATTATTATTCTGCCGAGAAGTCCTTGATGCGTTGCTCCTCATCAAGACGGCATATCAGCAGCGTATTATCTTTTTCGGCTACTATGTAACCATCGAGTCCTTGCACTACTACGCGACGATTTTCGGGAACGTGTACGATACAGTTCTTACTGTCGAACATACGCACATTACCTACAGTCGCATTGCCCTCCTCATCGTGGGCGAGGTGTGTATGCAGCGAGCCCCAAGTGCCAAGGTCGCTCCACCCGAAATCGGCCGGATGAACATATATATTGGGCGATTTCTCCATCACTGCATAGTCTATCGATATATTGGGACAAGTGGGGAAATACTCATCTATGGCTGACTTCTCATCTGCTCCGTAGAGGCTGGGCAACAGTTTGTCAAATATGGAGGCAAGGTCGGGTTGGTAACTCTTTATCGAATTTACCACGGTATCTACACTCCACACAAATATACCTGCGTTCCACAAGTAGTTCCCGGCGGCAAGATACGACTTGGCTACCTCAAGATTGGGCTTCTCCTTGAATTGCTCTACCTTGCATATCTCACTGCCATTTACGGCTGCGCCGGCTGCTATGTAACCATAGCCTGTCTCGGGACGGCTGGGGCGAATACCTATTGTTACAATGGCATCGCTATTGGCTGTAAAGTCAAGGGCTTGTGTGATGACGCGACGAAACTCGGCTGTATCTACTACAAGCGCGTCGCTTGGGGTCACTACAATATTGGCATCGGGATAGCGCGCTTTTATCTTCCAAGCAACGTAGGCTATACAGGGGGCTGTATTGCGACGACAAGGCTCTGCCAAGATATTATCGGCCGGTATCTCGGGCAACTGTTCGCGTACAATCGACACATACTGTTCCGAGGTTACAACCCACACGTGCGACGCTTCGCACACGCCACGAAATCTATCTACGGTCAACTGTATCAGCGTTCTGCCACAGCCCATTACGTCGATAAATTGTTTGGGACATTCAGGAGTACTCATCGGCCAGAAACGACTGCCTATACCTCCTGCCATAATAACTATATGATTGTTACTGCTCATAATCTATATGTTTTTTATTTATTGTCTGTTACTATACATCTCTTCGTAATATCGTCGATAATCGCCCGATGTTACCTGCCTCATCCACTCCTCGTTGTCAAGATACCAACGCACGGTGCGCTCTATTCCCTCCTCAAATTGCAACGACGGCTCCCAGCCAAGTTCCTCTTTCAACTTGGTCGAGTCTATGGCGTAGCGCAAGTCGTGTCCGGGACGGTCGGTCACATAACTGATAAGCGACAGCGATGTTCCCTCGGCATTACCCAGTAGCCGATCGACGGTAGCGATGATTACTTTGATAAGGTCTATATTGCGCCACTCGTTGAAGCCTCCTATATTGTAGGTATCGGCTATGCGACCCTTATGAAATATTAAGTCTATCGCACGAGCGTGGTCCTCTACATACAACCAGTCGCGCACATTCTCGCCCTTGCCATACACCGGTAGCGACTTGCCTTGGCGTATATTGTTGATAAACAAGGGTATCAACTTCTCGGGGAATTGATAAGGACCATAATTGTTCGAACAGTTTGTTACGATGGTGGGCATTCCGTAGGTATCGTGAAACGCTCTTACAAAATGGTCGCTTGCTGCCTTGCTTGCCGAGTAGGGGCTGTGTGGGTCGTATTTGGTATCTTCGGTAAAGAAACTGTTGTCAAAGTCAAGTGCGCCATACACCTCATCGGTCGATATATGATAGAAACGCTTGCCCTCATACCCCTCGGGGAGCGACTCCCAATAGTTACGGGCTGCTTGCAGGAGCGACAACGTTCCCATTACATTGGTCTGTGCAAACGAGAATGGGTCGCGTATCGAACGGTCAACGTGACTCTCGGCGGCAAGATGTATTATGCCCTCTATGTGATGTTCCTTCAGGACACCCATTACTGTTTCAAAGTCGCATATATCGGCGCGTACAAAACTATAATTGGGCTTATCCTCTACATCGGCAAGGTTGGCAAGGTTACCGGCATACGTCAACTTATCCATATTTACAATATAGTAATCGGGGTAGCGATTAACGAATAATCGCACAACGTGACTGCCTATAAATCCTGCTCCGCCTGTTATCAGTATATTCATATCTCCTATTTTCTCTTTCCTTATTTCTTGCTGTTCATCTCTGCAAGGCACTCTTGCAAGGCTTCGTACCAATGTGCTATCTCTACACCGAAGGTGGCCTCTACTTTGCTCTTATCAAGAACAGAGTAGGGGGGACGTTCCACTTTCGAGGGGAACTCATCGCTGTGGCAGGGCTGCACACGGCATTGTGTGTGACCCGACAGTCGGGCTATGGCGTGGGCAAAGTCATACCACGAACACACGCCTTGATTGCTGTAGTGGTATATACCCACCTTGTCCAATTGTCGGCTATCGATAATATGACGTATGCAACCGGCCAAGTGGGCTGCGTAGGTTGGCGTACCTACTTGGTCAAACACTACATTTACTGCACTGCGTTCGGCTGTCAGCGACAACATCGTTTTCATAAAGTTCTTGCCATACACACTGTACAGCCACGCTGTTCGCAGTATGATATACTTGCATCCACTGCGTTGCACTGCCTCCTCGCCGGCAAGTTTGGTCTTGCCATACACTCCGGTGGGGTTGGGAGTTTCATCTTCCTTGCAAGGCGTGTTATGGCTGTTTCCTCCAAACACATAGTCTGTCGAGATGTGTATCAACACGGCATTATGCTCCTGCGCTGCTACGGCAAGGTTTTCTACTGCACGATGATTTAGGAGGTCGGCATTGGCCTCATCATCTTCGGCTCTATCTACCTGCGTGTAGGCTGCACAGTTCACTATTACATCTACCTGCTCTCGGCACAACATATCGTTTACTGCGCTTCGGTCGGTTATATCCAACTCTGCCACATCGGTAAAGATATATTGGTCGCTACTCCCTACGCTTATATCTCGTAGTGAATTGCCCAATTGTCCATTTGCACCGGTTACAAGTATCTTCATATTCTCTATAGTTCTTTCTCGGTTATCTGTTCCACTCAACGGCTTTCAGGGTTTCCATCATTTCGCGCAGTGGCCTATTCAGCATATCCTTTGCCGACAATACTACCTTGTCGCTCGGTATCTGCCAATCTATCGCTATATCGGGGTCGTTCCACGCTATCGCTCCTTCACTTTGGGGGGCGTAGAAGTTGTCGCACTTATATTGAAATACGGCCTCATCGCTCAATACGGCAAATCCGTGTGCAAACCCTCTCGGTATGAAAAACTGCAAGTGATTCTCTTCGCTCAACTCTACTGCCTCATACTTGCCGAAGGTGGCCGACTCGGGACGCAAATCTACGGCTATGTCGAGTACGCTGCCGCGCACCACGCGCACCAATTTGCTTTGAGCATACGGGGGGTACTGAAAGTGCAACCCTCGCACTACTCCATATATCGACTTCGACTCATTATCTTGTACAAACTCAATAGGCGCCACCTTCTCGTTAAACTCGCGTTGCGAGAACGACTCGAAGAAATAGCCGCGCTCATCACCATAGATGCGTGGCTTGATGATGTATGCTCCCTCTATTGATGTCTTGATAACTTCCATAATGCTATTGTTCTATTCAAAATCGGGGTGTACGACCTCTCGATTTACCTCATCTATTACTTTCAGCAGGTACTTGCCATACTGATTCTTTATCATCGGCTCGGCAAGTTGGCGCATCTTCTCCTCGCTTATCCAACCTTTCCTATAGGCTATGCCTTCAAGACAGGCTATCTTCAATCCTTGGCGTTTCTCTATTACCTCCACAAAGATTGAGGCCTCGGCAAGCGAGTCGTGGGTGCCGGTATCGAGCCACGCAAAGCCTCTGCCAAGGGTCTGCACCTTCAACTCTCGGTCGGCAAGAAAGCGCTGGTTTACGCTTGTTATCTCCAACTCTCCTCGAGCCGAGGGCTTGATGCCTTTGGCTACCTCTACTACCTTATTGGGGTAGAAGTATAATCCTACTACGGCATAGTTCGACTTGGGATGTGCCGGTTTCTCCTCTATCGACAAGCAGTTGCCCTCTTTGTCAAACTCTGCCACGCCGTAACGCTCGGGGTCATCTACGCGATACCCAAACACCGTTGCTCGGTTGTGTTGCTCGGCATCGGCTACGGCTTGTTGCAGCATTTGCGAGAAGCCTGCTCCGTGAAAGATATTATCTCCCAACACAAGGCACGCCGCATCGTCACCGATAAACTCCTCTCCGATGATAAAGGCTTGTGCAAGTCCATCGGGCGAGGGCTGCTCGGCATACTCAAAGCGCACTCCATAGTCGCTGCCATCGCCCAGCAAGCGACGGAACGACGGTAGGTCGGCAGGAGTCGATATGATGAGTATATCCCTGATACCGGCCAACATCAATGCCGATATCGGATAATACACCATAGGTTTGTCGTAAATAGGCAGTAACTGCTTACTCACACCCTTGGTTATCGGGTACAACCGTGTACCACTCCCTCCTGCAAGTACTATACCTTTCATAGTCGAGTATATATTTTTATATATAACTGTAACGCTCTGTATATCAACTCGTAACAAAACTTCGCAAGCATCATCTTGCCGGATCTTTTGCTCATAGGCTTCTATACAGATATTCTACGTTACAAATTTATATGTTTTTCTTGAATTTTAAAAGTTAATTGACATATTTGATAACACAAAAATTCCCCACGAAATACACGCTTTCGCAAACAAAAATCGGTGTGCCGTTTTTTTCTACGACACACCGACCACCAAATATATTATTCATAAATACTACTGTTCTTTCTCTGGCTGCTCCTCGGGGATTGCTGTTTGCTTATCCTCTTTCTTCTCCGAGAACATTCCTGACAAGTATTTCTCTTGGAAGGATTGCATCATTACCCAGAAGTTGGGGACAAACAGCGTTCCCAATAAGGTATTGGCAAGCATACCGAATACTACTGCTGCTCCCAACGATATACGGCTGGCTGCGCCGGCTCCCGAGGCAAACAACAGCGGCAATACACCTATTACGAATGCCAACGAGGTCATCAAGATGGGGCGCAAACGCAATCGACCGGCATCTATTGCGGCTTCCTTGATGGGCATTCCCTCCTTGCGATAGTCACGGGCAAACTCTACAATCAAGATGGCATTCTTCGCCGACAGGGCGATGAGCAGAATTACACCTATCTGCGTGTAGATACTTATCGATTCGCCCATTATCCAGCAGCCTATTACTGTTCCGAGAATGGCTGTGGGCAACGACATTATCACGGCTATCGGGTCGGTCCAACTCTCATATTGGGCTGCCAATACAAATACTACCAACACAATGGCGAGGGCAAAAATAATTGTTACCGACGAGCCCGACTCTTTCTCTTGTTGGGCTGTTCCTGTCCAACTCAAGGCGTAGTTGTTACCCAATGTATTCTCTACCAACTTCTCCGTATCGGCTATACCTTGTGCCGAACTTGCTCCGGCTGCCGGAATACAGGTTATCGAGGCCGACGGATACATATTGAAGCGTGTGACAAGGTTCTGACCCATTACCGATTGCACTGAAGTAAATGCGGCAAAGGGTACCATCTTGCCATCTTTGTTCTTTACGCTCAACTTCATTACATCCTCGATGTTGGCGCGCGATTGTGCTTCGGCACTTATCTTTACTTGATATACGCGACCAAAGTCGGTAAAGTCGTTGACATAACTTGCTCCCATTTGGAAGGCGAGGGCTTTGAATACATCGTTGATATTCACTCCCATCAACTCTACTTTGCTACGGTCAAACTGCAAGAAGTATTGTGGTGTCGAGCCTTCAAAGAAAGAGGTAAGCGACGCAAGGGCAGGGTAGTCCTTCAGGTTGTTACGCAACGATGCCAACGCCTTTTCTATACCCATTACGCCCTCGTTATTGATATCTTCGAGTTGCCACTCAAGACCGCCTGTCGAGCCTAATCCTTGAATGGTGGGAGGATTGACGGCAAAGATTATCGCCTCTTGTATGGCGGCTGCATCTCGGTTGATTCGTGCTACTATGGCATCCGAACTGTGTTCTTTGCCCTTACGCTCGTGCCAGTGGTCAAGCACTATGAAGAAGGTGGCCAAGTTCGACGATTGTGAGCCGAATAGCGATGAGAATCCATTAATAACCAGCACACTCTCTACCTCGGGATAGGCCGATATGGTCTTTTGCAATCGCTCGGTTACTTCTGTCGTACGGTCGAGCGATGAGGCATTGGGCAACTGCACCGATGCTATTACATATCCCAAGTCCTCGGCCGGAATGAACGAGGTGGGCCACTTCATAAAGCCGTAGAAGGCTGCTGCCGACAGGGCTATAAATACGCTCATTGCTATAACAGGCTTCTTTATCATCGAGGTGATGAGTCGCACATAACCCGATAGCGTTACGTCAAACGCCTTGTTGAAACCTTTATACAAGAAGAATTTTGTTTCGCGTGTGGGTTGCAGGAACAATGCACACAACGCCGGTGTAAGGGTCAGTGAGTTCAAGCCACTGAATATGGTTGCTACGGCAATGGTCAAGGCAAATTGTTTGTACAACACGCCTGTAATACCTCCGATAAACGCTGTGGGAATAAACACCGACAGCAACACCAATACCACACCTATCACAGGGCCGGTTATCTCTTCCATTGCCTTGATTACGGCCTCTTGTCGGGTGTAGCGACCGGTATCGAGCAGTCGCGTAGCATTCTCTACCACCACAATGGCATCATCCACCACAATGGCAATTGCCAGCACAAGACCAAACAGGGTGAGGGTATTAATCGAGAAGCCCAACACTTGCATTACGGCAAATGTGGCTACCAACGACACGGGAATGGTAAGTGACGGTATGATAACGGCTCGGAAGTTCTGCAAGAACAGCAGGATTACCAACATCACTATCAACGTAGTCTCCACGAATGTTATCAACACCTCTTCGATTGATGCTGTCACAAACTCGGTGGTATCAAGCACTACCTCATACTCAACGCCTTCGGGAAAGTATTTTTGCAACTCATCCATCTTGGCGCGCACGCCGTTGGCTACGTCGAGCGCATTGGAGCCGGGCAACTGATAGATAGCTATTGCGGCTGTCTCTTTGCCGTTCAACTTGGCCGATATGTTATACGCTGCACTGCCCAACTCTATATCGGCTACATCTTTCAATCGCAAGTAACCTCCCGACTCGTTGGTACGCAGGATGATATCGCCAAATTGCGATATATCGGTCATCATACCTTCGGTCTTCAGCGTGAATTGGAACGCCTCGGGCATTGCCACAGGTTGCTGTCCCACACTACCGGCGGGCGATACTACGTTTTGCGAGGCTATTGCATTATACACCTCGGCAGCAGTAATTCCTCGCATTTGCATTATATCGGGCTTGAGCCACACGCGCATACTGTACTCATCGGCTCCGAATACCGATACACTACCTACGCCGGGCAGACGCGACAACTCATCGGTTACCTTCAACTTGGCATAGTTCGACAGGAACAAGCCATCGTACTCCTCCTTATCCGAGCGCAACGCTACGAACAGCACAATGCTGGTCGATTGCTTCTGCGTGGTGATACCTTGTTCTATTACGGCTTGAGGTAGCGAGTTTTGTGCCGTACTCACTCGGTTTTGCACAAGCACGGTTGCCATATCGATATCGGTACCTACCTCAAATGTTATGGTGAGCGTATATTGTCCGGTCGATGACGATACGGAGTTCATATATATCATTCCCTCCACACCATTCACCTGTTGCTCTATGGGTACACCCACTGTCTCGGCTATCGTTTCGGCATCGGCTCCCGGATAGAACGCTGTTACCTGTACCGTCGGTGGGGTAATCTCCGGATATTGGGCTATTGGTAGCGTAAACAGGGTTATTCCTCCTGCCAGCACCATTACCAATGCCAATACTGTGGCAAATATGGGGTGTTTAACAAAAAACTTCGATAACATAAAAATCTATCTTTTATTTGTATGAATACCTTTTTCTTTTTATTCCTCTACAGGATTGATAGTCATTCCCTCGCGCACCTTTTGCAACGCTTTGGTCACATACATTTCGTTGGGGGCTACACCTTTGCTCACTATGCGCAGCGAGTCTTGGTACAATTCGCCTATCTCTATGTGGCGCATCTCTACTCGGTTTGAGTCATTCACTACATAGATATATTTACCCAATTGGTCGGTTCCTATCGAGGCATCATTTACCATTATGGCCTTTTGGCTGCGCGAGTAGGGCATATGGATGGTTGCATACATACCGTGCTTCAAGTCGCCGTAAGGGTTCTTTACCACCACGCGCACCTTCAATGTTCCTGTACTGAGGTCTATGTTGGGGGCTATATAATCGATGTGACCTCTATACTCGTGGGGCAGTGGCTCGCTAAATGTAAATCTTACGTTGTCTTGGGCGAGTTTGGTATTATTCTTTTTCAAGTTTTGTATCAACTTCATATATTGCGCATCATCGATGCTGAAGTAGGCAAAGAGTTCGTTGTCCTGATAGATGGTTGCCAACTTATCCTTCACGCCGGGGGTCAGATAGTCGCCTGTACCATAGTTCGATGCAGCGGCTCTACCCGAGAAGGGGGCGCGCACGTAGCAGTAGTCGAGTTGTGTACGGGCTGTTTGCAATGCTGCCTCGGCACTCTTGATGGCTGCCTCGGCTTTATAGTAGGCAGCCTCCGACTTGATAAGGTCTATTTCACTGATTGCGTTGCTGTTGGCTACATCCTTCATTCTATTGTAGTTGTTCTCGGCATAGTAAAACTCCGATTTGGCTGTGGCAAGGGCTGCCTCGGCTTGCGCTACGGCATCTTTATATTGCGTTGGCTCTATAATAAACAAGGTGTCACCCTTATTGACCCACTGTCCGGCTGTGTAGAGCGATGCCTCTTGATAGCCACTCACGCGTGCCACCAAGTCAACGTAACTGATAGCCTCAAGATAACCCGGATATGAGGCAAACAGTGTAACCGAGTCCTCCAAGGCTCGCGCCACCGATATATCGGGCGCAGCCACTGTTACGGCTGTATTGTCATTATTTTTACATCCAACCACAAGCGTTGTGGCAAGCAATAACGATACGATAATACGATTGTTCATAATTGTATGTTTTTTTGAAGATTATTATTTAACATCGCTCCATCCGCCTCCCAAGGCCTGATAGAGATTTACCAACGCAAGTGCTGCCGAGCCTCGTGTCGATTCGAGGCTGTTTTGGTAAGTAAGCATCTGACGTTGTGCATCAAGTACGGTTTGGAAGTCTATAAGACCATTCTTATACAAGTCGAGTGAGAGGTCAAGGGTGGTTTGTCCCTCATTGACCAACTCGCGCAAGAATACAAGTTGTTTCACTCGGTTTTTATACGACGACATTGCACTCTCCACCTCCTGTACGGCTGTCAGTACAGTGTTATTATACACCTCTACTGTGGCTTGCATCTGTGCCTTCGCTGCATTATGAGCCTGTATGCGTTCCGTTCCGTTGAAGATGGTCCATCGGAAGGTCGGTGTTATGTTAAATGCCAAACTGCCCTTGTCGAAGAACTTGGCAGGGTCGTGCGAGGCATAACCTACACTACCATTCAGCGACACCGAAGGCAAGAAGTCGGTCACGGCAATACCCACTGCCGCTGCTTGGGCTGCTATGTTATACTCGGCTTGGCGCAAGTCGGGACGACGACGCAACAAGTCGTAAGGAATACCCACGCTCACCACCTGCAAGAAATCTACCTGATCGGCAGGAACGGCAAGGCGTGCATACACCTCATTGGGATACACACCCAACAATACGGCTATGATATTTATCTGATTATCTATGGCTGCTTGCAGTTGGGGGATAGAGGCTCGAGTGTTGTAATATACAGTCTTGGCCTGTGCCACATCAAGTGCCGATGCCAAGCCCGTTTCAAATCGAGTCTCCGTTATGCGTAGCACTGCCTGTTGCGACAGAATGTGACTCTCGGCCACACGCATCTGCGATTGGTAAGTACGCAAGGTAATATATTGTGCCGCCAATTGCGAGCATAGCGATATCATCACACCGTTATACTCCTCTTTGGTAGCATTATACTGCTCCTTACCCTCCTTGGCTCTGAAGTATATCTTACCAAACAAGTCTATTTCCCAACTCACCGACAAGCCGGCCTCCATATAACGCACCAACGACGGGTCGGTCGATGCAGGCGTCATATTACCACTCGTTTGGTTGTTCACCCACGAGCCGTTAACACCTATCACAGGCGAGTAACCTGCCAAGGCGCTGTTGTACATCGACTTAGCCACCTTCACGCGTTGTGCCGCTGCAAGTAAGTTATGGTTATTCGCTACCGCCTCATCTATCAACGACGTAAGGCAAGTATCGCCAAACGATAGCCACCACATATCATCGGTAGGCGATACCGATGTCATAAGCGAATCGGCACTCCACGCATTAGGCATAGGCGACGACAAGTAGTCACGCGCATCGGCTGTTATCGACACCACCGATAGCATAACACATACATAAAACAGTGTGCTGAATTTTTTAACAAGCATCATAAACTTTATCATTATTAAAAATTTATCGCATTATATATAATTTTGCAAATATAGTTCAAAATGTTATATCAATCAATCACGAGTATTTAAATAATTTAAAATTTTTTGCCTTTTTTCGCCCTTTTACCCTCTCCCCGTAGAGACGCGACGCTCGCGTCTCCTGCCACACTTTTCGCCCCATTTCCTTGCCACCCTTTTAGGCCTTCTCTCATCCTCGTTGCCTTGCCGCCCTTTTTGCCTTTTTTGCCCTTTCAGGCCTTTTTGCCTTTTCGCCCTTGTCACCCTCTCCCCGTAGAGACGCGACGCTCGCGTCTCCCTCCGATGTAGGCGAGATAGTAACGAGCAATAGTTAACGTCGAAGACGTTACACATTGTTAACCCCACGTTGAGCGCAGCGAAACGTGGGGTAGGGCGAGGCACCCAAGGCATCAACATCGAAGATGTTGCACAGTTACGCACAACAGTGAAACGTCTTCGACGTATCGGGCGCGAGGAGTCGTTCTGCCCCCACGATTACGCACTATCGCGCTCCATCGTGGGGTTAACACAGCCCTACGTCTCCGACGTAGTTCACCCCTCAACTCTCTATTCCAAATAATACATACGTCGTTCTTCGGGGGTCAATTCCCTGTTTTTAAATCGCTCACGCGTATCATCTATCAATTCCTGCAAAGGAGGAAACTCAATAATATTAATTTTGCTACCTGTTGCATAGACTATCTGTCTTCCATCCCGGCTGAAATTGGCATCATCGGCTTCTGATGCGCACTCAATGGTCTTTACACAAACCCCATAGGTTGTATCCCATATTTTGATGGTTTTATCCCACGATGCCGAAACGATATATTTCCCATCGGGATCAGGGCTGAAAGTGGCCGACTGTACCCAAAATGTATGCCCCTCAAGCGTTTTGATACACTCCCAATTTTCGGTACTCCATATTTTGATGGTTTTATCCCACGATGCCGAAACGATATATTTCTCATCAGGGCTGAAGTTGGCTGAGTTTACAGGAGATGTATGCCCCTCCAATGTTTTTATACACTCCCAGTTTTCGTATCCCATATTCTGATGGTTCCATCAATTGATGCCGAAACAATATATTTCCCTTTGGGGCTAAAGGTGGCTGATCCTACCCAACTTGTATGTCTTTCCAATGTTTTTATACACTCCCAATTTTCAGTATCCCATATTCTGAGGGTACTATCGCTTGATGCCGAAACGATATACCTCCCATCGGTGCTGAAGTTGGCTGAGTTTACAATATCTGTATGTCCCTCAAGCGTTTTAATGCACTCCCAATTTTCAGTACTCCATATTTTGATGGTACTATCGCTTGATGCCGAAACGATATATTTCCCATCGGTGCTGAAGGTGGCTGAAGTTACAGCGTTCGTATGTCCCTCAAGCGTTTTGATGCATTCCCAATTTTCAGTATTCCATATTTTGAGGGTATTTTCATCGGAAGCCGAAACGATATATTTCCCATCGGTGCTGAAGTTGGCTGAGTATACAGAACGTGTATGCCCCTCAAGTGTTTTAATACACTCCCATCTTTGTGTATCCCATATTTTGATGGTATTATCCCTTGATGCTGAAACGATATATCTACCATCGGGATCGGTGCTGAAGGTGGCTGAGTTTACCTCATCTGTATGCCCCTCAAGCGTTTCGATGCATTCCCAATTTTCAGTACTCCATATTTTGATGGTTTCATCGCTTGATGCCGAAACGATATATTTTTCATCGGGGCTGAAGGTGGCTGAGTTTACAGAACTTGTATGCCCCTCAAGCGTTTTGATACACTCCCATTTTTGTGTATCCCATATTTTGAGGGTTTTATCTCCTGATGCCGAAACGATATATTTCCCATCGGTGCTGAAGGTGGCAGAGTTTACCCAATTTGTATGCCCCTCAAGCGTTTTGGTGCATTCCCAATTTTGTGTATCCCATATTTTGAGGGTTTCATCATCTGATGCCGAAACGATATATTTCCCATCGGGATCATGGCTGAAATTGGCTGACCGTATCCAACTTGTATGACCCACCAATGTTTTAATACATTTCCCGGTTTGTGTATCCCATATTTTGAGGGTTTCATCATCTGATGCCGAAATGATATATTTCCCATCGGGGCTGAAGGTGGCTGACATTACAACAGCTGTATGCCCTCTTAATGTGCCGGAATTATGCTCGCAAGCGTATCGCAATGCAATATCTGCCTCGGGTGTATATGGCCGGTCGGGGTTATTTAAATCGTGAGGTAATATATCCAAGCACAACAATCGAGCCGTGTAGGAATCTCCGGCGTCTGCCAATGCGATAGCCTTTTCGGCAACAAATCGTGATTGAATTTCCAACATTTTCCAATTATTGCGATAGATATATCCACCAATGGCAAGACTCACTACGGCGAAAAGCAACGCACCACCAACCACTAACCACCTGTTGCGACGTTGTTCGCGTTCATAGCGTTGCCACAGCGTATCAAAACGCAACCCGAACATTCGCGCCACCACCTTAATGGCTGCAGCATCACGCCCAAGTTCGTTCATATTGATGCCCAACAATTCATTGTTGGCTGTGAGAGCGCGCAAGGCCGGAGGGAAACACTCATTTGATTCATCTTGAGCAAACGGCTCGCCATCGATGATGTAGGGGATGATATATTGCGTGCGCCCCGATTGGATAAAATACTCCACCTCCTTGTTTACCCAAGGCGAGCGAGCCGAACGCGGCGAACATATCACAATAAGAAATTTCGATTGTTCAAGCGCCTGTTCAATCTCTTGTGCAAGGAACCCACCCGTCAACTCAAGCGCATCGCGAAAGATAGGTCGAATCTCTTTGGGCAAAGAGGCATCCTTTTCCCTCAAACTCGACGGCAAACGATAATGCTCCAATTTTTTGCGCAACCACTCGGCATACTCCTCATCCTGACGCTGATAACTGATAAATGCAAAAAATTTCTTATCCTTCATTGCCG